>NZ_JAPJPG010000050.1 GCF_030825785.1 Anaerococcus sp.
AAGACTGGAGGGGGCCTCTGCCGCCCCCTTAGGCTGTCCCCTAGAGAACGAAGATATTAACTTAATCATTATAAAAAATAGATTATCCAGATAGATATATCAAACTATTTTTAGTACCAGATATTTAGAAAAAAATATCTCCTCCCCGAAAATATCTCCTACAAGATCTTTTTAAGATACTGCCCCGTATAGGACTTTTTATTTTTTGCTATTTTTTCTGGAGTACCGCTCGCTACAAGGGTTCCTCCACCGTCTCCTCCTTCTGGACCTAGGTCTATTAGGTTATCGGAGACTTTTATTACATCTAAGTTGTGTTCAATTACTACTACTGTGTTATCCTGATCTACTAGTCTGTTTAGAACTTCTATTAGCTTGTGGACGTCTGCCATGTGAAGGCCTGTTGTTGGCTCGTCTAGGATGTAGAGGGTTTTTCCTGTGGACACTTTTGCAAGTTCTGTTGCAAGTTTTACCCTTTGAGCTTCTCCTCCAGATAGTTCTGTGGATGGCTGGCCTATTTTAATATAACCTAGGCCTACATCGTAGAGGGTTTGGAGTTTTCTTACTATGCTAGGATGGTTTTGGAAAAATTCTATTCCCTCTTCTACAGTCATATCTAGTACGTCTGATATGTCCTTGCCCTTGTATTTAACTTCTAGGGTTTCTCTGTTGTATCTTTTGCCGTGGCAGACTTCGCATGGGACGTAGACATCTGGTAAGAACATCATGTCTACCTTGATTGTTCCATCTCCCTTGCAGGCCTCGCACCTTCCTCCCTTGACGTTAAAGGAAAATCTCCCCTTATCGTAGCCTTTCATCTTGGCTTCGTTTGTCATGGCGAAGACATCCCTTATGGCATCGAAGACCTTGGTGTAGGTGGCTGGGTTTGACCTTGGTGTTCTTCCAATTGGGGATTGGTCTATGGCTATTACCTTGTCAATCTTATCAAGGCCTAGGATTTCCTTGTGCTTACCAGCCCTTATCTTTGTCTTGTTAATCTTCTTTGTTGCTTGCTTGTAGAGAATTTCATTTACTAGGGAAGACTTACCTGAGCCTGATACTCCAGTTACAGTTGTAAGGACTCCTAGGGGGATTTTGACGTCGATGTTTTTGAGGTTGTTTGCCGCAGCCCCCTTTATCTCTATATATTCATTGCTTGTTCTTCTTTCCTTAGGAACTGGGATTTTTTTCCTTCCAGCTAGATAGTCTCCTGTGATTGACTTTTTGGAATTCATTATATCGTCAAGACTTCCCTTAGCGACAATCTCTCCACCATGAACTCCCGCCTTTGGTCCAATATCAACTATATAGTCGGCTTCCTTCATAGTATCTTCGTCATGTTCTACAATGATTAGGGTGTTTCCAATATCTGTGAGATTTCTAAGAGCCGCTATTAGCTTATCGTTATCTCTTTGGTGAAGGCCTATAGAAGGCTCATCAAGTACATAGCAAACCCCTACAAGACCAGATCCTATTTGAGTCGCAAGTCTAATTCTCTGGCTTTCCCCACCAGATAGAGTCGCCGCCGCCCTATTTAAAGTCAAATAGGTAAGTCCCACGTCATTTAGGAAGGAGAGTCTCGCCCTAATTTCCTTTACTATAAGGTCTGCAATTTTGGCCTTCATTGGAGAAAGTTCGAGTTTAGCGAAAAAGTCTACGGACTTTTCTACTGATAGTCTTGTAAGCTCAGAAATATTTACTCCTCCGACCTTGATAGCGAGGACTTCTGGCTTAAGTCTATCTCCATGGCAGGTGTCACACTCTTCTTCCGACATATATTCTCTAAACTTTTTCTTTTGAGCGTCAGATCCTGTCCTTTGGTAGCGGTCGTAAATATTTTTAATTGCTCCTTCAAAGGGTCCGGTGTATCTTTTCCTGCCAGAAAAATGACTATCGAAGACAAAGCTTAGGTCATAATTTGTACCATGGAGGATATCTTCAATCATTTTCTTAGGAGCCTTTTTTATTGGATCATCGTGGGAGAACTTGTAATGATCTGCTATAGCTCTTATCATCTCATAATAATAGCTCTCCTTGGTGGAAGTTGCATAAGGGTCAATGGCCCCCTCGTTTATGGATAGGTCATAATCTGGTATAACTAGGTCCCTGTCGACTTGAAGGTGAAAACCAAGTCCATTACAGTCAGGACACATCCCGATTGGAGCGTTGAAGGAGAACATGTTTGGTGTAATCTCTGGGAGGGATACGTGGCCTTCTGGGCAGGCAAGCTTAGATGATAAGAGTATCTCCTCTTGCCCTATCACATCTATGATAACTAGGCCATCTGCAAGTCCTAGAGCTGTCTCTATGGAATCTGTAAGTCTCGCATCGATTCCATCCTTGATCACAATCCTATCTACAACTACAGAGATATCGTGCTTTTTGGTCTTGGATAGGTCGATATCCTCTGCCAAGTCGTACTTTTCTCCATCGATTAGGACCCTTACATATCCATCCTTTTGGATATTTTCTAGGGCTCTTTTGTGAGCTCCCTTTTTTCCTCTGATTACTGGGGCAAGGATTTGAATTCTCGTTCTTTCAGGAAGTTCCTTTACCCTATCGACCATCTGGTCTATACTTTGGGCTTCTATCGGTCTACCGCATACTGGACAATAAGCATCTCCTACTCTTGCGTATAGGAGCCTATAATAATCGTAGATTTCAGTAACCGTTGCTACTGTAGATCTTGGGTTCCTGTTAGTTGTCTTCTGGTCGATTGATATAGATGGAGATAGTCCCTCAATGGAGTCCACATCCGGCTTATCTACATTGCCCAAAAACTGCCTAGCATAGGAAGAAAGGCTTTCGACATAACGTCTTTGTCCTTCCGCATAGATGGTATCGAAGGCAAGAGTAGACTTACCAGAGCCCGAAAGGCCTGTAAATACAATCATCTTGTCTCTTGGAAGATTGATATCCACGTTTTTGAGATTGTTGGTTCTTGCTCCCTTTATCTTAATTTCTGTCAATTAATCACTCCTGTAAAATTATCTTTCATAGACTTAATCTGGTCACGGAGGGCTGCGGCACGCTCGAAGTCAAGCTCCTCTGCTGCCTTATACATCTCAGCTTCCAGATTGATTAGTATTGTCTCTATATCGTCTTTGCTGAATTCTTCAATTTCCTCTTCTTCCTTCTTCTTGGTGATTTGGATGATTTCAGCTATGTTTTTCTTGATTGTAGTTGGCACTATGCCGTGCTCTTCGTTGAATTCTTCTTGGATTGACCTACGGCGTTCTGTCTCATCAATTGCCCTTCTCATAGATCCTGTTATGGTATCGGCATACATGATTACCCTACCCTCGGAGTTTCTCGCTGCCCTTCCTATGGTCTGGATGAGGGAAGTCTCCGAACGGAGGAAGCCTTCCTTGTCAGCATCGAGGATTGTTATAAGCGAAACCTCTGGTATATCAAGTCCCTCACGGAGGAGGTTGATTCCTACAAGAACATCAAACTCTCCTAGACGGAGCTCTCTAATAATCTCACTTCTCTCTATAGTTTTAATATCTGAGTGAAGATATCTGACCTTGATTCCATTTTCCGTAAGGAAGGTCGTAAGGTCTTCTGCCATCTTTTTGGTAAGAGTAGTGACGAGGACCCTTTCCTTCTTGGCAATAGTCGCATGGACTTCCTCTATAAGATCGTCTATCTGATTTTCTGTTGGCCTTACCTCTATTAAAGGATCTAAAAGTCCAGTTGGTCTTATGATTTGATCGACCATCTTGCCATGGGTCTTCTCCTTCTCGTAAGGTCCTGGAGTTGCTGAAACATAGACTGCCTGGTTGATTAGTTTCTCGAACTCATCGAACTTAAGCGGCCTGTTATCTAGGGCAGAAGGAAGCCTAAAGCCGTAGTCAACCAAGTTTTGCTTACGAGACCTATCTCCCTCATACATTCCTCCAACCTGGGGAATAGAAACGTGGGACTCATCGACCATTAGGACGAAGTCTTCTGGAAAATAGTCGATTAGAGTATAAGGCCTAGAGCCTGCTGGTCTCTGACTTAAATGTCTGGAGTAATTCTCAATGCCAGAGCAGAAACCAATCTCCCTAAGCATCTCTATATCGTATTTGGTCCTTTGCTCAAGTCTTTGAGCTTCTAGGAGCTTATTTTCCGAATTAAGCTCGGCCAATCTTTCCTCAAGTTCTTCTTCTATAGTAACAATAGCCTTTTCTGTATTCTCACTTGATGTAGCATAGTGGCTGGCAGGATAAATATAAGCGTGGCTAATCTTTGCAGTAACCTTACCTGTCAAGGAATCAAACTCTGATATCTCGTCGATTTCATCTCCGAAAAACTCAAATCTAATAGCCTTTTGGTCAAAGCCTGCAGGGAAAACATCTAGGATATCCCCCCTGCGTCTGAAAGTCCCTCGGCTAAACTCCACATCATTTCTCACATATTGGACATCGATTAACTTTCTCATAACGTCTTCCGGACTAATCTCTTGACCTGGCCTTAGAGAAACTACAAGCTTCTGATACTCTATAGGATCTCCTAAGCCGTAAATACAAGACACACTCGCAACAATTATAACATCACGCCTCTCAAAAAGAGCCATGGTCGCGGAGTGCCTCATCTTGTCTATCTCGTCATTGATAGAAGAGTCCTTTGCTATATATGTATCTGTAGCTGCCACATAGGCTTCTGGTTGGTAATAATCGTAGTAGGATACAAAATACTCGACAGCATTGTCCGGGAAAAACTCCTTAAATTCTGTAAAAAGCTGGTAGGCCAAAGTCTTGTTGTGGGCAAGAACCAAGGTAGGCCTTTGGACATTTTGGATAATATTAGCCATGGTAAAGGTCTTACCAGAACCAGTTACACCACGGAGAATCTGATGATGATCTCCCGCCTCGATTCCCTTTGATAATTTATCTATAGCATAAGGCTGATCGCCTCTAGGTTTATAATCCGATTTTAAATTAAACTTCATAAATCTTCCTTTATATATAACAAAAATTAATAAAATGGCAGAGTGCCGGACAGTCGGGCTTCAATTTTTATAAAAAATCGAATAAGTGGAACTTATTTGAAAAATAAGTTCCAAGAACTCGAAGAGTTCAAAAGAGAGCTAATAAATATCCTTGAGACTTCTCCACTTCCCCCTTATCTCTAATGGTTCTGGCCACAATGAACGAAGTGAATTGATGGCAGACCTTAATCGAGGTTTTTCGAGATAAAGGGCAAGCTATGGTATCCTCCATGAGCCGGATGGGCTTTCTCTGAATCCGAAAACTACCGTCGAGCGGAGCGTAGCAGAGTCGAGAGATCTCAGAGGCTTCTCCACTTCGGTCGAAGCAAGGGCGTTGTTTCTGCTTTATCCTTAGTAGATATAAGGGAAATCCTATATCTCACATTTGCTCTAACAATAAAGCTCCTCTAGAGGATTATTAGCATAACTTCTATATCTCTCCCCATTTATATTAATTTAATTCTTTATTAAATATCTTAAAAATAATTCTATTCTCGTTATATAAATATACTAAATTTCTCCTAAAATTCAATCCATATGGATTTACTCGGGCTTTTTAAAAATCCTATTGACATCGCTAGCATATATGATATAATATTCATATGAACAGTTATTCATATAAGAGGACGCACATGAAAGGACACACATGAATGATTCGCTGAAAAATATTGATGATACTACCCTAATCGACTTGGCTGACCTCTTCAAGGTCTTTGCCGACTCGACTAGGATGAGGATAATGTATAGGTTACTTGCTGGAAGGATGAACGTCGGTGACATAGCCCAGGCTCTCGATATGAGCCAATCCGCTATCTCCCACCAGCTCAAATACCTTAAAGAAGTTAATCTAGTTAAAAGCAAGAGGGATGGCAAGTCAATGCTTTACTATCTCTCAGATGACCACGTTAAGACAATTATACAAACAGGACTAGAACATATAAAGGAGTAATTATGAAAAAGAAATTTAAAATCCAAGGACTACAATGTGCAAACTGCGGCAACAAGATTGAAGGAGAAATCAAAAAGCTCGATGGAGTAATAGATGCTAATGTATCCTTCCTTACAGAAAAGGCCAAAATTGAACTAGAAGACGGGGCCAATGTGGATGAGATTTTAGGAAAGGCAAACGAGATTGCTGATAGGATCGAGCCAGGCTGCCAAATTATAGCTAAATAATTATGTTTAAGAATATCACAAAAGAACACAGAGACAGATTAAACGAGCTCATAATCCTCGCTCTTTTGGGGGCCTTCCTCCAGATTATGAGTATGTTTTTCTACTTGGGATCTTTCAGAAAATGGGCCTTCCTGATTCTTTACATCCTATCAGCCAAGGAAGTACTCCTTAAGGCCTTTAAGGGAATAAGACGAGGATCTGCCCTAGATGAGAACTTCCTCATGGCACTTGCTACAATCACAGCCTTTATCATAGGCGAATACGTAGAGGCGGTCGCTGTTATGCTTTTCTATTCTTTCGGAGAGCTATTCGAAGACATTGCCACCCAAAGGTCAAGAGATAACATCAAAGACCTCCTAGACCTTGTACCAGATGTGGCAAATAGGATAAATGAAGATGGCAGCACGGAAGAAGTCGACCTAGATGATATCGAAGTAGGAGATATAATCCTTGTCCGTGATGGAGAAAAAATCGGAGTAGACGGCAAGGTCATTGAAGGGACGGCAAGTCTTGATACATCTTCTGTTACTGGAGAGTCGATGCCAGTTTCTGTAGATATAGGAGATGAAGTAATATCCTCATCCCTTGTCACAGAAGGAATAATCAAGATCGAAGCTACGACAGAATTCGACGACTCTGTTGCAGCACGAATCATGGAACTAATCGAAGACTCCGCAGCAAGTAAGTCTGACAGCGAGAAGTTTATCTCTCGATTTGCAAGAATCTACACACCAATAGTCGTAGGACTTGCCCTAGCTCTTGCTATCATCCCTCCACTATTTATGGGAGGAGTATGGTCCGATTACCTCCTTCGTGCGGCGACCTTCCTAGTCCTTTCCTGCCCATGTGCCCTAGTTTTATCCGTTCCCCTATCCTTTATGTCAGGACTGGGGCTTGCGAGCAAAAACGGCATCCTAATTAAGGGTAGCCAATATTTTGAAATCCTCGATAAGGCAGAAGTCATACTTACAGACAAGACCGGAACCCTAACTACAGGAGATTTCAAAATCAAGGATATAAAGATCGAAGAAGGCTTTGACTCTGAAGAAATCTTAGACTATCTCTTCAACATAGAAAACATGACCACCCATCCTATTGGCAGGGCTATAAGTAAAGAGCTTGACAGAGAAGAGAAAGACCTCTTTGAAGAGATCAGAAACGAAAAGGGCCTTGGGGTAAAGGCAAAGAGCAAAGATGGAAAATTTATCAAAGTTGGCTCTCCAAAATACCTCAAGATAGATGACAAAAAAGAAAGAGCCATTTATCTGTCAGTAGACGAGAAGCTTGCCGCAAGTGTCTATATAGAAGATGACATCAAGGAAAAATCCCAAGAGACAATTGCGAAACTTAAGGATAAATTTAAAGAAATAGCCATAGTATCAGGTGATAATCTCGCTGCAGTCAAGGATACAGCGGATAAGCTTAAGCTTGACAGCTACTACGCCCAAGTTATGCCTGATGAGAAGCTTAAAATAATGAAGACCTACCAGGAAAAGGGAGATAAAACAGTCTTCGTAGGCGACGGTATAAATGATGCCCCAGTTCTCAAAAACGCCGATGTTGGAATCTCTATGGGAGAGACCGCATCTGACCTTGCTATAGAATCCTCCGACATCCTCATAACAAACGGAGAGTTTTCACAAATAGAAAAGCTAATCAACATTTCTGGACTTACCAACACAACAGTAAAACAAAATGTAATATTTATAATGCTTGTGAAAATCGCAATCCTAATCCTAGGCCTATTCGGCCACGCCAACATGTGGATGGCAATCTTCGGAGACGTAGGAGTTTCAATCATATCCATCCTATGGGCTATGAGAATATTAAAAAAGAAAATATAAATCTCACGTATTTCCGACGCAAAATTTGCGTCGGTTTTTTGTTTGTTTACGTCGGGTTTAAATCTCTAATCAAATTATTATAGAAAACAAGAAAAACTAAAGCCTTCTAGGGTATTTTCTCAAAACTCATCTAAGAGAGGGCCCTAAAGCTCATCATTTTATTATGGACCCTTTATTATTTTCTCTTCCTAGTCTAATCTCTAATTTTCTCCAAAACAAAAACCCCAAGCCTAAGCCTGAGGTCTCTGTGCTTATAATATTTTCTCAAATATTATCTATCATCGTCTTTTCTTTTTTTGCTTACGAACAATCCACCTACTGCTGTAGCTAGTGTTGCCATTACTCCTGTTAGTGACTCTACTCCTGTCTTAACATTTGTATTAGAGGCTTTACCTGTATTAACATTTGCATTAGAAGCTTTACCTGTCTTATTTGTTGTTTGACTAGGTTTCTCTACTTCAATACCTTTAGCTTTTTCGTAGATTAACTCGCTTGCTGCGATGAAGTTTCTTGATCCATCTGGATAAATTAATGTTGCTTTTCCTTGTGCATCGACAATTACTTCTTTTGCATTTGAATTAGCTTTCTTAACCTTATCAGCTACTTCTCTTCTTTCAGCATCTGTTAAGTTACCCTTATCGGCTACTCCAAGCTTTTTACTTGGTGCAACTGCTGGGTTACCTTCAGCATCTGTTCTATCTTTTGTAGATTTTTCTTTTTCGCTTACTGTCTTGTCAGAAGAGATATAATTCTTTGATCCATCTGGGTAAGTTAGAGTTGCATTACCCATGTTATCAACGTCAACGTCTTTAGCCTTAGGGTTTGCCTTCTTAACTTCTTCTTTAACCTTATCCTTTTCCTCTTCAGTTAAGTTGTCTTTATCTTCTACTTCTGTTTTTCCTGGAAGATTTGGACTAAAATTATCAGAAACGTCACTATCTTTACCATTTAGTGCTTTTTCCGCTTCTTCTAGAGATTTCTTAGCTTTGTTAACATCGTCTTGACTTGCATTTGGATCTTCAAGGACTTTCTTAGCATCTTCTAGTGCTTTATCGTATGCAGCTTTCTTTTCTTGGTCTGCATTCTTGTACTTGTCTGTATCCTTTGTAGATTTTTCTTTATCTACTTCATCTTGAAGTGGTTTCTTATCTACATCTGGAGCTTTTTCTCCGTTTAATGCTTCTTCTG
Source organism: Anaerococcus sp. (assembly GCF_030825785.1). Classification (GTDB taxonomy): domain Bacteria; phylum Bacillota; class Clostridia; order Tissierellales; family Peptoniphilaceae; genus Anaerococcus. The sequence goes on from NZ_JAPJPG010000050.1 coordinate 9,181, forward strand.
CTGCTTTTAAAGCGTCTTTAGCTTTATCAACATCTGCTTGGATTGCATTTGCATCTTCAAGTACTTTCTTAGCATCTTCTAATGCTTTGTCGTATGCAGCTTTTTTGTCT
>NZ_JAPJPG010000051.1 GCF_030825785.1 Anaerococcus sp.
CATTTACTTCTACCAACACGATTTATTATAGACCCTAATTTAATATAATAATATCATAAATTAATAAAATGACAAAAAAAGACTTCTGCAAATATGTTTTGCAAAAGCCCTTAATTTTAGTAATTTGTTTTTTCTTTAACTTTAGCTGCCTTACCTTGACGATTTCTAAGGTATTTAAGTTTAGCTCTTCTTACCTTACCACGTCTAACAACGTGAAGTTTTTCGATTCTTGGTGAGTGATATAGGAATGTTCTTTCTACTCCAACTCCGTAGCTGATTCTTCTAACTGTGAAAGTTTTGTTGATTCCACCTTCATTGATGTAGATTACAGTTCCTTCGAAGTCTTGGAGTCTTTCCTTATCTCCCTCTTTGATTCTGTAGCTTAGTCTGATTGTATCTCCTACGTTAAAATCGAAGTTTTCTTTACGTAGGTTTTCTTGTTCAATTTTTTTGATTAATTCCATCTTTGCTCTCCTCTCGTAAGAATTTCTTATATAAATCTGGCCTAACCCTTTTTGTTTTCTCTATTGCACTTTTCCTGTTCCACCCGGCTATCTTCTTGTGATCTCCGCTTACAAGCTCACTTGGAACGAAGTATCCGTTGAAGTTTCTTGGCTTGGTGTATTCGTCTTGTTGCAAGAGAGTGTTGTAGTGGGAGTCTGTGGTTAGAGATTCTTTCTTTCCTACAACTCCACCTATGAATCTTGCCATTGAGTCTATAAGGACCATGGCTGGGATTTCTCCGCCTGTTAGGACATAGTCTCCTATAGATATTTCGTAGTCGACATAGTGGTTGGTAATTCTCGCATCTATTCCTTCGTAGTGGCCACATATTATTATTAGATCTTTGATTTCTGCAAAGTCGATTGCTAATTTCTGATTTAATTTTTTGCCTGCTGCTGACATGAAGCAGACTTTTGATTTTGGTTTCTTCACAGACATCAAACAATCATATAGAACTTGTGGTTTGATAAGCATACCGGCTGCCCCACCGTATACAGTATCGTCTACGTGATTGTGCTTGTCATTACTGAAATCTCTTATGTCTACTATTTTTATTTCTAATTTTTTGTTCTCTATTGCTTTTCCTATTACTCCATAAGTCTTGAGGAACTCGAAGCTTTCTGGAAATAGGGTAAGTATGGTAACACTATTCATAATCTCTTAGGTTATCTACTTCTATTTTGTTGTTTGCTATATCAACATTTTTGATAACAGTCTTTAAGGCTGGTAATAATATTTCTTTATTATCCGTAGTTTCTATGACATAAACATCGTTTGGATAAACTCCAGATATTACGTCCTTGACCTTGCCCACTTTTTGCCCATTGGAGTAAGTATCAAGTCCTATAAGCTTATAGATATAGAATTCATCTTCTTTAAGCTCTCCTAAGTCTTCTTCTTCGATAGTTATGTCCTTGCCAACTAGTTTTAGGGAATCATTTATATCGTTATATTCAACAAACTTTATGACCTTTAGGCCCTTTTGGTCGAAGGAGTCTTCTATAGTGAGAAGTTCATCTCCAATGTAGACCTTGCTTCCCTTATCGAACCTTTTCTCATAGTCAGAAAATGATTTTACTTTTACATTTCCCTTGATTCCGTGTGTTGTTATTACCTCAGCTACTGTTATTCTCATATTCTTATGTTGACCTTAACGTCTTCCTTGATTGCACAAGCACGGGCTATGGCTCTTATGGAATTGATTATATTTCCACGAACTCCTATAACTCTGCCCTTATCGGATTCTGCTACGTGGATTAGTATATCTACTTCTCCACCATCTCTACTTTCTTCGATAGATACAGCATCCTTATCTTCTACTAATTCTTTAACGATTAGTTCTACTAATTCTTTCATCTTATGCTAATACGTCGTTGTCTTTGAATAGTTTTTCAACGATAGATGTTGGTTTTGCACCATTTTGAATCCATTGTTTAGCTTTTTCGTTATCTACTCTAAACTCTTTTGGATTTGAGATTGGGTTATATGTTCCAATTTCTTCGATGAATTTACCATTTCTTGGGCTTCTTGAATCTGCTACTACAACTCTGTAGAATGGTTTTTTCTTTTGTCCCATTCTCTTTAATCTAATTTTAACTGCCATTGTTTCCTCCTATTGATTTAGCCTAAAAGAAAGGCATTTTTGGTAGTTTTCTGCCTCTTTTGTTGGCTTTCATGCCTGTCATTTTCTTCATCATTTTCTTCAGTTCTTTGAACTGTTTGAGCAATTTGTTAAGTTCTTTGATGTCAACTCCTGAACCCTTGGCTATTCTTTCTTTTCTGCTCTTGCCAATGATTTCAGGTTTTTCTCTTTCTTCCTTAGTCATGGAACTTATGAGGGCTTCGATTCTAACAAATCCCCTATCGTCGATATCAACTCCCTTAAGCATCTTGGAGTTTACTCCTGGAATCATCGCAAGTAAGTCTTCCAATGGTCCCATATTTCTTATCTGTTGAACTTGTTCCATGAAGTCATCCAAGGTGTAAGTTTGCTCACGCATCTTACGTTCTAGTTCCTTGGCGTTTTCGATAGATAGCTCTTTTTCTGCCTTTTCTATCAGAGATAAGACATCTCCCATGCCGAGGATCCTGTTTGCCATCCTGTCTGGATGGAAAGGCTCAAGATCTTCTAGCTTTTCCCCAACACCGATAAACTTGATTGGTTTTCCTACAACTTGTCTAATTGATAGGGCTGCACCACCTCTGGCATCACCGTCTAGTTTTGTGAGTACTACGCCTGTGATGTCTAGGTAATCGTCAAAGGTTTTTGCAACATTGACCGCTTCTTGTCCTGTCATTGCATCGACAACAAGAAGTATCTCGTCAGGATTTACTGCTTCTTTAATATTTTTAAGCTCATCCATTAGGTCAGTATCAATTTGTAATCGACCAGCCGTATCGAGGATAACCACATCGTGATTGTTAAGCCTTGCATAATCTTTAGCTTCTCTTGCAGTCTTAACTGGATCTTGTTTATCCTTATCGAATACTTCTACACCAGCAGTTTTTCCTACAACCTTAAGTTGTTCTATAGCTGCAGGCCTGTAGATATCTAGGGCTGTAAGCATTGGGTTTCTGTTTTCCTTCTTTAGCTTAAGTGCAAGTTTACCCGAATGGGTTGTCTTACCAGAACCCTGTAGACCTACCATCATCACAATATGTGGGGTAGATCCCTTAAGGTCAAGCTTGGAATTTTCCTTACCCATAAGAGCTGTTAGCTCTTCGTTTACGATCTTTACTACCATCTGTCCTGGTGATAGGGAAGTCATAACATCTTGCCCAAGTGATCTTTCCTTGATTGTTTTTACAAAGTTCTTAACGACCTTGTAGTTAACATCTGCTTCTAGTAAAGAGAGTCTTATCTCTCTCATAGCGGCATCTATATCTTTTTCACTTAATTTTCCTTTGCCTGTAAGTTTTCCAAGAGTCTCCTGGAGTCTTTCCGAAAGGCCTTCAAATACCATAGCATCCCTCTCTAAATCGCATCTATTACGTCCGTTATTTTGCTAATTGCCATTTCATAATTTGAACTTTCCATCAGCTCTCTTATACTAATAAGAGCATCTTTCAGTTCCTCGCGGCTTTTCAGTAAAGAAAGCTCATCTTCAAACTCAAATAATTTATCCTCAGATCTTTTGATCATATCCGAAATAGCTTGCTTGCTCCTATCGGTATTGTCAGCAATCTCCTGTAGGGATAAATCTTCGTTATAATAACAATTAATAACATCTCTTTGTTTTTCATTAAGAAGTGCGCCGTATATGTCAAATAATTGAGCCACTTTTACTATTTTTTCCATAAAATCACCTGTCAAGTCTTTTACTTGACCCAAATATTATACACTCTTTGTAAACATGAGTCAAGGAAAAATATTGACTAGGAAAATAAAGAATTTGAGATATCTCGACTACGCTTCGCTCCGCTCGACATAAGGGAGTTGATGGCAACAATAATAAATTATAAAAAACAGGATATGTGGTCCTTCCCTCCATTATCCCGCCGAACTTACTCCTCCCCTTATCCCTAATGGTTCTGTCCACATCGAACATAGTGAACTGATGGCAGAGTGCCGGACAGTCGGGCTTCGATTTTGTAAAAAATCGAATAAGTGGGACTTATTTGAAAAATAAGTTCCAAGAACTCGAAGATTTCAAAATCGAGGCTTAGCGAGGTGAAGGTCTTGGACCTGAGCCCGCAAGCTACCGTCGACCGAAGTGGAGGAATCTCTTTTTAGATGTCTCGACTACGCTCACTTTTCTCGACATAAGGGAGATGATGGCTATAGGTATATATTACAAAAACAATTCTACACTAGACAATAGACAGTAGTAACTAAAAAGACCCGGATTCCTCCAGGTCAGTTCTCTATGGAAGGTTAAAGAATGGGTTTGATCTTTCTTCTCTTCCATTATTGTTTTTACTTTCGTCAGGTTGAGCCTCATTGAACTCATCTATATTTGATGAATCTATATTAAACTCTACGTCGATTTCTTTCTTAGATCCGTCTCTATAGACTGTAATAGTCGCCTTATCCCCTACAGAATAACTTAACAAGATTTTTCTTAGGGAGCTCATATCTGTAACTTCTTTGCCATCAACAGCAGTTATCACATCGCCCTCTTCTATTTGGCTATCCCTATCAAAGATAGAAACAACATACACTCCTTCATCAACACCGAGTTTTTCAGCATTGAAATTAGGAATTTGTTTTAGATAATCAATAGATTGACCAGTTATTCCTAGATATACAGAATTAAACTTGCCAGTTTTTCTTACCTTTTCTATTACTGGTTTTACAGTATTTATTGGAATAGCAAAACCAATTCCGTCGCTATTACCTGCCTTAGCAGTATTAATTCCAATTAGCTCTCCTTTTGAGTTTAGTAAAGCTCCTCCTGAGTTACCAGAATTAATTGCGGCATCTGTTTGCATTAGTCCATCCATTGTAACACCAGTATTAAACTTAACAGACCTATTTAGTCCAGAAATAATACCACTAGTTACAGTTGACTGAAGTTCAAATCCTAGTGGGTTACCAATAGCTACAGTCCTATCTCCTATTCCTACTTCATCACTATCTCCAAGCTCTATAGCAGGAAGATTTTTCTTATCTACCTTTATAATAGCAAGATCTAATGAAGCGTCATTCCATACAAGCTCTGCTTCGCTTGTCTCACCATTAGAGAAGAGAACATTGATTTGGGTCACATCTCCATTACTTACAACGTGAGAGTTTGTTACAATATAACCGTCTTCTGTGACAATTGAACCAGAACCGATTCCTTCGACATAACCAGATTGTTGGCCGAAGAAGGTATTTTGTGTAACTTCAGAAATCGTATTGATTCCTACTACAGAGTCAATTGACTTTTTCACAACAACAGATTCAATTGAATCATCCGCATTTATATTTATATCTTTCTTTGTACTTTCCTTATTTTCCTTACTTTCTATTTGTTTTGGATTATTTTCACTTTCTGCAATGTTATTATCATTATTAGCTGCTCCACCTAGGAGAAAATAAATAACAAAACCACCGATAACAGCTCCCAAAAGGGCTGAAATAAAATGTGAAAATCCTCCACCAGATTTATTTCTTCTCATAAACTACCTCCTGTTTTCCTTATCATACAAGAAATTTGTGGCGATACTTTGTCATATCTATTAAATTTATATAAATTTTTTGTGAAATATCGTCTAAGCTAAATATATGATTAACAGTTTGATAGTCAAGAAAATACCAGATCTTCATATAACAAAACTATCTATATTTTTTTCTTAACAAGATTGTATCCAAAGCTAAGCTCAAAAAGAAAAGAATTATTATATATCCTATAAGGATTGCAATATTTCTAATAAAGATCTCCTTATTAAAATCACTCACTAAGATGTCATTGTTAGCTATATAGTAAAAGCTTGGGAAGACTTTTCCTATCATTAGGGCCTTTTCGCTAAGGATTTCTTGTGGGACAAATACTCCTGTTAGAAAAGACGAAGCTAGGGCGAAAACATTCATTACAGCCATCATAGCATTTTCACTTTCTATAAGTTTTGTGATAAAGATAGCGAGGCTTACCGTACTTAGGGCAAATATCATAGAATTTACTATCATTAGAAGAACCCTTGTGCTTAGGGATGACCTTCCATTCATAATAAGGAAAATTATTATATAAAAGACCCAAGATACAAGAGCAAAGGCAAAATGACCCATAAGAAGTTCAAAATTTTTCCTAAAGCTACTTATAGGAGATGCTTCATTTCTCATAGCTATAACCCTCTTCTTGTAAGATAAGCTTATTAAAGATACTACAAGGATGATCTGGCTTAAAAATACGTAGGCTAGTAGGTTAAAGAAATCATGGACTTTGCTACTTACGACCGGCCCACTATCCTTATTTAGACTAACCTTAACACTTTTGTTGAAGTCTTCTTCTGTATTAGCTATCATCTCTTTTTTATCAAAGCCTGCCTTTTCGTAGGTCAAAATCTGATCTAGGTATAGATTGATTGACTCTTTTATATACTGCCCATCCTTACCGCTTATGCCATTTTTAATCTCAAGCTTCTTTTCCTTATCAAAGTCCTCTGGAATCTTGATACAGGTGGAAATCTTCCCATAAAAGAGATTATCGTCTATATTTTTGCCAGTCATATCAACTATATTATTTTCTTTTTCCATATATTTGATAAAGGCCTTGGATAAGTCGCTCTTGGCAAAATCTTCTATATAAATATCGGCTCTTGCCTTCTTATAGTCTATAGACTCATCATTACTTGAATTTGAAAAAAATATTATGGCTAAAAATATAACTGTGTATATGCCAATGGCCTTAAGGTGGCCTCTTACGATTTTAAAATAATTTTTAAAGACTATCATACTGCCTGCCCCTTGTTAAAATTAGAGTGAGACCTAGGAAAATTATTATCAATATAAATAAATACTTAACATTTTCCAAATATCTATCATATCCATCATAGTAATAGAGGCTGTAGATTGCATCATTTATCAAGGCTATTGGGTTAAATTTATTAATAATTGGAGCGTTTTCCTCGATTATAAGCTTCATAGAAGAATCCATCATTCCTGATAAGTATGATAAAACCATGCTTATAGCAATCCCTAGTCCGTTTTTGACCTCCACACTTGCCTTAGACGCAAGTCCTATAAGAATCCCGAACAAGACACCAGAAAGACTTCCAAGACCCCCTATTAAAATAAGCGGTCCGAGCTTATTAGAAAAGTCTACCCCATACAACTTATTAAAAACAAGCATGGTAAACAAAACAACAGAGAAGTTAATAATAAAACCAACGCAGATAGATGATAGAAGGCTTGTAAATCTACCTAAAGGAGCTATGGCATTTCTCTTGGCAAGAGTGGAAAGATTGGCCTCAAATCTATAAATAATAAGAAGCCCATAAGAAAAACCATACATAGCCTGCATACCTATCAAGCAGTAGAAAAACGTATTTACAAAATCGAGATTATGCTTTGACTTATCAATAATATGGCTTTTTCTATGGCTCAAATAGCTTAGGTCAAAAGTAGGATTCTTCCTTAAAATCTTTTCTGCCATAGCCCCCTTTCTAAGATAAGCGTTCATAATATCTTCTATGATAGATTCATAGATACCAGATTTCTTAAAAACTATCTTGTCACTGTCTTTGATATAGGCAGTAATTTCTTCATCATCGATACTCTTTTCAGAGTGGATAATAATTATATCTTCATCTTCAAGCTCTTTAAGGAAATCATCAAAATACTTATCTTCTCTTAGGTCTTCTTTTACTACAAGATCTATCGGCTCAAAGTTCATAGACTTTGTAACATTTCCCAAGGCTATGGTAAAGAAAAATCCCAAGACTATAGGAAAAACTAAAGACCAAAAAAGTAGGCTCTTATCCCTTATTAGGAGCTTAAAGGTATTTTTAAAAGTATGTAAGAACATCCTAATCCCTCAATTCTTTACCAGTAAGCTGTAAGAATACATCATTAAGGCTTGGCCTAGAAGATGAAAGATGATCATAGTCTATATCGTATGTCCTTAGGATTTCTACTAGCCTTGTAATGTTATCCCTGGATTTAGAAAAACTTAACTTATAAGTTGTTCCCAATACCGAAAGATCAATCAAAGAATCAATAGCCCTAATACTTTCAAGGGCTTCATCAGGTAAATTTTCAGTCTCAAAGGAGATCTTCTCACAAAGATTAATCATATCCTTTAGGCTATCACTATCTCCCTTGGCTATAACCTTACCTTTATCAAGGATAACTATGTAATCACACAGGCTTTCTACCTCATCCATATAGTGAGAGGTATAGATTACGCTTGCTCCGTCTTTATTTAACTTTTTGATACCTTCCAAAATATTATTTCTCGATTGGGGATCAACTGCGACAGTCGGCTCATCAAAAATAATTAATTCTGGCTTGTGAGCTATGCCACAAGCTATATTAAGTCTCCTCAAAAGACCTCCAGAAAGCTTTTTTGGCCTAAATTCAAGAAAATCAACCAAACCAACAAGCTCTACAGTTTCTTCAATATATTTTTTCCTTTTCTTCTTATCTCTTATGTAAAGTCCACAAAAATAATCAATATTTTCATATACACTCAATTCCTCATAGACGCCTACATCTTGAAAGACAACACCTATCCTTTTTTTGATATCGTAAGAATCAGGCCTCATCTCCTCACCAAAAATCTTAATAGAGCCACTATCTTTACTCAAAAGAGATAAGATACAAGAAATAGTAGTAGACTTACCAGAACCATTAGGACCTAAAAGTCCCAAAATCTCACCTTTATACAAATCGAAATCCAAATTGTCAACTGCAATAAAGTCCTTGTAACTTTTGACCAAACCCTCGACTTCAATAACCTTTCCTGCCATAATATTCTCCTTTTAGTAATTATAGCACAGGAATATTAAAATAATTGTAAGAATTAGGTAAAGATTTTGTAAAATAAGCACAAAAAAAGACGCTGAGTTATCAGCGTCTTGCACTTATTGGTGCGGGATAAAGGAGTTGAACCTTCACGGGAAAATTCCCACTAGATCCTAAGTCTAGCGCGTCTGCCAATTCCGCCAATCCCGC
>NZ_JAPJPG010000052.1 GCF_030825785.1 Anaerococcus sp.
TGATTAAGAATTTGGTTGATTATTATTTACCAACACGATTTGACAAAGAGCCTTTTTATATAGTGATATCTTTTCTAGAAACTGTTCGAATTACTCAGATTTTCTACTAATAAGATTTTATCACTACCTTTCAATCAAGATTAGTTATTGACTTATTCAATTGAATCAATGATATTTTGCATAAATGAATTTATATTTTCTAGTTTCTTCTCAGAAGACTCTAGGTTGTCATCAATTGCATTAATATAGACCTTTATTTTTGGCTCAGTTCCTGAAGGTCTTAGGGCAAACCAAGAATCATTTTCTAGATAATATTTTAAAACATTTGATTTTGGAAGTCCTGTATCATCATTTTGGTAGTCTATGATATTTTTAACCTTTAGTCCACAAACTTCTTTAATAGGATTGTTTCTAACTTCTGTCATTATTCTAGAAATTCTTTCTTGTCCATCTAGACCTTCAAGAACAATTGATACAACTTCATTAGAATAGTAACCGTAATCATTAAACAAGTCATTTATAACATCAAGTAGGCTCTTACCCTTAGCCTTGTAACAGGCTGCCATTTCAGTAATCATCATAGCAGAGTTTACAGCATCTTTATCTCTTACAAAGTCCTTATAGTTGTATCCTATACTTTCCTCAAAACCAAATATGAACTTTCCACTCTTGTTTTCATCTAGTTCATTAGCTACTGCATATATATTCTTAAATCCTGTAAGAACATCATATACTTTTACTCCATATTTATTGGCAATAGGTTTAACTAAGTCAGTTGATACCAAAGACTTAACTACAGCACCATTTTCTGGTAGTTCATTATTTCCCTCGAGAGCCTCTAGTATATAGTTTGTTAATAAAGAACCGATTAGGTTACCTGTTAAGAATTTGTATTCTCCATCCTTATCCAAAACCTCTACTGCACATCTATCAGAATCAGGATCTGTTGCAAGTAAAAGTTCTGCAGATACTTCTTTACCGAGTTCTTCAGAGTATTTGAAGGCCTTTGGATCTTCTGGATTAGGATATCCAACAGTTGTAAAGTCAGGGTCTGGTTTTTCTTGCTCTTTAACTATATGGATATTCTTGAAGCCTCTCTCATCAAGGATTCTTCTAACTAATTTGTTTCCACATCCATTTAGTGGAGTATAGACTACGTTAATACTTTTATCTATGTCCTCATCATTAATTGTACAAGATAAAACTTCCTTTATATAATCTTCTATCAATTGATCATCTACATACTCAATGATTCCTTCTTCCAAACCCTTTTCAAAATCTATTCTTGGTATTTCAAAAAAGTCTGGATGTTCTTGTATATGAGCTAGTATTTTATCTGCAGTTTCATCTAAAATTTGGCTTCCTTCATGGTTATAAGCCTTATATCCGTTATACTCTCTAGGGTTGTGGCTTGCTGTTACCATAACACCTGCGACATTACCTAGTTTTCTTATTGTGTAGGAACATACTGGTGTTGGTTGGATCTCTTTATGGATATAGACCTTAATCCCATTGGCCGCAAAAACTTCCGCAGCTACTTTTGCGAACTCTTCAGACTTATGTCTTACATCGTAGGCAATTGCTACACCCTTTTTCTTCGCTTCTTCTCCACCTTCTGCTATAGTATCGGCAAATCCTTGACTTGCTTGGGCCACGTTGTATACATTCATTCTGTTTGTTCCTGCGCCAAGCTTACCTCTAAGACCAGCTGTACCGAATCTTAAAGATTGATGAAATCTATCTTTTATTTCTTCCTCATCATCTTTTATACTTAAGAGATCTTTTTTGGTTTCTTCATCAAATCTATCATCTTCTAACCATTTGTTATAAATTTCTTTATAGTCCATTTAACTCTCCTAATTTAAATACATTTACCGATTTATTATCTAGTATTAAGTCATCTTCTTCATTATTATCTATTTTATTTATACCCTTTTTGGTAAATATCTTACTGATTTTATTCGCTTTAATAAATTCATCCAATTTTTTTCTATCGATTGACTTTTCATCCATTGATGCATTGATAGCTACTAGATATTTCTCTTTCTCAGATTCTAATTTATAAATAATCAAGGACTCCTCTATATCTTCCATGAAAGTTAAGGATCCTCTGATATCAATAGCCTTAGTCATTCTTAGAATATTTATGGATTTTCTTAATTTAATCAAATCCTTTGTATAATTAAATATATCCATATTATTTAACTTATCTTGCCATTTGATTGAATTTATGCTAAGAGGTGAACGGTAGGAGTTCGCATCGTTACTTTTGCTATGATTAAACTCATTGCCCTCATAGATAAATGGCTTACCGAAGGATAAGAAAATAAGACCAAGAGCAAGCTTAATATAAGAGTCTATATCCTTAGTATCATTTAAGGAAATTGCTAGCTTATCATATAATATTAGATTATCGTGACAATTAAAATAATTTATTGTCTCATTTGCATCATCAGCAAATCCAATTCTTTTATAATCGAAGTTAATAGAGCCAGCTATACCCGTTTCGATTTTGCTTTTATTAGAAAAAATCCCTTGAATATATCCCTTCTCGTAGCCATTTGCATCACCTTTTATAGCATCTCTAAAATCATCATTGAATACACCAAATGAATTTGATCTTTGAGCTCCCTTAAGGATTTGTTTATCAAGAGGCAGTGGAGAATGAAAGGCCATCCAAGGCTCGCCATAAATTATCGTATTAGGATTTATTTTTCTAAGTTCCTTTAAGGCAATTTTAATAGTATCAAGATCGATTAAGGCCATAAGATCAAATCTGAATCCATCTACCTTATATTCTCTAGCCCAATGACAGAGGGAATCTATTATTAATTTTCTAGTAAAGGCATTTTCGCTTTTTACCTCATTGCCAACACCAGATCCGTTTGAAAAGCTCCCGTCCTCATTCATTCTGTGATAATACCCTCTTGCTAGGGTGTTAAGATTTGAATCATAGGACTTGAATGTATGGTTATATACTACATCCATTACAACAGAAATATCATTCCTATGAAAGGTCTGAATCATTTTCTTTGTATCCTTTATCCTAGATAAAGGGTCATAGGGATCTGACGCATAAGAACCTTCTGGAGCAAAGTATAGTTCTGGGTCATAGCCCCAGTTGTAGTTCTCATCATCAAAAAATAAAGAATCGTCTTCATCTACTGATACAAAATCATATATTGGTAGTAATTGAACATGACTTACACCAAGTTCTTTTATGTTATCTATACCAGTCTTTACTCCATCAAGGCTTCCTCCTTCTTCAGTTAATCCAAGGAATTTCCCTTTCTTCTTTACACCACTAGACTTATCAGCTGTATAATTTTTTACGCTCATTTCATAAATTATTGCATCTTCTTCTAAGTTTTGTGGAGACTGCTCCTCCCTGAAACCAGAAGGATCTGTTTCTTTCATGTCAACAACCACCGAGCTTAAGCTGTTTATGGATGCTGTAAAAGAATAAGGATCGGTTACTTCGTACTTATTGTCTACCAAATAGTTGTAATAATAACCCTTATAGTCCCCTTCTAGGGTGATCTCATAAATACCAATTTCATTTTTTACCATTTGATATTTATTTTTCCTTACCTTCATATAGTCATCACTTATCAAGAGATCTAGGGTCTCTGACGTTGGTGAGAAAACCCTGAAGGTTGTTTTATTATTCTTATATATTGCTCCTAGCTTTTCGTCCTTTATTTCATCATAAGTCAAATCTTTGATTCTATCACTTATTTTAATTTTTGTTCCAATCATTTATACCATTCCTTATAATTTTATTATCTAATTTAAAATTATTCGCCCATAGTATATTGTCGATTTCATTTTTGACCCATTTATCCTTATCTAGATAGTCTATCTCTATATCTTCTCTATTAACAAGCAAATCCTCAAGGTCTTTGAAGATTCTAAACGAATCGTTATACATCATGATCTGATCATACATCACTTTAAAATCATATGGGAAAATATCATAACTTTCTCTTATTAGATTTTCTACAGTATATCTTACCATATCATTTGAATAGTAAAAACTGTTCGCATCATAAGATCTAGATTTTTTATCTTCGACTATCTTTCTATAAGTGTCACCTATTATATAAAAGGATTTATTTCCTTCTATATTTTCACAAACACCACCTTTAGTAGTTAGGATATTTGCCATATTTAGAGCAGAGTTTAAAATATGGAAGTCTTGATTGTCTAAATTCGCTAAGGTCAAATTATTGTATATGTCAGTTGCCTTTAATATGATTTTAGACCTATATACATCCAAATCTTCTATAAAAACTATTTTTATTTTTTCTCTTATAATCTTATCCTTGTCTATCATGTGCTTTAGAGCCATGATAAATTTAATAGTTTCCTTAGCCATGAAATATCCTTCGTTTGCCTTCCCCGAGAAAATATAGGTCTTAGGAGTAATCCTAATATTGGTATTTTCTTTAAAATAATAATATTTATAGGCAATAGCCAAGGCATTTAATATTTGTCTTTTACTTTCGTGTATTATAGAAAGCTGTACATCAAATAAACTATAAGGATTTATCTTCTCTTTTGCCAACTCAATTAGCTCAAGCTTGTTATGGTATTTTGCTCTTTCTAAATCATCTATAAAATTGGAATCATCTATTAAACTTGCAATTTTAGAAATATCATATGAATACTCGTCATAAAGGTCGTATTTTCTAAAAACTTCCATAAGTTTTTTATTATTTTTCTCTTGATACATTAATCTATCTGTTCCAAGATTTGTATAGGATAGCTTTCTTCTTGCTTTTTTTTCATCCTTTAAGATCTTAGATAGGTAGATATAATTGTTTGATAAGGCTAAGTTGATATTTTTAAAATATGCGTAGCCATTTTTGATCAAAAAGACCTTTGGATCTTCCTCCTGGAGGGTTGATTGGATTAAAATAATGGTTTCCAAAATCTCAGGATTTACCCTTTTAATCATATCAACTTGATAGCTTTCAAGACTATCGCTAGTAATAGAAAATGCTATGTGCTCAAATATCCTTCTTGTTATAAATATAGCCTCTTTTATACCAACGGAAAATCTATTGTGCAAAATCCTTATAAATTCGACCAAGGCTATAGTTGGATGGATGTCATTGGCAAAGATTTTAATTCTCTCATCTATACCTTCAATCGAAGAATATCTGTTGATATATCTCTTAAATATGTCTCTAATTGCGCTTGCCGAATAGAAGTATTCTTGTTTTAGTCTTAGCAGTTTTCCGTCGTATGAAGAATCATCCAGATATAGGAATTGATTTATAGAACTTGCCTTCACATAATCGTCATAGGCCCTAAATAAATCTCCTCTTGTAAAATCTGAATAGTTTATCGCCTTAGTAGGTTCTGACTGAAAAAGACGGAGTGTGCTTACAAAATCAGCCTTATCATTTACTATCGCAATGTCATAGGCTATAGACTTATGTTTCTTGCCGTCAATATCTAGCTCATAGGAAAATCCTTTTTTATGCTCCCAGTTCGATCCTTCTTCGAGCCAATAATCAGAATACTCAACCTGTTTACCATCTACAATTTTTTGTTTGAGATTACCATTCTCATAACGAAGAGCGTAAGCTACCGACCTGATTTTCTTATTAGCAAGTTCGCTTATCAGAAAACTCGATCCAATACCGATATCCCCGACACCAAGATTGGCCTCTTTTTCGAAATTGATTACATCCTCATAGGAAAATCCAATCACTGCTAATACATCTCTAATCTCTTCTTCCTTGCCCATCCTTGCAATATTTCTTTCAATAAATCTTCCAAGCAAGTATTCAAAGCTTAGTATGTATACCTCAAATTCCATCGTATCGGACTTACTATCTACCCATTTTCTACCTATGTCTTCCATCAAGGCTCTACATAAGCAATCATATACTTCGTTGATTCTGGCGTTGGCCAAATCTTTAGCATAAAAAGAATACAAAAAGCTTTGTATTCTTTCTAATAAATTTCTTTCATTTTTCTTATTTTGCTTTAATTTCATTGTATAAATTTAAATATTTTTCACAAGACTTTTCCCAGTCATTGTTCTGACCCATAGCATTAGCTACAAGCTTCTTAAACTCCTCTTTGTCTTCATTGTATATTTTAAGGGCATCTTTAATACAGAATAGCAATTCGTGGGCATTGATATTTGCAAATGAAAATCCAGTACCTTCTCCTGTATATTCGTTATATGCTATGACTGTATCCTTAAGTCCTCCTGCCTCTCTTACTATTGGCAAAGAACCATATCTCATCGCTATAAGTTGGCTTATACCGCATGGCTCTGAAACACTAGGCATTAGATAGAAGTCACTTCCAGCATAAATCTTATGGCTTTCATCTCCACTATAATAAATTCTAGCTGCTAGCTTATCAGGGTATTTCCATTCGAAATATTTAAACATCTCTTCGTAAGTATAATCTCCTGTTCCTAAAACTACAAATTGGACATCTTCTTGCAAAAGTTCATCCATTATATACCTTACTAGGTCAAGACCTTTCATCTCGGTCAGTCTTGAACAGATTCCTATCAAAGGTACGTCTTCTCTTTGAGGAAGGCCATAGATCTTTTGTAGGTCTAACTTATTTTTAACCTTATCATTGATAGAACCAATGTTATAATTTTGGCTAATTAGTCCATCTGTAGAAGGATCCCAAATATCAAAGTCTATTCCATTTACTATTCCTGTAAGCTTATCAGAATATTTTCTTATAATACCATCAAGGCCTTCCCCATAGAATGGGTATTGGATTTCTCTAGAGTAGTTTTCCGATACAGTATTAAACGCTGTAGAGTGGATTATACCACCTTTCATAAAGTTAATAGCATCATAAAATTTAAGGTCATTTTCATTAAAGTATGATCCATCAAGTCCAGCTAGTCTGAGGTTTTCTGCATCAAATACCCCCTGATATTTAAGGTTATGTATAGTAAATAGAGTCCTTACATCTTCATAGTAAGAATCTCCCCTTCTAAAATCATTTACAAAAACATTAACCATAGCTGTATGCCAATCATTAGAATGAATTATATCAGGATGAAAATTTATCTCTTTGCCAAGTAGAGTACATGCCTTTGAGAAAAAGATAAATCTCTCTGCATCATCATCAAAGCCATAGCAGCCTTTCCTATCAAAATATTCTAAATTGTCTATAAAATAGAAAGTAACTCCATCCCATTTTAGATGATATACTCCAGCATATTGGTGTTTCCAGTCAAGATCAACATAGAATTCTGTTATCTTTTCCATCTTGGTCCTATATTCGTCGCCTATATCCCCGTATAAAGGAAGCACAACCCTACAATCCACACCTTTTTTAACTAATTCCTTTGGGAGGGCCCCTGCTACATCAGCAAGGCCTCCAGTCTTTATAAAAGGAACTGCTTCTCCAGTAAGAAAGAGAATATTCATATTACAATCCTTTCTCTAAATGTTCATCTTTAGATGTTATAAATGGATGAGACCTATTACCAAATAGTCTAGTATCTTTATCCACAAATGTCCTCTTATCTGTGATAGCATAATTTAGAATTGCACCATCAGAAATCACAGTATCCTGGAATATTATTGAGTTCTTGATTGTAGCGCCCTTACCAATATCTACACCTCTGAATACGATTGAATTTTCTACATCACCTCTTATGATTGAACCATTAGCAATTAGAGAATTCTTTACATTAGATTCCTTGGTATAGGAGGTTGAAGGTTCATCTTTTGATTTTGTATAAACTAATCCATCTTCGTAGAAGAGTTGATCGAAGTCTTCTTTATTTAATAATTTCATGTTCGCTTCGAAGAAAGAATTAATATCAGATATTATTTCAAATTCCTTATTATGTCTATAAAAATCTATATTGGCATCTCCAGCAAAAGAAAATATAGCGTTAAGTAAGGACATTTGTGAATTTCTTTCCATTGCAATTCTTAAGATTCTTAAAAATAAATCTCTCTTAATCATGATTGATCCAAGAAATAAATCAATATTTTCGCTCATTCCAAGATTTAGACCTACAGAACATGGTTTTCCTTCCTCATCAGATGATATTATTTTTCTATTTAAATAATATCCATCCTTATCCACTGTTTTGGATGAGAATATTAGACAATCAAGATCATTGGACTCCATAGTCTCCTTTGCGTCGGTTATATCTACCTTATTGATATACATTGGGTTTTTAATGTAAATGTAATCAGAAGGATGATCTTCAAAGTATCTAATAGTGTCATAATATGTCTCTATCTCGCTGAGATTTCCATTAGAACTATATAAAGGAGAGTTTATTAATAATCCACCATTTCTCCTATTTAGTTCCCAACTTTTTCCATTTCCGATATGATCAAGAGTTGATCTAATCATCCTATCTGCATATAAAACTACTCTTGAAATATCATGGTTGGTTATGTTTGATAGAGCAAAGTCTATTATCCTATATCTACCACCAAAAGGAAGCATATAGTCTGGTCTATTTTTGCACAATACACCATAATTTCTCTCTTTAAATTCTGAACTATATATTAAAGCTACTATATTTGGCATATTATTCCTCCTCAATTCCTTCCTTGCTTACAAGGTACACCTTGTCATCATCTTCCTTGCCAATCTTATCTGTTATTGTCATATCAGATGTCACAACGCAATTATAAATCTTAGCTCCACTTTTTACCTTAACTCCGTTTAGTAAGACTGAATTATAAACTTCGGCTCCTTCCTCTACCTCAACACTTGAGAATAATACGGAATTGCTAACCTTACCATCTATAACGCAAGCTTCATTAACAAGTGAATCACTTAGCTCTCCAGTTTTTCCGATTCTGTGTGGTGGTAAATTAAGAGAAGCTGTATAAATCTTCCAGTTTTCATCATAAATATCTAACTCATTTTCAGGATCTATAAGGTCAAGGTTTGCTTGCCAAAAACTTCTAACAGTTCCTACATCTTTCCAATAGCCGTCAAATTTGTATACATATAGATTTAAACCCTCATCAAGCATTTTAGGAATAATATCCTTACCAAAGTCATTTGAAGAA
>NZ_JAPJPG010000053.1 GCF_030825785.1 Anaerococcus sp.
ACCCTCCATCATATTTTATAACAACTAGAGAAAAATTCAATAAATACCCCCAAGGAAGATTCTAAAAGAAAAGAAAGTCGCTAGTATATTTTCAACCTAGGTTTGATTTATTATATTAATTAGTTATTATATGAAATTAAATGTTGATATCTTTATCAATTTGTTGTAGAATATACTTAGTTAATTTATCACGCTAATATGATTTATAAAGGAGTTATTATGAAAAAAGACTATAGGCTTCCCTCTTTGTTTGAGGCGATCTTACCTATTATTACTATGATATCATTGATGATTTATGTCTTTGCTTTCGCCAAAGAAGACGGAGAGAGTATTTACGATGCTGCCCACCTTCCTCTTATTATAGGAATTATTGTTGCAACTCTTGTAGGACTTGTTTGCGGAAGAAGTTTTAGGGAAATGGTCGATGGGATGATTGATCGTATCAGTACAACTCTTGATGCGATTTTAATTCTTCTAACTGTTGGCCTTTTGATTTCTTCCTTTATGATTTCAGGAACTATTCCTGCTCTAATCTATTATGGTTTGACTTTCTTAAGCCCTAAGCTTTTCCTTCCAATAGGTTGCATCATCACTGCTCTAGTTGGACTTGCTTGTGGCTCTTCATGGACTGCTACAGCCACCATCGGTATTGCTTTTATGACCATAGGCCAAGGACTTGGGATTAGTCCTGCTATAACTGCAGGTATGGTAATTTCTGGAGCCTATATAGGGGATAAGTTCTCTCCCTTATCAGATACTACAAATCTTGCTGCTGGTGTAGCAAAGACTGGTCTTTTCGACCACGTTACTGCTATGGTTTCTACAACAGGACCCGTGTTTTTGATAACTCTTATCCTTTATAGCTTCATTTCTTTTAGGATTGATGTTACAAATTATGATCCAAATATTGCAGAAGGTATTAAGGAAGCCCTCGCTAGTAATTTCAACTTAAATCCCCTTGTTCTTTTGCCAATCCTTTTAATAATTCTTGTCTGTGTTTTAAGGATCGAGGGACTTGCTGGTGTTATGATTTCTGTTTTCGTGGGTCTAGTTTTTTCAATGATCTTTCAGAAACAAAGAAGTCTTGCGGAAATTTTCGCAATTCTTCACTATGGCCCAGACATAGAGACAGGCAATGAATTTGTAGATATGGCTCTTTCTAAGGGTGGTATGGATAATCAGATGTGGACGGTAAACTTAATCCTTCTTGCAGTTTCTTTCGGCGGGGCCTTGGAGCGCGCTGGAATTATTGAAAGAATATTCGCTAAGCTTAAAGAAAGGATTAATTCGGTTGCAGGTCTTGTTTTTCTTACCATGGTCACATCGATTTTCTGTGATGCGACTATGTGCGATCAGTTTTTAGGTATTGGAGTCCCTGCTCCCTTGTATGAAGATAAGTACGATGAGCTAGGTCTTTCCCGTAATATGCTCTCAAGGACACTAGAAGACGCAGGGACCTTGTGGGCGGTAATGTTTCCATGGACAGCCTGTGGGGCCTATCAGATGAAGACTTTGGGAGTAAGTCCTATAAGCTTTTTCCCTTTTGCCTTCGTCAACCTCCTAAATCCAATCTTTGCCCTTATCACAGCTCTTTTAAAGAGAAATATCTTCTGGGCAGATGGATCTTACACTAATATATTTGGCAAGACTAAGATGAAGAAAATGGCCAAGGCACCAAAGAAATCCCAAGACTTTGCCCTTGGCCAATTAGAAAAGTTAAGAAAAGAGGGAGAGGTACCTCAGGTAAATTAAATAAAAATTTCCACATTAAAAGACGAACTTTTAAACTAGCCTTATAAGTTAGATTATATGTCCAACTTTGGGGCTGTTTATAATAGCTCGTCTTTTGCTTTTACTTATTAAATGTCGTTTTCTTCTACATAGTCTAGATAGTTATCAGATAATCTTGCAAGAACTATTGCTGTTGCAAATACCACATAGACTACCGCTATTAGGGATAAGAGACTTAGAATTAGAACAAAGCCCATTCCTGCATCATTTCCACCCCAAGTCATCATCAATACTACAATAACAATAGCTATGATTAATGGGATAATTATATATTTTAAATATACCATTATAGTCTTTCCAGCAAGGTCCTTACCAATCTTAAAAATATTTCCTATTGATTCTTTAAGACTTTCCTTCCTCTCATTTCCTACAAGCTTATCTGCCAGATAAAAGTTAGCGTAAGTTATAAGAATTGAAAATACCAAGGATACTACAGCCACTAAAATAACTGTAAGTATCATACCAATGCTTTTTCCCATACCATTGGCTATTATATTTTGGACAAAGACTGCTCCTCCACCCAAAAGTCCAATGCCCATAGTAAATAGGCTAGCGATTAACGATAGTATAATATTTATAAGAATAATTCTTCCTGTAATTAGATTTACTTGATTAAGATACTCTCCAACAGATCCCATTCTGTTTCTTATAAGTCCACTAGCTATGGCAAATTGAAACAAAAGAGAAATTAGAGATGTAATAAGTCCTGCAATAATAGTCAAAACAGCTGAGTCCTGACTTATATATTCAAATAATCTGCTAGTTATAATAGCAACTACAATTCCTATAAATTGAATTATAACTATAGATGATAATTTGTATTCTCTTTTCATAGAGCCTCCTTTTGTATAAATTATATCATTAATGGGTACTTATCACAAAGAAACTTCTACAATTCATTAGAAAGACCTAGAAAAGAAGTCTTTATTATCTTAAGCTCTTAACCAAATTTGAAATAAACTTAAAGTGAGGATCCTTTGAGTCTCTTGCTATATCGAATAAGACCATCTCAGTATTTACAAGAACTGCGCCCATTTGCCCGAGGCTTGTTAGGGCTGTCGCCTTAAGCTCTTCTGTAAAGGAAGATACTGCATCTTCTACTAGGAAGACTTCAAGACCCATATCGAGGAGGCTCCTTACTGTTTGGTAGATACAAACGTGTCCTTCCGCTCCAACTACAAGGACCTTCTTAATATCTTTCTTCTCAATAAAATCTACTACTTCTGGAATAGCTGCATCGAAAAGAGACTTTGCAAAGATCTTATCCTCTTCGATTAATTCCAAAAGCCTGTCATCACTCCTACCAAGTCCCTTTGGATATTGCTCTGTAGCTAGATAATTCATATCATATTCCTTAAAGGCCTTAAGGAGAGTTAAGGTGTTTGTTACAGTCTTCTCTCCATTTTCCATAGTCTTCATTAGCTTTGGTTGCTCGTCTACTACGAGTAGCAGAGTCTTTTCCCTATTTTGATAAATATCTTCTTCCAATGAGTTTATATAAAACTTGCTATCTAATTTTCTTGCCATAAATCCCCCTGTCTATAATCTTTTACTTTCATCACTCTATCAATTGTAGCCAAAATCTTCGTCTTATTCTTAGACCATAAGGGAAAGGCGATTACCTCCCTTAGCCCATCTCCTGTGAGCCTATTAATAACTACATCAGGATCAAGTCTTCTAAGCATGGCTACTACTATTGCTACATATGAATCATTATCCATAGTGTAGGCTATTTCCTTCCTCTCGTAGAAATCTAAAAGCCTGGTTTCCTTTTCAATATAGAGATTATGAATCTTGACTCCCCAAATATTTCTAGAATTGATATAGGAGATATCCGCCAGATAATCTCCCATATCTTCGTAAGGAAGGCCTACAATAATATGGACTAATATATTTATGCCCAAATTCTTAAGTTTTAACAAACCTTTATCAAATTCCTCATGACTGTATCCCCTATTTATAAGAGAAATCGTCTTTTCATTTACGCTTTGCATGCCAAGCTCCACTACGAGGAAGGTCTTTGCCTTTAGCTCATCCAAAAGCTCCAAGACCTCATCTTTTAAGCAATCAGCCCTAGTAGCTATAAAAAGACCTACTATATCTTCTTGAGAAATGGCTTCATAAAACATTTCTCTCATCTTATCCACATCCCCGTAAGTATTGGTAAAATTTTGAAAATAAGCTATATAGGCCTCATCCCTACCAGGTTTTGACAAAAGCTTTTTCTGATAAGAAATCTGACGAGAAATACTTCCCTTCTCTCTAAAGGTCCACTCGCCTGAGCCAGTATCGGAACAATAGATACAACCTAGGGAAGAAAGAGCCCCGTCTCTATTAGGACAAGTAAATCCGCCATCTAATGGAAGCTTGATAACCTTCTTATGAAATTTTCTCTTGAAAAATGAATCCAGGTCCTTATATCGCTTTTTATTTATTTCCATAATTACATTATAACATCTTTATCTCGTAAGGTAAATCTATAGACTTTGACTGAAATATTTTCTAGCATAGCTAATAAAATACTCAGATCCTGTCTTCATGGCACTTTCGTCTATTTTAAAGATTCCACTATGATGTGGGTGATCTTCATCGTTTATCTTTGCTCCTAGAAACATCATAGCTCCAGGTATATGAGTCAGATATTTAGCAAAATCCTCTCCACCCATACGAGGTTCGTGATTTACAACATTTTCTTCTCCTATGATTTCTCCTGCAACCCTTCTAGCAAACTCGCTAGCTTCTTTTTCATTTACGGTTGCTGGAGTACCAAAGTTATATTCGAATTTGTATTTTGCTTCATTAGCATCGCATATTCCCTTTATTACTGTATCCATCATTTGGGGTAATTTATCGCGAAGCTTATTATCAAAGGATCTGGTAGTTCCTAGAAGCTCTGCCCTATCTGGGATTACATTTTCAGTATTGCCAGAATTAAAGGCAGTTACAGATAAGACCATGGACTTACTAGGCTTATTTTTTCTGGATACTATATTTTGGAGATTTTGAACTATAAGTGATCCTACTGCTATAGGATCTATAGTAAGGTGAGGTTCTGATCCATGGCCACCATTTCCTATAATCTCTAGCCTAAAGGTATCAGCTGATGCCATAACTGGCCCTTCTTGGATAGCAACTTCGCCGGATTTTAGAGAACTTCTGATATGAAGAGCTATTATCCTGTCTACCCCTTCTTTTTCTAAAATCTTTTCTTCTATAACATGTTTGGCACCAGAATCTTTTATAAATTCCTCAGCTGGTTGAAATAACAAGACAATCTTACCGAGTTCATCTTTCATTGTCACTAGTTTTTTGGCAGCTCCTAAAAGAATAGCTGCGTGAGTGTCATGTCCACAAGCATGCATTACTCCCCTACTTTTGGATTTGAAAGCAAGGTCAGTCTTCTCTTCAATGGGAAGCGCATCTATATCTGCCCTAATGGCAAGTACCTTACCACTCTTGTTAGGATTAATAATTCCAAGTACACCAGTTCCTATTATTTTTCTTGCCTCTATTCCTAGTTTGGTCAGCTCATTTAAAATATAGGTCGAAGTTTTTTCCTCATGCCAGCTTAGTTCTGGATGCTCATGGAAATATCTCCTGTGCTCAATAATATATTCTTCTAAATCTTTATCTACATACTTGTATGGCATATATCCCCCTTCTTATTATCGGAAATATAATTTTCCGATATTTAAAGCTTAAACTCAGAAATATTAAAGCTTGAAGGGCATAACTTCCTGAGTCTATCTATAGCTTTTAGCTCATTTTAAAATATAATAGGACTATATAAAATATCAATTTATTAAAATTATATACCCTAGTATATTACTAGGTATTATATTTTATCTAAGAAAGATCGCAAATATTTTATCAATTATTTCAATTTTTTATCTTTCGTAAAAGATATTAGCCAAAAAGTTTTTATATTGATTTTTAGCGCTTTGTTTCTAATTCCTAATAAAAAAACTACCAGCCCTACTGATAAAAGTCTGGCTTGGTAGTTTAAGATTATTATATATTTTCTATATTATTCAGCTATATCTAGCTCTTTGTACTCGTGATCAGTATCTTTAGCTACTGGTTCATAAGTTACATAACCATCGTAGGTATTGACACCTTTTATTAATTCTGGGAATCTCTCACAAGCTGCTTTTAGACCCATATCTGCTAGGGCCTTGGCGTATCTGGTTGTTGCATTTGATAGGGCGTAAGTTGATGTCATAGCTACTGCACCTGGGATATTTGCTACTGCGTAGTGGATTACACCGTGTTCGATAAATATTGGGTTGGTGTGGCTTGTTGGTCTTCCCTTTGTTAGGTCAGTTGAACCACCTTGATCTATAGCCACGTCTACTATTACAGATCCTTCCTTCATTTGCTTAACCATATCTTCTTTGATAAGTTGTGGCGCACGAGCACCTGGGATTAGGACTGTAGATATTACAAGGTCAGCGTTTTTAACTGCTTCTTCGATGTTTAGTGGGTTAGAATATAGGGTTTCGATCTTATCTGGGAATATGTTGTATAGTTGAGTTAAGGCATCGATATTTACATCAAGAACTGTAACTCTTGCTCCCATTCCTACTGCTATTCTTGTTGCAGCTGTTCCTACAGTACCTGCACCTACGATTACAACGTTGGCAGGTCTAACTCCTGGTACACCTTGAAGTAGGATTCCACGTCCGCCTTTTGGTTTTGTGAGATATTGTGCTCCCTCTTGAACTGCCATTCTACCTGCGACTTCTGACATTGGACGTAGGAGTGGTAGTTTGTTGTCAAGTTGAACTGTCTCAAAACCAATTCCTGTAACCTTGTTTTCAATAAGAGCATCTGTTAGCTCAGGGTTACTTGCAAGGTGAAGGTAGGTGTAGATTATCAGTCCTTCTCTAAAGTATTTATATTCTTCCTTTAAAGGTTCCTTAACCTTGTAGATGATATCTGCATTTTCCCAAACTTCAGCAGCTGAATCTACTATTTCTGCTCCAGCTTCTTTATAGTCTTCATCGCTGATTCCAGATGCAAGTCCTGCACCAGTTTCTATAATAACTTTGTTTCCTGATTTAGTTAGTTCTGTACAAGCTCCAGGGATAATTGCCACTCTGGATTCTTGATCTTTTAATTCTTTAGGTATTCCAATAATCAAAACAATTCCTCCTTTTGTATTACTATATAAATATATACCCAAAACAAGCAAAATTAATGATTTTTATAGAGTATAATAAGTTTATGATTAAACTAATAACAATAGATGTGGACGGAACATTAGTAACTCCACTTAAAAGATTAACAAAAAAGAATAAAGAAGCGATAAAAAAAGCGAGAAAGGCTGGGATTCACATTGCCCTAGTTAGCGGTAGACCCTTCCATAGCATGATTCATCTTATAGAAGAATTAGATCTATGTAACAATGGACACTTTACAATCTGCCAAAACGGATCTTACATCTACGATAACTTCACAAGAAAGCCAATGTTTGGGACCTACCAAAGCCCTAAGGACCTCCTTATAGTTGATAGAATGCTTGAAGGATATAAATTAGAATTATCTAGTATGGATGGTGATGGTTTTTACACGAGACACAAAAACCCAAACTTCTATACAAAAATGGACGCTAGAATAAACAAGCTCCCAATAAAAACAGTAGCCTACGAGGATTGGCCAAAAGATAAAGACTTCGGAAGATTTCTTATTCTAGGATCCGCAAGCGAGATCAACCGCTTTATCAAAAATATGCCAAAAGCCTTAAAAGAAAACTACTACCCAGTCCAAACTGCCCCCTTTCTAATAGAGGTGATGAACAAAAACACCAACAAGGGCTACGCCATAGGCCAAATGATAGAAAAACTGGGCCTTGATATGAGTGAAGTCATGGCAATGGGAAACGAAAAAAACGACATCCCCATGCTAGAAAAAGCAGGCTTTGCCGTAGCTATGGGTAATGCCGTAGAAGAACTCAAAGCCCGCGCTGACTTCATAACTAAATCCAATCTCAATTCTGGGGTGGGATATGCTATTGAGAGGTTGATTGATAATGGGAAGGAGAGATATTTTTAAAAATATCTTTGACTGAAAGTTTTTTATAAAAAATATTTATGTATTAGAATTATATCCTGAAGCAGGGTTGTACCCTTCGAAGCTCAATGTATAAGTAGATTTATTTAAAATATTTTAATACGTATTATGAAACTAGTATTTCTTTGTATTGGAATATACTTTTGAACAGGGTTGAACCCTTCGAACCCAAGGGGAAAGGCTAAGGGGGCGGCAGAGGCCCCTCTACCCTTTCCCCTTGACCCCTTTGTCATTCACCCCCTCTGCTCCTTGGCGGAGTGCGGTATTTGTTGATTGGCTTACGCCAATCTTTTTTAGTAGGCAGAACCCTTCGTTTTAGTTTGTTTTAAAGCTGGGAATTCCTAATCATCGTTCGCTAAAAATTTATAACTCGCTTCGCTCAAACAGATAAATTTTCATAACGCTCACTCTGATTATACATGCAACCCGGTAAAGGTTATTTATAAGATATGCAAGGTATATAGTGTATTCTTATCTAAACAAGCTAAAAAATTCCTCGTAGCTTCGCTACATCAGAATTATATAAAGTTAGTATAGAATAAATAAAAACTGATACGCTTTGCAAAAGCAAAGCTTACCCCATCCCCCACTCAATGGACGAGTAGAAATGTCTAATCAAGTCTCTCGTTAAGAAAATCGATTTGTTTGAGCGTTAGCGAGTTATCGATTTTAAGAGAGACGGAGATTAGACATTGTTAAATCCAAGGACAAGTAAGTCGAAGGGATCCCCCTAACAACAAAGATTTGCGTAGCAAATCGACCTTTTCCGCACTCCGCTTTAGGAGCAGAGGGGGGTG
>NZ_JAPJPG010000054.1 GCF_030825785.1 Anaerococcus sp.
AAGCGAGAAATCAGGTAAGTATCCCTGACTTTAACTTTATAGATTTAAAGGGAGGAGAGGATTATGAAGTAATCAAAAACTCAATAGAGACCCTGCCCGTAATGGAAGATAAGAAGATCATTATTTTAAGAAACATAGACCTATCCAAAGGGGGGATCAAAAACCACAAGGACATAACAGATAATTTGACTAATGATCTGGACGAATTTCCTGAATATGCTAGCATGTTTATAATATCCGACAACCCTCCCTTCAAGGGGAAATTTTATAAGAAGCTAGCGAAAACTGATTCAGTTGTCAAAATAGAAAGATTAGACAAAAATGAACTTAAATCTTTTATAGGAAAGAAGTTTACAAGAGCAAACAAAAAGATTAAAAGATCACTTATAGATGATATTATAAATAGGTTCTCTTATCTAAATAAGGATAGTGAGATTAAATTATATGATGTTTCAAATACTATAGATAAGATTATCGCAAACTCGGCAGATGAGATAGTAAGGCCAGAAGATGTAAAAGATCAGCTTAATGAGATATTAAATCTTAATATCTTTAACCTAACCGATGCTCTATCAAGTAAGGATGGAAAAAGGTCGATTGAAGTCTTTGAGACTATGAGAAAATCCGGCGAAGATCTCTTTATGATCTATCATATGATTATAAGACAGGTGAGAAACCTTATAGGAATTAAATCCTTAACTAGTCGTGGCTTTAATGATTCCTTCATACAAAAATCCTTGGGCATATCTCCCTTTGAGCTAAGAAAGGTCAAGGGTTTTGCTAGAAACTTCAGCCTAGAAGAGCTTTTTAGCTTACACGATACTCTCTTCGATATGGAAGTTAGACAGAAAAGCAGGGCCTTTGATATGGACCTAGAACTAAAAATTCTTATAGGAAAAATTATAAAATAAAAAATGAGTGATTATCAGTAGACATATGTGAGGATCCGATACTGATATTCACTCATTATTATTATGCATTTACTTGATTTAGAGCCTTAGCTAATCTTGATGTTGTTCTTGCAACTTTGTTTTTGTGCATTACGTTTTTAGCTTCAGCTTGTTTTAATCTTTTGTCAGCTTTCTTAAAGATAGCAGTAGCTTTTTCAACGTCTTTTTCTTCGATAGCTGCATCAAAATTTTTGATTAGTGTTTTGATTTCGCTTTTTCTAGATTTGTTTCTTAGAGTGTTTCTTCTAGCGACGTCAATTCTCTTTTTACTAGATTTAATATTTGCCATTGTACTTTCACCTCTTTCCCGAACATTTTTGTTCGACTGATACATTTTACCATAAATTGGGATATTAAACAAGGATTTTTTTAAAATTGTTCAATAATTTGGAAGAAAAAGAAATTTAGTATATAATTTAATAGAAATGAGAGGTAAATATGAGTGAAAATAATAAAAAATCTAAAAGCGACAGCATACTTTATGCAATTTGGGATTGGGTCAAGACTATAGCTATTGCCCTAATCATTACCATACTTGTAAAGATGTTTATCGTTGATGCAACTAAAGTTTCAGGTAAATCTATGCTAAATACCCTCCACGATGGGGATATTCTCCTAGTAGATAAGATAGGAAGTAGGTTTAGAGACTTTAAGAGAGGCGATATAGTAATACTCAAAGCCCCAGATCATCCTAATAGACTCTATGTCAAAAGAGTTATAGGAGAAGAGGGAGATACTATAAAGCTTTCTGATGGCAAAGTTTTTGTCAATGGTAAAGAGCTTGACGAAAACTACACATCCATACCAGAAACAGATCCTTCAACGGAAATTACAGAATGGACTTTGGGAGCTGATGAGTTTTTTGTTATGGGAGATAATAGGATTCCTGGAGCTAGTAATGATTCTAGAAGCTTCGGACCTATTTATAAAGATAGACTTGTAGGCCATGCCTTTGTGAGATTTTATCCGATAAATAGGGCAGGTCTTATAGATCACAATCCATACCCAGATGAAGAATAAGGAGCTATATGAAAAGGAAAGAAAATATTAGAAATTTCTCGATTATTGCCCACATCGATCATGGTAAGAGTACTCTTGCAGATAGGCTAATAGAAAAAAGCGAAAACCTATCTCAAAGAGAGATGTCTAACCAAATGCTTGATGATATGGAACTAGAGCAAGAGAGAGGAATAACAATAAAATTAAAGTCAATTAAAATCCACTACAAGGCTAATGATGGCGAAGTTTACGAGCTAAACCTAATAGATACACCAGGCCATGTCGACTTTAATTACGAAGTGTCAAGATCGCTTAAGGCCTGTGAGGGAGCAATCCTTGTTGTTGATGCAAGTCAGGGAGTAGAGGCTCAGACCCTTGCAAATACTTACCTTGCCCTAGAACAAGACCTAGAGATTTTGCCAGTACTTAATAAAATCGACCTCCCATCAGCAAGGCCAGACGAAGTAAAAAGAGAAATAGAAAATGAGATTGGCCTCGATGCGGATAATGCACCAGAGATATCTGCAAAGACGGGACTAAATATAGAAGATGTCTTAGAAGATATAGTTGCCAATGTCCCAGCCCCAGAAGACCATGACGATAAGCCCCTTAAGGCCTTAATCTTCGATTCTTACTATGATTCTTATGTAGGGGTAATATGTTATGTAAGAGTCTTTGAAGGTGTTGTAAGACCTGGTGATGAGATTGTCATGATGAATACAGGCAAAAAATACGAGGTAAACACCGTAGGCTACACTATGAAGCAAAGGATAGCCACCAAAGAGCTTAGGAGTGGTGATGTAGGTTTCATCGAAGCAAGCATCAAGGAAGTAAAGGATGCTAGAGTCGGTGATACTATCACAACCATAGCAAATCCTACAGATAAGCCCCTATCTGGCTACAAGGAAGTTCTTCCTATGGTATACTCAGGAATTTATCCTGCAGAAGGAGAAAGCTTCGACAAGCTACGTGATTCCCTAGAAAAACTTCAAGTAAATGATGCAGCCCTAGTCTTTGAGCAAGAAAACTCACAAGCCTTGGGAGTTGGTCTTAGGGCAGGATTTCTTGGTCTCCTTCACATGGATATCATAACCCAAAGGTTAGAGAGAGAATACGACCTAGATATCATTGCGACAGCCCCATCAGTAATCTATGATGTAAAACTTAAGGGATCTGATGAGATGTTAGAGCTACAAAACCCTAACGACTTCCCAGACCCAACAGAAATAGACTATATAGAAGAGCCGATTACAAGATCAGAGATAATCACCCCTAAAGAATATATAGGTCAGGTAATGGACCTTGCCCAATCTAGAAGGGGCGAGCTAATCGATATGACCTATATAGATGAAAATAGGGTTTCAATTAAATATAAGATTCCTCTAAATGAAGTAATATATAACTTCTTTGATTCCCTTAAATCAAGATCAAAGGGCTATGCTTCCTTAGACTATGAGCTAATAGGCTATGATAAGTCAGACCTTGTTAAGCTTGATATACTAATCAACGATAAGACCGTAGATGCCCTATCATTAATAGTTCACAGAGATAGCGCCTATACTAGAGGACGTGGAATTGTAGAAAAGCTTAAGGAAGAGATTCCAAGACAACAATTCGCAGTTCCAATCCAGGCTGCTGTTGGTGGCAAGATCATAGCAAGAGAGACTGTAAGAGCTCTAAGGAAAGACGTTATAGCTAAATGCTACGGCGGTGATATTTCTAGAAAGAAAAAGCTTCTTGAAAAACAAAAAGAAGGTAAGAAGAGAATGCGTCAGCTAGGAAACGTAGAAGTCCCACAAGATGCCTTCCTCGCCGTCTTAAAATTAGACGATGAATAGAAAGCTTATGAA
Source organism: Anaerococcus sp. (assembly GCF_030825785.1). Taxonomy (GTDB): domain Bacteria; phylum Bacillota; class Clostridia; order Tissierellales; family Peptoniphilaceae; genus Anaerococcus. Next base: position 3,800 of record NZ_JAPJPG010000054.1, read on the forward strand.
GTTTAAAAGTAATACTAAGTTATCAAGAAATAAGTAAAGAAAAAGCAATCCAAGAGGTTGCTTTTTCTTTAAGGAGTTTTTATGAATATAAGTCAAATAAAAGAGAAGTTAAAAAAAGACGAAAGAAACAAAACCTACAGCGAAAGAGGTATTGAACCAATTTTTCAAATAAATAAAGATTCTAAGATTTTAATAATAGGCCAAGCTCCAGGAAAAAAGGTCGAAGAGACAGGGATATTATTTAATGATAAGAGCGGTGAAAGACTAGTAGAATGGCTTGGAATTGATATGAAAACTCTCCACGGAGGCGATTTTTCAATAATTCCTATGGATTTCTATTATCCGGGCAAGGGTAAGTCGGGAGATAAGGCTCCGAGAAGATTTATAGCGAAAGAATACCATCCCTATTTACTTGACGAGCTTAGAGATATAAAACTTACGATCCTTATTGGAGCTTATTCGCAGAAGTTTTACCTAAAGGATAATTTTAAGAAAAATCTCACTGAAACTGTAAAATCCTTTGAGGATTATCTTCCTAAATATTTCCCTCTAGTTCATCCGAGTCCCCTAAATAACAGGTGGATGACCAAGAATCCTTTCTTTGAGAAAGAAGTTATTCCTGCTCTTAGAAATCTTGTTGGAGAAATTATCTAAATTATTATTCTTAGAAAAATTGGGTATAGTGATAATGTTGATAGTAATTATCATTAAGGAGAATTTATGGAAAATATAGATAAGAAGATTTATAAAGTTAAGATTTTAGATATAAAAGATGAATTTAAGAATGTTAAGACCTATACTCTAGAAAAGCCGGATGACCTTACTTGGGAGGAAGGATCGAGCTTTCATCTAGCAATCCCTGGTTTTAATGAGGGAGGAGAGGTTAATAAGAAGCTCGTCCATCACCTTAGCATCAACACCCTCACAGATGACGATACAGTAAATTTTACGACCAAGTTTTCTATAAGAAAGTCCGACTTTAAGAAGGCGCTTTTAGAGAAGAAGGTAGGAGATTATCTAGAATTCTTTAAGGTCAGATGTCACATGAAGCTTAGAAGAGAAAATAGACCTATAGTCCTTTTATCTATGGGAATTGGCCTTACTACCATGAGACCTTTGATCAATAAATTCAAGAAAGATCCAAGTGGCATTCCAGAACTTTTAAGTATAAATGTAGCAAGGAAGGACAATCATCTATTTGAATCCGAGATTTCTAAAGTAGATGACAAGATATTTAGACAAGTTTGGGTGGACTCCAGGGCAAACTTCTTTGAGACCTTAAGAGAAATGGAAGCTAAGGATTCTATCTTCTATGTAGTAGGAAGCAATGAGTTCCTCCTAGATAATATCGTAACCCTCAGAGAACTTGGAGTAGACGATAAGGATATAATGATTGATCTAAATGATAAGAAAAGAGCTACCATGTTTATGGCGGCTAACAATCATGAGTTTTTGTAAGGAGGATTTATGAAAAAGATAAGTGCAAATATTTTGGATGGGAAGTTTGAACATCTAATCGATGAAGAAAAACTACAAGTGACCCACCTACAGATAAAATCTGGCGAAGAAATACCAAGTCATAAGTCTGACAAGACTGTTATAGTTGTTATTTATAACGGCAAGGTTGAATTCACTGGAGAAGATGGGAAAGACCTTATCCTTCCTGGCGATATAATCAGGATGGATCCAAATGAAGTCCACTCCCTTAAAGCAATAGAAGATAGTGACTTGTTAGTTATAAAGGCGGCGATTTAAGACGAAAGTCGCCTTTTTACATAGGAGAAATTATGAATATTGATATTAATATAGATAAATTTATACTTGAAGGCGAAAGGATAAAACTTAGAGCCTTTAGGAAAACTGACCTAGACGATTTCTATAACTACGCCAAGACTCCTGGACTTGGAGAGGCGGCAGGTTGGTTTCACCATAAGTCAAAGGAGGAAAGCGAAGAAATCCTAGATACATTTATAAGGGATAAGAATATCCTAGCCATAGATATGGACGGCAGGGTTATAGGTTCAATAGGAATCCATAAGTATGATGGAGAATTTTTTGAAAACCTAGCTGACAAGAAGGCAGCAGAGCTTGGTTTTGTCTTAGCAACAGACTTTCAAAATCAAGGAATAATGACAGAGGCCTTGGAGATCCTTATTTCCTACCTATTCGACGAAGTCGGACTAGATGTTTTAGTTGGAGGATTCTACAGAGGAAATTTCAAATCCAAAAAGCTCCATGAGAAATTAAATTACAAGTATTATTCTTCTCATCTTACAAAGACTAATATGGGAACCATGGAAGTGACTCATGAATATATCCTAAGTAAGGAAGATTTTGAAAATTATTTAGCTAGCAAAACGGATAAGGAAACTGAAGTTAGCGAGATGGAAGATAACAAAGCAATTAAAAAATTCGATAAGCAAATTATCTACCACAAGGATTTAAAATTGGGAGGAGAGGCCATCATTAAGGCCAAATACCCAAATACTCTAATCTTTGTAAGAATTGGTTTAATCGAATATAAGTCAAAGGCCTACCCAGGAGGAGATCTTATTAGGATTGAAGGAAGTTGCGAGATTGAGCTTAAAGGACTTAGAGACAGTGAGATCATTGTAGTTGAAAGTGATTTGAGATAGGAAGTTTATGAAAAAAGTTGGTTGCTATATCCACATTCCCTTTTGTGAGAAAAAATGCTATTATTGTGACTTTGCAGCATTTGAGGGACTCGAAAATTGGATTGACACATACATCGACAATTTAATAAAAGAAATCCACCTCTATAGAGAGAATATGGACCTTGCAATTGATACAATCTATATAGGTGGTGGGACCCCTTCTTATATTAATCCTTCATATATTGAGAAAATTATAGGAGAAGTAAGGGAATTTGATACAGATATCAAAGAATTTAGCCTAGAATGCAATCCTAATTCTATAGATGAAGCTAAATTACAAGCCTATAAGAATCTGGGTGTGACTAGGATTTCCCTAGGAGTCCAGTCCTTTGATGATAAGGTGCTAAGAAATATTGGTAGAAATCACAATAAAGAAATAGCCATAAGAGACATTAAGCTTATTAAAAGCTTTGGCTTTGATTTATCCTTTGACCTTATGCTTAATCTACCTGGCCAGGATTTCGATTCTGTCAAAAGAGACCTAGAAATGGTAAAGAGCCTTACTCCAGATCATATTTCCTGGTATTCATTAATCTTAGATAAGGGATCTAGATTTTATGCTTTAGATAAAAAAGGAGAGTTAGACTTGATGGATGAAGACCTTGAGGTCGATATCTTTTCATATCTTGTTGATGAATTAGATAAATTGGGTCTTAAAAGATATGAGATTTCAAATTTCGCAAGAGCTGGCAAGGAGTCAATTCACAATAAGAAATACTGGAATATAGATGACTATATTGCCTTTGGCCTGGGAGCTTCGGGATTTTTGTCTAATAAGAGATATAACAACACGAGAAACTTTGTAAAATATGATAAGGCTCTTAGAGAAGGAGAGTATCCTATTGTTTTTGAGGAATTTATAGATAAAGATGAAAGAGAGAAAGAATACATTATCTTTAAGCTTAGGGAAAGCGCGGGCATAAATCTAGCTGAGTTTAGAGAAAAATTTGCTTGTGATTTCTTAGTTAAATATGAAGATGCTATAGAAAAATTCAAGGGTCAGGACTTTTATAAAATCGATGATAATTTCTATTTTACCAAAAAGGGAATGAGCCTTTCCAATGAGTTTTTTGTAGAAATAATATAATTGTTAACAATCAATAAGATTTATATTAAATTATAGATATTTCTCTTATTTCGTTCTCGTTAAGAAAAGGATTTTTGTCTAGTTTTTCTTGAAATAAATATCCTGTGTTAGGATCCTGTTATTTTTCTAGCGATGTTGCTTATAATATCCCCTATTTTGTGTTGGCTATATTATTTTATGTCTTTGAAACTTTTGTATTCCGCTAGAATTATTCTAATTATTGCATTGTGTTTTACTTTGCTTTAGGTGAGCTTGTATTTTCCCTGTCAATTTGTGATTAGTGAGTTGAGCGAACGAAAGAGATCGAAACAATAAATCACCTGCTATGCAGGAGGAGGGATTAATCTTTAGCTTAAAGCACCAAGAAAACCTACTTAAGGTGTAATTGTGATAGTCACATACAAAATTAAATAAGGAGGTTAAAACTTGGACAAGAATAGTTTATAAAATACTGAATGGAAATAAAATAAAGGAATATGTACAAAATCAATTAAAAAAAGATTGTTACACTGACCAAATAAGTATTTAGGAATACTATGACCCGTTTACGGGAAAGTCAGTAAATAAGAACAAATAAAAAAACTGCTTAAGCAGTAGTTGGGATAGTGGTGCATGTGACAGAATACTCGACAGCCCCAATAGGGGCGTGCCGGTATTCGCGCCTTATAGGCGCTGTGCAAACTACCAGCTAAGCTGGTAGTTTTGATTGTTCACTTAAGTGAGTTGAGCGAACGAAAGAGAGCGAAACAATAAACCACCT
>NZ_JAPJPG010000055.1 GCF_030825785.1 Anaerococcus sp.
CTATATAGATGATACGACTGTAGAATTGATACGAAATAAGTTGTCTCTAGAAATGGGTAAAAATACAGCAGAAGTTGTAAAAAAGAATCTAATAAGTCTTAAAGTTTCAGACAAAAATAATACTTTGAAGGTCGATGGAAGAGACCTTGAGACTGCCATGCCAAAGACTATAGAAGTAAAAAGCAAGGATTTGGTTGAATGCGTCATGCCTTTTGCTAATGACATTTGTGAATTAATCTATGAAGTCTTAGAGAAAATTCCGCCAGAAATTAGCTCTGATATAAAAAGAGATAGGATCTTCCTTACAGGAGGACTTGCAAGACTTAAGGGGCTTATCGAATATATCTCAGACAATACTGGTCTTAGGGTAAATATCTCAGAAGATCCTCTTACAGATGCTATAAAGGGTGCAGGAATTATTTTAGATAATCCTGATAGATTTGTGAAATATCGTAAGTAGGTAATTATGGCATATAGAAGAAAGAAAAAAGATAGGAAGGGCTTTGTCGTAACTTTAGTAGTTTTGATTTTATTCATAACAATCTCTTCCCAAACAGAAAAAATTAACGAAACAGGTTCAAATATAGCTAACACAATCTTTGCTCCAGTAGAAAAAGTAACTTATTCCGTATCTTCTACCATAAAGGAGCAAGTTGAAAGAAGTCTAGGTTCTAAGGAGACTAGGGCAGCTGTAGAGAAATTAGAGGAAGAAAACAAGGCTTTAGAGATTGAAAATGCTAAGCTAAATACAATTATTAGCAAGAAAAACTTCCTAGAAGAAGAAAAAAACGCCCTTGATAATTCAGAAAATTCCTACATGAAGGCGAAAGTTGTAAACACAGACTCAAACTCTATGACCAAGAACTTCACTATAGATAAGGGCAAAAATGATGGAATCGAGGAAAATGACATCATCCTTCAGGCTATAGGTGATAGCAAATACTATACAGGTCTTGTTGGTAAAGTAGTAGAAGTCTATGCGACAACAGCAAGGGTCGAGACAATAAATTCTATGTCAAATGACGTATCCTTCATCAATTCCAAGAGTGGGGATTATGGAGTGATTGATAACTTCACTCAAAAGACTATCCAAGGTTACATGCTAGATGTCGATAGTGAAGTAGAGACTAAAGACGTCCTACTAACAAGTGGGCTTGGTGGAGTTTACCCAGAAGGAATCTATATAGGAACAGTATCCAATGTAACTATGAGTGAAGATGCTCTAAGGAAAAACATTACCCTAAACTCACCAGTGGATTTCTCTCACTTGTATAGGGTCTTGATTCTAAAGAAAACTGACCAATACAGTGTAGATGAGGTTATAGAAAATAGAGATTATCAAGGAGAAGTAGATGAATAAATTTAAGACCTTTATATTATTATTAGTATCATTTATCCTCCAAACATCTGTATTTTCTAAGATAGATATATTTGGAGCAAATATAAATATTCTAATACCAGCCATAGTCGTCCTATCCCAATATTTGGGAAGAAAAACTGGCAGTGTAAGCGGGCTAATCCTAGGTCTAGTGGAAGACTTTCTTCTAACACCATTTATAGGAGTAAGGGCCCTAAGCTATTATCTAATAGGATATATTGTAGGAGAGGTGAAAGTTCCAAAAGATAAGTCAAGTGGAGCGATTGTAACAGCTATAGCAAGTCTAGGAAGTTTCATTCTAATATCATTGATATACCTTATCCTAGGAAAGCCTGGAGCTGATATACTAACCTACGTGCCTCTAGCCCTAATTATAGAAATTGTTCTAAACAGTCTAGTTTATCTACTCTACAATATTATTGTCAAGAAAATCATGTACATTCCAACTTACAAGATATAAGGGGTGTTTAAGTGAAAAAAACAAGAGAAAAAAGACTGATTTTTGTACAAATCCTAGTCATAGTATTATTCCTTGCTATAGTTATTAGGCTAAGCAAGGTAATGCTAGTTAAGGGAGACTACTACAGAGACTTGTCTGACAATAGAAAAGTAAAAGAAGTTGATGAGATTGCAAGTCGTGGAAATATCTATGACAGAAACGGCAAAATCCTAGCAAGCTCTATACCATCCTTTACGGTCCAATTATACAAGGATCAAATGTCAAGCATGGATGAGGATAAGAAGATAGACAATATATCAAAGCTTGTCGATATTCTAGAAGAAGACGGAGTAAACTATACCGAAGACTTTAACCTAAGGCTAAACTCCTTTGAGTACAAGGACGAAGATACATACTTTGACCACAAGAAGATGCCTATGGATAAGGTGGTAAACCTTCTGATTGATAACAATCTCATAAGAGAATTTATCTCTTCGTCCTACCAAAAGGAAGGAATCGAATATGAAACGGCAAACACAGCCCTTCTTGCCCTAAAGAAAAGGGGAATCGATATTCCTTGCCATGTTGGCCAAAAAGATGGGGAGCTTGCTATAAGCTTTAAGGAAAACTCCGGAGAGAAATTAAAATCAATAGGCTTTAGTAAAAACGACGATCCAATGGATGTGATTGTAGAATCTGTTGGAGAAGATGAATCAGTAATTCTAACCATCCTCCAAAACTCTCACGCTAGAAAACTTGCTTATGACTTGCTTGTTGAAAATGGTCTTGAAGGAGATCTAGTCCTTAAAGACTATGCTGTAAGAAGCGACGAAGATTTCATAGAAAAAAAGGCCAAGCTTCACAAGCTTTTCCCAAATGTAGATTATAAATCAACTGCTTCCGATGATTTCTATGAGATTGTCAAAAATTCAACCATAGAAGAAGTATTGACAGAAGCTAGTGTAGATGATTCAGGAGAATATATCATTCCTGCTAATATCCTAATAGAGCAACTTGAAAATATGGGAATCTACGCTAACTTCGAAACAGAGGTTATTACTGAAAAGGATGATGATAAGAACAATTACTCAGTTGATGTAAGCTTCAAAAATCCCCAAGCAGGATCTGCTGTAAGTGAACTTGTAAAGCTTGCTGATGAAAATAAGCTACTTAAGAAGCTAATTCTTTCGGAAGAAATCAAGTACATGGCCCAAAATGCCAATACCAAAAACAATATCTATCCAAACATTGATATCACAGATGAGGACCCAGAAGAGTGGACCTATACCTTCACCAAAGACAAGAAGGATTTCTATACCTACTACGCCCAAAAGGATAAGACAAACAGCACAGACGACGTAGTAGACATACTCTCAGAAGAAAAAGATGCAGGAAAGATTCTTTCTTACATTAAGAAAGTAGACAAGCTAGAAGACTATAGCGACCAAGAAGCTATAGGAATCTTAACTATAGACAATAAGCTCAACCGCCAAGGCAACTTCGGCTATAGGCCAATAAATATTGTCTATCACGTGGACGAATCTACAGTCCTTAAGATCGAAGAAAAAATAGATAAGGCAAGCGGAATCATAGTAGATACTATACCAATTAGAAACTATCCAAATAGATACCTAGCAAGCCACGTCCTAGGATATATGGGACCAATTGCAACAGGCGATGAGGTTGATAAATATGTAAACGACAGGGGCTATCTCAGAGATGAAATCATAGGTAAGACTGGAATCGAAGAATCCTACGAGGATAATCTCAAGGGTAAGAATGGTAGAAGTCTCGTAACAGTAGACTCCGCAGGTAACAGACGTCAGACTATATCTAAGTCTACATCAGAGCCAGGAGACGATGTCTACCTTACTATAGACAGAGACCTCCAAGAACAAGCCGAAGAGTCCCTAAAGGGAGTCCTTGATGCAATCAGAGAAGGGATAAGCTACAATTCAGAATACGGAACATTTTCACCAATTAAGTCAGCTCCAAATGCTGAAAGTGGGGCAGTTGTCGTAAGTAATGTAAAGACTGGAGAAGTCCTAGCCCTTGCATCATACCCAGACTATGATCCGAATATCTTCGCCACTGGAGTATCAGCATCAGATTGGGAGAGCCTCCAGGTAGAAGAAGGTTCTGGTCCACTTGTACCAAGACCAATGCTTAATATAGCAACCCAAACAGCGGTTATGCCAGGATCAACCTTTAAGCTTGTAACAAGTCTTGCAGCACTAGAAAAGGGACTCGATCCACTTTCTGTAAACTACTGCCACGGCTTTATGGATATTGGAAATAGGAGATTTTCTTGCTTGATTTGGACAGAGACAGGGTCAACTCACGGAGAAGAAAACCTCTATGGGGCAATTAGAGACTCGTGTAACTATTACTTCTACACCCTAGCCTTGGGCAAGAACCCAGAAGATGGGGACACCCTAGGAGTAAAACTTGAGCTTAACGATATAAGACTTGCAGCGGAGAAACTCGGCCTTGACCAAAAGACAGGAATTGAGATAAATATACCAAACGAAACAGTTGGAAACATTCCATCAATCGGCAAGAAAGTCGAAGTAACCAAGACCATGCTCAAAAAATACCTGGAAAACAACCTAACAATCTTCATCAAGGACGGAGTAAAGAAGACTCGTGATGAGTACAAGAAGGACATTGAGGACATAGTTTCATTCGCAGATGATCCAGAAGGATGGACTAGAGATAAGATAATAGAGTTCTTGGACGAGAAGGGATATGAACCAATAGGAATCTACGATGGACAAATAGCTGGTCTTGCAGACACTATCAAGTTTACCTTCCTTAACCAAGCTAATTGGGACATTACTGACATGCTAAATATAGTAATAGGCCAAGGACAAAACGCCTACACACCAATTCAGATGAATAGGGTGATGGCGACTATATCAAATGGTGGCTACCTAAACAAGTACACCTTGATTAATAAGATAGCCAACCACGACTCTAAAGAAGTCCTCTTCAAAAATGTTCCAGATAGTAAAAGAATTGACATCAAGGATACCAAACATCTTGAAGATATCAAATACGGAGCCTTGTTAGTAGCTCAAAACAATCCGATTCTTAACAAGCTTCCTATGGATATAGGTGTCAAAACTGGTACAGCAGAAGTAGAAGGACAAAACGCCGACGGATCAGACTACTCATCCTACGCTTGGATGATTGGTTTTGCTCCATATGATGATCCAGAAATTGCAGTATCTGTTATCCTAACCCAGGGAGATACCAGCTACAACGTAAGTCCTATCGTAAGGGACATCGTGGCCAAATACTTCGACCTTAAAGTAGATATTTCAAACTCTGGAGATTCTAGTGAAGATATAGGACAAGTAGAATATGGCCAAGGCGCTGGAGGCGAAAATCCTGATGGAAATGATGGTGGCCATCCAACAGAAGAGACAAATACCAGGCAAAATAACGAGACAGACAACACAGAAAGCACTGAAGGGAATTAATCTCTTATGAAAGTTTATATAATCAATTCACAAATAGATAAGGACAGGGTAAAGTTTGCAGTATCTTTGGCAGAAAGGCTCAAAAAAACTGGCAAGACCCTCCTCATCTCTACTAAAAGAAATGAATCAAATATCGAAGACTATTACGACAAAGATGGGATGATTACCTATGACTTGGCAGATTATCTTAAGGGGGTAAATGACTTCAAGGAAGTTAGGGTAAGGGAAGACGAAAATCTCGACTTCCTTATAGCTCCCCTCCTAGAAGATAAGAAAGAAATCGATAAGGAAGATATGGACAAGATTCTCAAAGAAGAAGAATATAAGAATCTAGTAATAGACTCCCTTGACATAAAGCTTGTCGATGAGAAGAAATCTGTATTTATAGTAGAAGCAGGAAACTTCCCAGAGACAATAGCCGAAGATAGCTTCTTTATAAATGGAACAAGCCCAGATACAGATATAAGGCTATCCAAAGAAAAAATCGAATCCTACGGCAAAAACTACCTAGGAAATGTCAACCTAGGCCAGGGTTTTGACAAGCAAATCGACAATTTCATCAATGACAATTATGTAATTGTCCCAGACCTAAGTTTCTTCGAAAAGTTAAAGATGAAGTTTAAAAAATGACAGACTTTATATTTGTAGATGAAAAAGAAAAGCTTATGGGAAGGGTAAAGGAAGGTAGGATAGTGGAAATTAAATTCTACGACTCCCTCCTTGGTAATATCTACAGGGGTAAGGTCGTAAACAAAAATGACGCCCTTGGAGCCTACTTTGTAGAATACGATAAGGGAAAAACCCTTTATCTAAACTCCAAAACATCCTATAAGATTGGGGACAATGTCATTGTCCAGTACGTAAGAGATCCCGCAAATGGCAAGCTAGCCCTGGGATCTCTTAATTTTAAAATAGAAAATGATACTTACTATGTCAAAAGATTCGCAAGACTTATCAAGCAAAAGGAGCGGATGAAAAGAGATAAGGAAAAGTTTGAAGCTATAGGGAGCCTTAAAACTAGACTTATTCAAGAAGAAAAATTCTTCCCAACACCCAAAATCCTTTACGAAAATAGCCTAAAAGACATTTATCTAGAAGAAAATAAGGACAAAGAAATAAGAAAAGTAGAGATAGGAAATCTTCCTGAGTTTAGGGATTTTCTAGAATTAATTAAAGAAAAAAGACCAGTCTATGGGGACCTCTCTTTAATTATCGATGAACTAGAAACAATGACAGTAATAGATGTCAATTCTAATAGTAATAAAAGTACTAACAAAAAAGATAAGTTCTTGGAAAACATAAATATGGAATTGATAGATCCCATAGTTTACAATCTCAAGGCGAGAAACATAGGGGGAATGGTTATAATCGACTTTCTAAGAAATGAGAACAAAGAAAAAATCGAAGAAGCCATGAGAGAAAAATCGAAAGAATACGGCCTAGAATGTGAAATATTTGGATTTTCTCTTATGGGCTTATTCGAAATGACCATAAAAAGAAGAGGAGATAGATACGCGACAGAACTTAAGAAGAGAAATCTTCTAAGTTAAAGTCACGGACTAAGTCCTCTTTTTTCTTCTTATTAAGTTTTTTGATAGCACATTCAAGCTTAAGCCCTTCAGACATGGAGGAGACCTCCTTAAAATAAACTAGCTTTACAGGACGTCTTGCCCTAGTATACTTAGCACCCTTACCTGAATTGTGGCAGACTAATCTTCTTTTGACATCAGTGGTGTATCCTGTATAAAGACTGGTATCAGCGCACCTTAATATATAGACAAAATGACTCATGAGAAAAGCTCACCCATAACCCTTCCTATAATATCAAAATCAAAGCCCTTGGAGGCGAGATGCCTATAGACCTTGTTTTTCATCTTAAAAGAATAATCACCTCGAGCCTTTTTTTCAGCAAAATAAAGGGCCTTCTCATATTCCCTGTCATCATCGATTAGGGTCAAATTCTCATCGATCAAGGAATCTGGAATCCCCTTAAGCTTAAGCTTATACCTAATCTTATTCTTAGGCCAGCCATTAATTGAAGACTTATCAGCTATGAAACTTTTTACAAAAGACTCATCATCGATTAAATTATAAGAAGTTAAAAATTCAATTACCTTCTCAGTAACATCAGCTTCATAGCCCTTATCCCTTAAGATCTTTCCTATCTCAAAGCTAGTCTTGTTGGCATAAGAAATCCTATTTAAAATATAGTTTTTTGCCCTATTGTAAGAATTATCAGCCTGGATTTTAGAAAAAACATCAAAGTCTAGCTCTTCATTCTTCTCTATATAAAGGTCATTAAAAAGATCATAAGAGATATAAAAAAGCTCTCCAGAAACTTTAAGCCTACATAAATTGTACTTATCAGAAAATCCAATCTCTTCTAAGATCATAGACCAGCAAAAGAATTGTAGGCGCCATAGATAATAGGCGCTATCATGGCTATAGCAATCACGATTGCAAAAATTTTAAGTATAGTTTTTCTACTTTTCATAATTCACCTCTGTTTCTATTCTACTACTTGTAGGCCTAAAAGAAAAATTTTGCAAAAAAACTTGCACAAAAATAAAAAACGTGGTATTATGTTTATTGTTGAGAGAGAGATACATGACAATTGAAACTTTCAAAAAAGAAAATAATTGTTAGAAAAACTTGACAAGCTACTTCAATGATGGTATCATGAAATAGTGATGGCTTGGTGGGTATGGTCCAGTTGGTTAAGACACCTGGTTGTGGCCCAGGAGGCCGTGAGTTCGAATCTCACTACTCACCCCATATGCGGGATTGGCGGAATTGGCAGACGCGCTAGACTTAGGATCTAGTGGGAATTTTC
>NZ_JAPJPG010000014.1 GCF_030825785.1 Anaerococcus sp.
GGATTTATCCATAAAATTTATAATATATCCTACAGAGATAAACTATTCCTTTGATTTTTACCTAGATAAATCTTTTGATTCCTACTTAACTTATGTAAGGATTATAAATGCTGCTAAAATACTTCTAATAAAAAATGACACGGTAACAGATATAGCCTATACTGTTGGTTTCAATACAACTAAAACTTTTAACAGAAATTTTAAGAAAATATATGGAATAAATCCCAGCGAATTTAGAAAAAAACTGATCTATCAAACAGAAATCCTATAAAAATTCCAAATATAAAACCTTATATATACAAAAAATCCACCCTTAAAAGGTGGATTTTTCTTATATTATATGCTTCTTATTTTTGATTTAAGTTTCTATCAATATTTTTAACGAAGTCTTGAGAGTTTGTAACCATTGTTTTTGCAGTTAATGTTCCTCTATCTGATAGTTTATTAACAGCAAATTCTTGAATATCAACTGTATACATGAATACTGGTCTTATAACTCCGTTGATTTCATTGTATGATGGAGTCATATTACCTGTAGCAATTGTAAATAAGATTGCTGATGACATGATTACTGTTGATGACTTCTTGATGTTTCTTCTCATCTCATCTTGAGCTTCATATACATTGTTGTAGGTATCATTAAAGGTGTATCTATCTCTGATTGTTCCAGCTATCACTAAGTTTACATTATTTCTAATTGCAGCTGCAACAAATCCTGTTTCTATGCCTTCTTTTTCTACATATTCTTTGATAGAACCGTACTCGTTTACTCTGTTGATTACTTCGTAGAAGTTTTCTCTTGTATTTTGGCTATTTAGATATTCTTCTTGACCTTCAACTGTTTTAAACTTAGCTCTTTCAAGGTCGTAGGCAACAGCTGCTGTACCACAGAATATTGCATTTGCATATCCATTTTCTACAAGTCTTGCCAAAGCATCATCACTTTCTTCATCGAGAGATGTTGCTGTACCAAGTACCCAAGTTACATAACCATTATTCTCTTTTTCGTATTTTAAAACTTCATATAGCTCATCGTAATCTTTAGAAAAGGCTGTTTCTCTTGATCTTCCTTCTCTAAATCCAAAGGTTGCTTCCTCTTTGCTAGATTTATCTACAAAGCCTTCTGTGTAGACATAGATTCCTTCAGATCCATCTTCTTTACGTCCTACAACGACTTTGTCACCTTTTTTAAGGTTTCTAAACTCTACTACATCTACTCTTTCATTTCCTGGTTCATCTATTGCTACTGCAACAGTATCCATCCTAGATTGTAGGGCAAGTACCCATTTGTCATTTATCTTGAAATATTCTGGGAAAACTGATAGAGCGTGGTAGCCTTCTGGGCTTATTCCGTCTTCTTCTACTTCTACAAGTTTAGCATTTGGAAATTTATCAAACTTTTCATCGAATTCTTTTGGGAAGTATTTTGGCATTTCAAATTTGTAGTCCATAATTACTCCTCTCTTCCTTGGCTCATAGCCTTTTTATCTTCAATAGAAGCTTCACTACTATTTTCTTCTACTTCGTAAACATGTTCTTCATCATAAGATAGGTATTCTTCTGGAACAAGTTCTTTTTCTAAGTTTACTACAAAATCTTGAACATTTGTTACAAGAGTTCTAACAGCGATTCCTTCTCTAGCAGCAGATACTTTTCTTACTGCGTTTTCTGTAACATCTACTGTAAATATAAATACTGGAACTATATTGCCATTTTCATCTACCCTATAGCTTGTGGCTGTCTCTGCAGTTGATGCTGAGTGGAGGGTTGTCGCAAGACAAATAATAAGATTTGACTTATCTGTAGCAACTCTTACATTGTCCAAAGAGTCATATACATTGCCTGTAACTTCTGGAAGTGGTCCATCATCTCTAATAGATCCAGCTAGAGTAATTGGAACTCCTAGTCTATTTAGAGTTTTAACAAATCCATCACGAACATTTCCTTCGTTTATGAATTCATCTATAGAACCAACTTTTCTTATAGCATTTAAAGTATCCAAGTGGTTATAGTGACCAAGTGGATCAGATTCTTGTGTGTAAATATCTTGACCAAGAGCAGTATTTAAATATCCTCCTTCAAGGTCGTGAGTTGCCATAGCATTTCCACCAAGTAGGGCTTGAACGTATCCATTTTCTGCAAGTCTTGATAGGCCATTTCTTGTATCATAGTCAAATACAACAGCAGGTCCTAGAACCCAAGTAATATTTCCTTCTGATTCTTTTTCAGCTCTAAGTAGTTCATAAAGAAGTTTATAATTTGATGTATTTGATGCTTCAACAAAGTCTCCTCCGCGAGAAAAAACTTCCTCTGAGAAACCTTGTGCATATCTTAAAACACCTTCACTAGCATCAGTAGCACTTGCGATAACTACCTTATCACCTTTTTTAAGATTTCTAAACTCTCTTACAAATACCTTTCCATCTTCAACAACTGCCACACAGTCTTGAGAACTTCTTTCTGGAATTTGCCAAGATCCATCAACCTTGTAATAAGTTGGCATGTGGCTTGTTAAATAAAAACCCTTTGGGCTTACACCATCTTTTGTAACTTCTGCTGTAGAAACATCTTTAGCAGAAGCGTATTTTTCTTCCGAAAAATCAGGTGGTGTAAATAGTAAGTCTTCTCTCATTTAATCCTCCTAAATTTGCTAAGTAAAAAACTCTCTTTATACTATCATATTAGAAAATAATTGATAAGTCAATATTAGAAGTTGTCAACTTGAACTTTATAAGTTATGAAATACCATAAATGCCTTATTTAAAAAAGCCTTCTATCATAAACCTTTTTTGATATTTCAATTTTATTAATATCATAATCAATATATTTAATTTGACAAAAGAAAATTTCGAGTATAATTAAAGTAGAAATTGATTTACCTTCAAGGAGGTTTTATGAATAAGCTAATGAAGATCAAAAATTTTATCCCTGTATACTTTAGGGCAATGAAAAATAAAAATACACCAGTAATAGCAAAACTTATGGGAATATTTGCCATAGCCTATGCTGTTTTGCCAGCTGATATGATACCGGATGTAGTTCCCTTTTTAGGAATCTTGGATGATGCAATAGTCCTTCCATTTTTAATCTATCTTGCATCCAAAATGATCCCAGATGAAATTTTAGACAAAGAAGAAGCAGCAGTAGCTATAGAAGAATAATCGATAAAGCCTCAAATTTTCTGAAAGTTAAATCAGATATTTGAGGCTTTTTGCTTGTCTAATAATAAAACCCAGGTATTTACAAGAATTGCTTAGTGATAATCTTATCTCACTTAACATTCATAGCCTTATCGTCCGTTAAAGCTTAGTTAAGTCCAAAAAGCAATTAGAGCCAACCTGGGTAGTTTCTGTCAGAAGATATATCTTTAGCTACTCCTAAACTAATATTTTCCTTAAAGAAAGTATCTTCATCTCTATTCAGTTGTAGGTTAATCCTAGAAGATTTCTTATCGTAAACATCTTTACTAGCTTCTCTTAGCTTACAATTAATCGAAAGAGCCTCAGCTCTCTTTCTAGATTCCAAAAAAGATGGGAATTTATTTGCTCTTTCCTTTTCAACAAATTTACAAACCCCATGATAAGATTCAAATAGGACTTGGTCAAAGGATTCAAACTCTTCCATCGGACCGTCCTCCTTTTTTCTAATAAGAACGATAATGATATATCTTTCTTATTATAATATTACCCAGATTTTTATAATGTAAACATTTTCTTTTGGTTTTTATTGGAGATTTTATAAATTTTTTCTACTCTTCTTTGCTCTTTTTAAAATTTAAACAAGATTTATATTGTTTGATTTTTCTAACAAAAAAACTAGCGATTTCTCGCTAGTAATTTTCTATTCTACTGTAACAGATTTAGCTAAGTTTCTTGGCTTATCTACGTCGATTCCCTTGGCTATTGATGTATAGTAGGCCATAAGTTGGGCTGGTATTACCGTAAGAAGCGGATAGAGAATATCCAAGGTCTCTGGAATTATTAATATCTTATCAGTTATTTTACTCATTCTAGAGTCCTTATGACTTGTTATGATAAATACATTGGCCCCTCTTGCCACGACTTCTTCTACATTTGATAGGGTCTTCTCCAAAAGATTTGCCTGGCTCATTATAGCTATAACCGGAGTCTTATCTTCTATTAGGGAAATTGTCCCGTGTTTTAGCTCCCCTGCTGCGAAAGCTTCTGTATGAATATATGAGACCTCCTTAAGCTTAAGGGCTGCCTCTATGGTAGTTTGATAGTCAAGGCCACGAGCTATATAAAATAGGCTCTTTTGATCTTTTATCTCTTCTGCGAAGTCTTTTATTATTTTATCA
Organism: Anaerococcus sp.; assembly: GCF_030825785.1. Lineage (GTDB taxonomy): Bacteria > Bacillota > Clostridia > Tissierellales > Peptoniphilaceae > Anaerococcus. The sequence goes on from NZ_JAPJPG010000014.1 coordinate 4,319, forward strand.
TCTTCTAGAATTTCATTTATTTTTCCTGGAATTTTCCTTAAGCCTTCTATGATTTCCTTGTAAACTTCATCCTCAATCCTAGATACTTTCCTAGCAAAATCAAGGGCTAAGAAATAGAGATTTAGGACTTGGCTAGTGTAGGCCTTGGTGCTTGCTACAGCTATTTCTGGACCCGCATAGCAGTATATGGACTTATCAGCTTCCCTATCCATGGATGAGGCTAGAGTGTTTGTTATAAGAAGAGTTTTAGCTTTCTTTTCCTTGGCAAAGCTTAGAGCTTTAAGGCTATCGGCTGTTTCACCTGATTGGGATATAAATATTACCAGACTTTTCTCATCAAGGAAGGGATCATTATATCTAAACTCTGAGGCAAGATCACAGATCACTGGAATCTTCGCAAGTTTTTCTATAATAGTCTTGCCAACAAGGCCTGCATGGTAGGCTGTTCCGCAAGCTACTATATATATTCTTTCAAAGTTTTCTAAATCTTCCTTAGTAAATGAGTCTCCATCAAGAATTACTTCGCCATTTTTTACATTTAATCTAATAAGCTCTTCTAGGACAGAGGCTTGCTCATTTATTTCCTTGATCATAAAATGGTCGTAGCCTGCCTTAGTCGCTGCATCGACTGACCATTCTATCTTTTTAATTTCTCTATCAACTACTTTTTCATCTTTGTCATAGATAGTGTAGGAATCTCCCTTGATATCTACGACATCTCCATTTTCTAGATAGATAACATCTCTGGTGTATTTTAAAAGAGATGGAATATCACTTGCCATCATGAAGGAATCTTCCATTATTCCTGCTACAAGGGGGCTTTCTTGTCTAATCCCAATAAGTCTATCTGGCTCGTCAGCTGAGATAATCCCACAAGCATAGGCTCCTACAAGTCTTTCACGGACTTTTCTTACAGCTTCTAATAGATCTGTCTCATAATACTTTTCAAGAAGTACTGCTATAACTTCTGTATCTGTCGAAGATTTAAACTTATAGCCTTCTTCTTCCAGCTCCTTCTTAAGGTCTCTATAGTTTTCTATGATTCCATTGTGGACTACTGCAATCTTACCGTTGTTTGAAAGGTGAGGGTGGCTATTTACATCGTTGGCCTCTCCGTGAGTTGCCCATCTGATGTGGCCTATGCCGACTTTTCCTTCTATAGGATCTTCCTCCAAAGCCTTCTTCAAATTCTCAAGCTTTCCAGCTTTTTTTACACAAGAAATCCCACAATCATTAATCACAGCTATACCTGCTGAGTCGTAACCACGATATTCAAGTTTTTCTAGACCATCGATGATTACTTCCCTTGCATCAAGCTTTCCCTTATATGATACTATTCCGCACATAGTAACCTCCTATTTAATTTTTATGAGGCCACTGTATCTTCTCTGTCCACAAGATTGCTCCTGTGTTTTGTCTAATACTAGGGCTGTGAACCCAGACAGCTCCCGCCGAATTTTCGATAACTGTCTTCCTCGTCATCCCATTGGGATCTGGCGCTTCTTTATTTTTACCTCATCTTTATATTATACCCCAGAAATTTAGACAAAACAAAATCCTCCAGCCTAGCCGGAGGACCTATTCTAGATTACTAAAGCTAAAATTATCAGAGGAGAAAGTATTAATAATACCCAAGGCATAAATACTCTCATCGCTGCTAGAAACATAGCTAATTGATCTTTATTTTCGAGATTATCCTTATCTAGGAGCCTCTCTTTTTCATAGATTTCTTTTTGGCTTTTACCCTTAAATCTATCTATTGGAGCTTTCATATAGCGCTCATTTCTTCTAGCTCTTCTTCTTTTTTAGCCTTTTCTACTTTGTTTTTCTCAAAGGCCTTTTGTTTTTCTTCCTCGCTTACATCAAGCAAGTGGCAAGCTACAAAGTGGCCGTCTTCTCTTTCCTTAAGTTCTGGCTCAAACTGGGCACAGATGTCCATAGCGTATTCGCATCTGGTGTGGAACCTACATCCTTTTGGAGGTTTTACTGCTGATGGTATGTCTCCTTCGATGACTTGTAGCTCTTGGCCTTGGTCTACGTCTGTTCTTGGGATAGCACGTAGGAGGGCCTTGGTGTATGGATGGAGAGGATTTTCGAATATTCTCTCTGATTCACAAAGTTCTACCAAAACTCCAAGATACATTACCCCAATCCTATCTGATATATATTTTACAACTGATAGGTCGTGAGTGATGAAAAGATAAGTTAAGTTGTTCTCATCTTTTAGGTCTTGAAGAAGGTTAATGATCTGAGATTGGATAGATACGTCAAGGGCACTTACAGCCTCATCACAAACTATAAAGCTTGGCTTAAGGGCTAGGGCTCTTGCTATACCAATTCTTTGTCTTTGTCCACCTGAGAATTGGTGAGGATACCTATGAAGGAAGTAAGGAGCAAGTCCACACTTTTCCATAGTTTCTCTGATATACTCATTGTATCCTTTTTCTTTTCTGCTCTTAAAGAGTTCATGGCCTAGAACACCTTCGCCGATGATATTTCCTACAGTCATCTTTGTATCCAAAGATCCATAGGGGTCTTGGAAGATCATTTGTAGGTCCTTCCTTAGGGCTCTCATCTCCTCGTTGTTAAGCTCAGATAGGTCGATTCCGTTATCTCTCTCTGCTTCAAGCTCGGCAAATCTCTCCTTATTTTCGAGACCCTTTCTGTAAACTTCTATGGTTTGATCTTTTTCGCTGATTTCTTTAGTCTTGGCATCTTTTTGGCTGATCAAGTCCTTGTACTTAGGATCACTTTCTAGGAATTTATCATATTCTTCCCAAGTTCTTGATCTCATTTGAGTCTTTTGCTCAATTTCTTCGAGCTTTTCTAGGATGCCGGCTCTTTGCTTAAGGATGTCGTATTTTTCCTTAAGCATAGTAGCTACCTTGTTTAGGTCATCACTTGCAAGAAGACCTCCAGCAATCCTTACCATATTTAGGTAGTTTTCCTCTAGGTCACGACGCTTAAACATAGCCTTTTCGTTAAGCTCTGCTCTTTTTTCGTCTGTATCAGCATTTTCAAGCTCTTCATAAATCTTATTTAAAGCTTCGATTTCTTCGTGATATTTAGGAAATTGGCTAGGAATTTTCTTGATCATATCTAGCATGTAGGCTGGAGCAGTTTCTTCTATGGTCTTTCCATAATAAAGAGTAGTTCCTTCTGTTTGATCATATATTTGTAGGAGGGTTCTACCGAAAGTAGACTTACCGCATCCAGATTCTCCTACAAGACCCAGGGTTTCTCCTTGATAGATATCTAGGCTAATGGATTCATTAGCATGAACATATTCGCCTGGTCCCTTGTTAAATATAGACTTTTTCTTAAGAGGGAAATACTTCTTTAGATTTCTTATCTTAAATAAGACTTTTTTATCATTCTGCATTTTCTTCCCTCTCCTTTCTATTTGGATAATGACATCTGATCTTTTGGTTTTCATTTACGGAAACTAGATCAGGCATCACTTCTATACATTTTTTAGTAGCGTATTTACATCTATCTGCAAACTTGCATCCTTTTGGAAGGTTAAGTGGGTGTGGGACTGAACCTGGTATGATATCAAGTCTTTCATTTCTATCTGATGTGATAGATGGGATTGAATTTAGTAGGGCTACAGTATATGGGTGGTTAAAGTCTGTAATATCGTGTTTGAAGATAAATTCAACTGGAGATTGCTCCACGATTTGTCCACAATACATTACTGCAACTTCATCAGCCATTTGATTTATTACACCGAGGTCGTGGGTAATAAAGAGGATCGATGTACCTGCCTTATGCTTAAGATCATTCATTAGTCTTAGGATTTGGGCTTGGATGGTAACATCAAGGGCTGTTGTAGGCTCATCTGCTATAAGTAGCTTTGGCTCACAAGCAAGGGCCATGGCGATCATAACCCTTTGGTTCATTCCTCCAGATAACTCGAAAGGATATTGCTTGGCCACTACATGTGGATTAGGGATCTTAACAGCTGCAAGAAGCTCTTCACATCTTTTAGCCGCCCCCTTCTTATCCATTTTCTTGTGGAGGATAAGAACTTCTGAGATTTGCTTTTCTACAGTAAAGACTGGGTTAAGAGAGCTCATTGGCTCTTGGAATATCATAGATATTTTATTACCTCTGATATGCTCCATTTGGCTAGTCTTAAAGTCAGATATTTTTTCTCCATCGAATATTATCTCACCATCGTAAATCTTTTGGTTTGACTCAAACAGTTGGAGTATACTCATGGCTGTTTGACTCTTACCAGATCCACTTTCTCCAACAAGACCCAAGGTCTTACCAGCATCGACTGTAAAAGATACGTCATTTACAGCCTTGATAAGACCACGTCTTGTTTCAAAGTAGGTGTGTAGATTTTTTATTTCTAATAAACTCATTTTTTCACCTATCTTTCGTTTGCTCTTGGGTCGATGGCATCTCTTAGGGCGTCACCGATTAGGTTTACAGAAAATGATGTCAAAAATACTGCAAGTGCTGGGAATACCCATCTCCACCAGTAAGTGTTTAAGACGTCTGATGATTGAGCTGCAGTAAGCATATTACCCCAAGAAGGAGTTGGTTCTTGTACACCAAATCCTAAGAAGGATAGTCCAGATTCTGTTAGTAAGTTTCCGGCATAACCTATAGTCGCATTTACAATTACTATTGATAAGATATTTGGGAAGATGTGCTTGATCATAATAGACCAGTTCTTAACTCCCAAGGCTCTTGCTGCCGTTATATAGTCTCTTTCTCTTTCGGCAAGGATTTGTCCACGGACAAGTCTTGCTAGCCCCGTCCAACCAAGTAGACCTAGAAGAATCATAACCATAGTGATCCTTTGCTCTTGGCTTGCTCCTGGTGGCAATAGGGCTGATAGAGATATCAACATTGGATAGAATGGGAAAGATGCCACAATCTCAGAAAATCTCATCAATACATTGTCTATCTTTCCGCCAGCAAAACCTGAAATCATACCGATTAGTACACCGAGGACTATTTGAATTACTGTGGAGATCAAGGAAATTACCATAGTCATCTTACCACCATGGATTAGTCTTGTGAAAATATCACGACCTTGATCGTCAGAACCGAATCTAAAGCCATTTAGACCCCAAGTTTCGATTTTGCCTTCCTTATTTACTGCGTAGTTGTTGAAATATGAAGAATAAATTTGATCGAATTCTCCTTCAGGAGTCTTTAGCTCTCCATAGTTTTCCTTACCCCATTGGTAGATTTTTCCATTTTCGTCAAGGGCTGTGAAAACTGAATCACTTGCCTTGATATCTACAAGAGGAGCTTCAAATTTAGGCATCGCATCTCCTGAAACCTTATCTCTAGATGGTCCCCAAACATAAAGCTTGCCATCTTCTGATAGGGCTGCTGCTGATGAAGAGGTTAGGGCTACCTTTTTAGTCTTAACCTTACCTGTCTTAAGCTCTTCTGGCATTTGAGTGTCAATTTCTGCACCCATTACACCCAAAAGTCTTATAGATCCGTCCTTCATTACAGCTAGGATATTGATTGGACTTGTTGCGAAATCCACAACTTGTTCCTTGATATCAGAAGGAAGAAGATTAAGCCTACTTGCAAGGGTTGATCCCCAAACGACGAGGTTGTTTTTCTTTGTAAGAATTACAGAGTATTGAACACCTCCGCCGAGTTTTTCGATTCCTTCCTCTTTTACCTTTGCTTCGTCCATCGGTGGCATTTGATTTTGTTGGAAGGAATTGTTACCCCAACCGTATATCTCGTTATCTTCTGTAGCAGCGATGATATGTCTATCTCCCGCCGCTATATCTACGATTTTTTTGTTAGCTAAGGCTTCTTTTGCCTTATCAGGAATTTCTAGTACCTTATCTTCGTTGTCAGATCCCCAAACATAGATATTGCCCTCTTTGCTAAGGCCAGCAGAGAAGGTATTACCTATAGAAATCTTCTCAACTCCTTCTTTTTCTAGATCAGAAGGATAGTTCATATAGGCTCCACCTGGAGCAACGTTAGTTAAGTTTCCCTGGGAATAATATTGGTTGAATGGAAGAACTTTACTTCCTACAAATACTACTAAGACAATTGCTACAAAAAGCACAAGTCCAATAATACCCAAAGGGTTTCTAAAGTAATTTCTGAGGGCTACCTTTCCTGGAGACATGATAGCTTCTTCTTTTAGCTTATCATTTTCGTCTTCCTTCCTAGGTCCCTTGTCCACATTTTTATTATCACTATGGAGTAATTCATCATCTGACTTATTGTCAAAGGAAGAATTACTATCGTTGAACTCTTCTCCCTTAGAGAATGTGAAGGCTCTTAAGAAGAAATTTTTCAAGAAACTTCCATATGATTTTACAGATTTTTTAAAAGTCGCATTCATCTTAAGCCTCCAATTGAACTCTTGGATCTACTAGGGCATAGGCCACATCCATCAATAAGTTTCCAAGAAGAGTAAGCACAGCATAAAACATTGATAAGGCAAGGATCACATTGTAATCTTGAGCCATTACAGCCATTATTAGTTCGTTACCGATTCCCCTAAAAGAGAATATCCTCTCTGTGATAGCTGAACCTGAAAACATTCCAAGCACAGCCCAGGTTAGGGCAGTAACTACTGGTATAAGAGCGTTTCTAAAGGCGTGCGAATAGATAACAGTTTTCTCTTTTAGCCCCTTACTTCTTGCTGTTCTTATATAATCTTGGTCTAGGGCATCTAGCATAGAATTTCTTACATATCTTGAAAGAGAGGCAAGAGAACCTATGGTTAGGGTCGCCGTTGGCAGAACTAGATACTTAACCCATTCTCCGAAGGTATTTTCTCTAGGCATGCCGTTTGCTGGAAACCATCCTAGTCTAAAGGCAAAGACGAATATTAAAATAAGTCCTATAAAAAATACAGGAATTGATAGACCCACCAGGGTCAAAGTCTGGAAGGTCTTATCGAAGACTCCTCCCTTGTGCGTGGCCGACCTGATTCCTATCAAGACCGAAAGTACAAATGATAGGATTGTAGAACCGATATTTAAAAATATGGTGTTTTTGAGAGGCTCTGATAAATATTCAGAAACTGGTCTTCTAACTCTAGTAGATTCCCCCAAATCACCCTTCAAAGTTCTTCCAAGCCATCTTACATATTGTTCAGGCAAGGACTTATCGAGTCCGTATCTAGCTTGAAGTGTTTGGTATAGCTCTTCTTGCTCTTGCTTGGTCATACGACCTGTCGTAGGCATCATAGCCTTGATTGGATCTCCTGGCATAGCTTTAGAGAAAGCAAAAAGCATTATGGATATAATCAGAGCTACTGGTATTAAATTTATGATTCTCTTAACTATATAACGAAACATATCTTCCCTTCCTATTTTTTATAACATTGAGATTCGTTATCTTGCTAAAGTATACTGATAAATATGTAGTCTTTTTAAAAATGATAAACAAATCCAAGTTAATAATTTTTATAATTTATATGTTATAATATTAGTTATGTTTTGTCAACCACCTATCTTATTAAATTATTATATAAAGAGGTCCACAAAATGTAAACGTTGGTAAAATAACGACATAATTATGCATATTTTTTCATAACTTTATGGTTTTTTTGCAAATATGTATTAATACTTTATGTATAATTACAATAAGGAAAATAAAAAGGCCCACTCAAGTGAGCCCCTTTAATTTACTGATTATTAGTTTTCTAAAGTAAGAGCATTTATTTGATCTTCTGATTGCCATACTGGTGTATCAACATCGAATCCCTTAACTCTCTTTGTGTAACCTGTGTGATATTGGTTAGCGTAAAGTGGGATTTCTGGTAGGTAATCATTGTACCAGATTTGGAATTCTTCCCAGTTATTTAGGTATTCATCCTTCTTATCAGCAGGTGTCTTACGTAGTTTAACTGTCAATTCATCAGCCTTTGGATCATTAGTCTTAGTATAGTTGTAAGGTCCTTCAGAGTTATATTGATACCATGGGTCAAATGGAGTACCGAAGTTTGTACCCATATTAAATGCTGTATATTCTGGGTCTTCTTCTGGATAGTAGTAGTAGTTTAGAAGGGTTGCGAATGAACCAGCTGTAACATTATATTCCATACCAACTTGCTTAGCATTGTTTGGTACTTGGTTAGAAATCAATGTTGTAATTGGTGATTCATCAGAACCATATTGGTTAACTACAAGCTTGTTTCCATTTTCATCATATCTATAGTAGTCAAATCCATCTGGATTAGATGAGAAAGCTTCGTCAGCCTTAGCCTTATCCCAAGCTGTAGTTCCGTCAGACTCGAACTTGTAAGGTGTTTTGTCAAGAAGGGCATTAGCTTGATCTAGGTTCATTTGGTAGTTGATTAACTTACCTTCAAGATCTGCTCCTCTTTCCTTATACATCCATTGACTGCTACCATACATACCGTTAGTTACTACACCATATCCACCAGCGAAAGATTGTACGAAACTATTTCTATCCATTAGGTGAGCTATAGCTTGTCTAACTTCTTTGTATTTTGTACTTCCTCTATCTGTTAGGAATGTTACGTTACCATAACCATTTCTTTCGAATGTGTTATATCCACCGATTTTTCCACTGTCTGCTGCCTCTCTCATTCTATCGATTGGGCCACCTTCAGATTCTTCTTCCCAAAGGTCGATATCTCCATTTTCAAGTAGGTCTACAGCAATGTTTTTGTTTACAGTTTGAAGGATTACGTTAGGAATTGTAGCCTTATCACCCTTGAAGTTTCCAGCATAGTTTTCATTTAGGCTTAGTTTAACCATGTTGTTTTCAAATGATTCAAACTTGTAAGGTCCTGTTACAACTGCTGGATTAAGTCTGTATTCATTAACTTCCTTAAGCATAGCTTCATCTATAAGTTGTTGAGTAGGGTCTACCTCTCCATTTTTACGATCTTCTAGGTCTTTGATTGCATCTTCGTGAGCTTTTTTAGCTTCTTCGTAAGCCTTTTTGTCCTCTTCTGCTGCATCATCTGCTGGAGCTGGATTGTTTGCTTCAAAATCTTCATTTTGTTTTTTGATTTGTTCATCCAGATTCTTTACATAATTTTCTTTCTCTTCATCACTAACCTTATAGCCTTCTTTAGCAACAAGCTTGTTACCTTCTTTAGAAAGAGCTAAGTTTTCGTTTAGATAGTGCATTGGGTGTGGTTGAATAGCTAATAAAGATGCTTCTTCGAAGTATGGAAGGAATGATGCGTCTATTGTAATCTTGAATGTGTAATCATCTACCTTCTCAAGACCTTCAAATACATCGCTATCGCCCTTCTTGTAGGCTTCATATCCCTTTACAGAGTCAGATCCTGGGCTTGTAGAGCCTGTTAGTTTGGTATATTCTGGGTGAGTGTGTAGAAGAGACATGAATAAGTAATCATCTGCCTTGATTGGCTCGCCATCAGACCATTTAAGGTCTTTCTTAATCTTGAATGTAACGGTTTTTGATCCATCTTCGTTATCTTGAGATAAAGGCTCACCATCTAGAACTACTGGGTTGTTTACCCAAGTTCCTGCTTCATCTTGAACAACTGTTTGGTAGCCGTTGTTTCCTTCGATACCAAGATATTTTCTAACCTTAACGTCTCCTGCGTTGTTGGTCCATCCTTGTAGGAAGTCACCATTTAGCTCACCAAGACCTACTACTAGGGTATCGTCTGATGTTTGTGCTTCGAAATCTTCAGCGCTTTGTTCACCGGCATCTTCGCCCTCAGCTGCGTCTTTATCGTCTGTAGCTTCTTCGTTTTTATCTTCAGTTTTTGTATCTGCGTCATTATTAGCAGCTTTGTCGTCTTTATTTTCTCCACCGCCACAAGCAACTAGAGTACTAGCTAGTCCAAGTGCCATCAATGAAGAAAAAACTCTTTTCATTTTCATTAGTTTTCCCCCTAAAAAATTAAGTAACTTTTATATTTATATATTTTAACTCAATGAATAGATTTTGTCAAGGATTTCCTAAAGTTTTATTCACTATATGGAATTTTTATTCTTTTCGATTCTTTAATATTAGGGATTTTTGCATTATATTCATGTAATATAATACATCTATCTAGATCTTATTAAAGTACTAATATACTAAATTCCAACATCTGTCATGTTTTTTCTCGCTAGATATTTTTAATAAAATAATTAACTTCTTGTATTTTTATTTCTCTAATGATAATGCAAATGCTTTGCCTAAAATCATGCAAATAAAAAGAGGCGATTGTATAGTATCACCTCTTTAGTTCATTTATAAAAATCTTTATTCAATTGTCATGGCATTGATTTGATCAGCAGCTTGCCATACTGGTGTCATCACGTCAAAGCCTTTAATTCTATTGGTATAACCTGTGTGGAAGACATTTGAGTATAGTGGAATTTCTGGTAGGTAGTCGTTGTACCATTTTTGGAATTCTTCCCACTTGTCTAGGTAAGCTTCCTTATCTCCTGGCTCTGTTCTTCTTAGGGCAGTAGTTACTTCATCCGCCTTTGGATCGTCTACCCTGTTTTTGTTAAATGGACCTTCCTTTGAATAGTATAGCCATTGGTCAAATGGTGTAGCAAAGTCTGTTGCCATTGAGAAGGCTGTATATTCTGCATCTTCTTTAGGGAAGTTGTATAGGTCTATTAGGGTTGAGAAGGATCCGCTTGTTACGTTATATTCCATTCCAGCTTGTTTAGCATTTGGAGGAAGTTGGTTAGATATTAGGGTTGTAATTGGAGATTGTTCTGCACCATATTGATTTACAACGAGCTTGTTTCCATTTTCATCATATCTATAGTAGTCGAAGCCTTCTTGATTTTTGTTAAATTCATCTAGAGCCTTGTCTTTATCCCAAGGAGTTGTTCCATCAGCTTCAAACTTGTATGGAGTTTTGTCAAGAAGTTCATTTGCCTTATCGATATTTAAAACCCAATTTACAATTTTACCTTCTATATCTGCTCCTCTTTCCTTATACATCCATTGGCTTGTACCATACCTACCGTTAGTTACAACACCGTAACCACCTAAGAATGATTGGACGAATTCGTTTCTATCCATTAGGCTTGCTATGGCTTGTCTTACTTCTTTGTATTGGGTTGCTCCCCTATCTACTAGGAAGGTTAGGTTTCCATAACCATTTCTCTCATAAGAACCTACTTGGATTTTGCCATCGTCTGCTGCTTTTTTGAGTTGGTCGATCTTTGATCCGTCAGCTTCGCCTTCCCAGATATCTATATCTCCATTTTCTAGAAGGTCTGGTCCTATATTCTTGTTTACCAATTGAACAATGATATGAGGGATAGTTGCCTTGTCTCCTTTGAAGTTTCCTTGGTAGTTTTCGTTTAGGTCAAGCCTAACCATGTTATTTTCGAATTTATCGAACTTATATGGTCCACAGGTAACTTTAGGGTTAAATCTGTAGTCACTTGTAAGCTTGATCATAGCTTCTTCGATTAGGAGTCTAGTTGGATCTACATCTCCTTCTTTACGTCTTTCAAGCTCTCCTACCTGACTATCTAATTCTCCCTTGGCTTCTTTATATTCTTCGCTTTCCTTATCAAGACCTTCGCTAGCTTCTTCGAAGTTTTCCTTTAGGATTTCGATTTGTTTATCTATGGATTTCTTGTAGTCTTCCCTATCCTTATCTGTAACTTCATAGCCTTCTTTAACTACAAGCTTCTTGCCATCATCTGCCACAGCTAGGTTTTCCCCTATATAATGCATTGGGCTAGGTCCTGCATTAGATAGAACTTCTACTTCAAAATATGGTAATTGTGAAGGATCTACTGTTAGACTGAAGCTATAGTCATCGTGTTTTTCGATTCCTTCAAAGCTATCTGTCTCACCTTTTTTGAAATCCTTGTAGCCTAAAAGTGCGTCTGCTCCTATATTCATAGATGCAGTAAGAGGGTTAAAGTCCTTGTCTGATTCTAGAAGAATTCCAAATATATAATCATCAGCTGTGATAGGCTCTCCATCTGACCATTTTAGGTCTTTCTTTATGGTATAAGTTGTTGTTCGTGAGCCATCTTCGTTAATCTTTACTTCAGGATCTTTTTCAAGGGCAGCTGTGTTTGTTTGAAACTTTCCTTCCTCGTCAAGAACATAGCAATCATAGCCATTATTTCCCTCTATACCCATGAATCTTCTTACCTTTACGTCGTTTGCATCATTGGCATATCCTTGGATGAAATCTCCATTTATGGAATCAACTCCCACTACTATAGTGTCATCAGATGTTTGCTTATCAAAATCTTCTGGAGTCTCTGACGCTTCTTTATCTTCTGTTGCTTTTTCAGCCTCTTCATTTTGGGTCTTTGACTCCGCTCCTCCCTTGGTTGAATCTGTGCTAGATCCACAAGCTGATAGACTTAGGATAAGTCCTAGAGCCATTAGAGATGAATAAACTTTTTTAATCTTCATGCTAACCTTCCTTATTTGATATTTTATGAAATTGTTTACATTCTACCTTTATTATTCATTTTAGTCAAAGATTTGTGTATAAGTATTAATTTACTTTCTTAGATTTTTACTGCTCTCTTATAAAGAATTATTGTTATAAAGCTATTTCGTAAATTCAAAAAATATCATAAAGGCATATTTTATTCATGTGTTATTCAAATAAAGATTTTCTAAAGCACTTAAAATCCATTATCCTAAAAGATCTTATGTATTTTTCTAAATTAAAATTTATAAATAAAAAAGAGCCTACTTCTATTAAGTAGAACTCCTTGGATTTTATTTTTTGTTTTCGTATAATCTGTCTGAATCTGCTCCTACAAGTCTATAGTATCTTACAGGTAGTCCGGAAGAGTCTCCCATGTAGCCTTTTCTAGGAGTAACAGCTACTCCATTTTGGCTATAGGACATGTGGATTATTGTATCATTTGCCCTATTTAGGATAAAGCCAGTGTGTCCAGCGGCTCCTGAACTTGCACCAGGTCTTCCTGATACGAAAATATCTCCGTATCTTATCTCACTTTCAGAGATCTCATACAATACTTTGCCTGCTGCTCCAAGTTTGAAGAGTGTTTCTGTATTTCCTATGGCTGAGCCTTGTTTTAGGAATCCTCCGTAGATTAGAGACCTATAAACTGCTGATGAGCAATCTGCTGCCCAGTCAGAAGTTCTATTCTTCCAGTGCATATCATAGGTTAGGCCAGCTCTTCTTGCTGTAAACATCCACTCCATAGCCTTGTCGAGATTCTTTGATCCCTTGATGTTATTATCTACAGGCTTTGCAAGACCATTGCCATCAACCTTGTAGGTTACTCCCCTTTGAGTTACTTCTGTATTCTTTTGGAGGCCATTTGATGTAAAGTAATAATAATTTCCATCAATCTCCCAAACACCTTCTTGAACATAACCATTGCCGTTGGTGTGGTATTTGTTGCCATTAAACTCAAACCAAGCGTTCTTTGGATTTGTAGCAACTCCCCTGCTGTCTGTCTTGTAGTATCTTCCGGCAGACATTATGCCTTTGTTTTGGGCCATGACACCATCTTTGTCGAAGACATAGGTGTATTTGGCTATAGTACGAGCTCCTCTTACAAGCTTTCCGTCATCGCCACTTCTGTAGGTCTTACCATCTACTTTAGCCCAAAAGTTTTTAGGATTTGTAATCCTTCCTTCTTTATCAGTTATATATAGCTTTCCGTCTTTTATTTCTTTATTGTTAGTTGTAAGTACTCCATCCTGATTGAAGTTATAGTAGTCGTTTCCAACTTTTGTCACACCCTTATAGATTTTTCCATTCTCATTAGTGTGATATACCTTACCATTTACCTTAACCCAAGAGTTAAGCTTAGCACTTAGGATTCCTCTATCGTTTGCTTCATAATAGGAATCATTTGTAAGAACCTTCTTATTTGTTTGAAGACTTCCATCATTTGCAAAGTAATACTTCTTACCTTCTATTTCTTTAAGACCCTTGCTTACATTGCCATCACTGTCTTTGTGGTATACTTTGGAGCTTTCTTCATACCAAGAAGACTCGCTTGCTCTTTTATCCTCTGATGAAGCTCCCCTATCAGATGTAGAAGTATTAGAATCATGTACTTTAACTTCGTTATATATGTCATCGAGACTAGAATTATCGTAATAGATAACATCCTTTGAGCTATCTTCTTTTACTTCCTTTTCTTCCTTATCATCCGCAGGTCCCCTGTCTCCAGAAATCTCTTTGACAGAAATCTCTTGCTCAGGAGCAAGTTCCTTTTCGCTAGCCTCACTAGCCTTGTCAGCTTCATTTTCAGTAGCTAAGTCTTCATCACTTGTATTAGAAAGTCCCGTTTCTTCCAAGTCGGATAGGATTCTATCAAGATTTTCTTCATCATATGTAGCTATGTCACCATCTTCGTATGTAGCTATATCATTATCTTCGCTAGTTAAAGCTTCACCCTCTCCTATATCTTGTGATAAATTATCATCAACATCTAGTTTATAGTCCTCTTCTGCATATGAGTATGTTCCTGACATCAAAGCCTGAGATATAAACAGTGTTGATGCTAAAAGTATAGTTTTATTTACCTTTTTCATCTCTACCTCTTTCATCAAATTTTAATTACAAATTAATTACAAATAATCTATAGTATTAAGCTATTTTTCCTGTATTTTAGTATTTCAAGTTTATTATAGACTATTCTAAGCAAAATTGCAACAAAAAGGTTACAAATTTTCTCTATTTTTTGAAATTTCTATCAAATTTTATAAAAAATATAAATTCACTCCAAAATATAGTACAATTATTAAAAATAAGCAAAAAGGGTATCATATTAAAAACGGAGGGATATATGAAAAAAAGAAATATACTATTAGCATTTGCTCTTATTCTAGCTCTAAGTTCATGCCAAAACATGGAAGGATCTAATAAGGGAAATGTTTCAGAAAAAACAATAGAAAACGCACTAGCTGAAGAAAACAAAAATGACAAAAACTCTGACTTAATTGATGAAAAGGACGAAGACTCAAATAGTAAAGATAAAAAGGAAGAAAAAAAGGACGATAAGAAGGAAGATAGCTCTGACAAAAACGTAGAAGATGCTCTTAACAATATCAACTACGACGATATAAGAAAATATATAACAGATATCGGAGAATTCGACCCAGAAGTCCTAGATAAGCTCACAGATGAAGATATCAAAGAATACTATCTACGTGCTAAGTCTGCAAGTGATAAGACAGGTTATTGGGATGTGAAGGACTTCTTCTTCCAAGAACTTGCCAAAGACTTTAGAGAATACTCAAACAAATTCCCACTAGATTCTATAGAAGAATTATACAACTGGCCAAAAAGCACCGATAAAGTTACAGATAAGTTCGCTGATGAAAGAAGGTTCATAGCAAATCTTGGCTACGATCAAACAGAAATAGACAATATGTCTGATAAGAAGCTTGAAGAAGCCTTTAAGAAAGCCTATGACAAAAACCCAGAAGGTCTTTATAATGACTATATAGAAATAGTTGGCAAGGACAATTTCGACAAAAACGAAAGTTCTACTAGTGAGGTGAAAGCAGTAGAGTCTAGCCAAAATGTAGAGAAATTCTCTGAAAACCAAAGCGATTATGATGAGTTTAAAAGAAGCCTAGTCGAACTTTATGAATTCGACCCTGATGTAGTGGCTCAAATGACTAACGAAGATATAGATATAGCAGCAAGTCGTGGCGAAAAAATCCTAGAAGAAACCGGCTACGGTGACATAGGTCTAATCATAAACGAACTAGCAAAAATGTATCCAGGCTCATCTACAATGTATCCTGGCGAATAAAATTAAAAGAAGTTGTTGCAAAATTGTGAGTATTCATGTACCATCGTTAGAATGTTATCTTAGGAGTTACCTCTCCTAGCCGGTAGGTCAATTTGTGCCTGTCGGCTGGTGGAGTCGATTAGCCAGTCGGCTACTCCATGGAGATTATTCTAACTGTAGTGGAATGATTTATTAATTATGCAACAGCCTCTTTTTAATTCTTATAAATTATTATAGTAAATATTTCATTTTCATAATCTACAGAAAAACTATAAGCACAATCATCTAAGAGGCTTTCCACTATATACATTCCCATCCCTCTAGATTTAGACGTATTTGAAGATACAAATGGTTTTTTGATATTGTTTAGTATATCCGAATCTATTCTTGTAGGATAATTTTTTATGACAATATCAGAAGAAAACTTTATCTCTATTTTTCCATAATCATCGGTATATTCTATGGCATTTTTAAGGATATTATCGAATACTATTCTAAAATGATCATAATCTATTTTATCTAATCTAGAACCCTTAATACTCAGATATATCTTCTTTTTTTCTAAGAGATCTGTATGGTTAATTATAGATTCATCCATTATAGATCTTAGATCAAGTCTTTCTAATATAGGTTCTTCATCCAGTTTATTTAGGTAGAGCAAATCTCCTATCAAGACTTGAAGATTAATTAATTTATCTTTTAATTTTGGTAAGTATATATCTCTATCTTTGTATTTTCCTATATTTTCTATCATTCCATCTGCTAACAATATAGCTGCTTGAACTGGAGTTTTGAGCTCATGAGATGCTGATTTGAAGAATACTTCTCTTTTTTCACTTAATTTTTCAAGACTTTTGTAATTTTCTGTAAGTGCCTTATAAGTTTCTTTGATATTTTCTGATAATTCTTCTATTTCATCATTAGTATGGATGTCTAAATCATATGAAATATTTCTATTATCTCTAGATTCTCTTGTAAATTTACTCATCTTTAGAATTGGATCTGTAATAGATTTTGAATAAATTCTATTTAGAAGAAAGACTATTATTACAACTAGCAAAAATATAATTGGAAAGGCTGATATTATAGTACTTTTTACCCCAGTTAGATCATCAAACAATAGAGGATATGTACTTATATATATCCCCGAGTCCTTATAAGTTATTAACATAAAACTTATTGCCGACCTATCTTTTTTCCTGGATACAGACTTAATAAGTATTGAATCTCTTATTTCTTTCACAAAAGTGGAATCATCTGAGTCTACTTCCACATAATCTAGCCCTTCTATATCTACAAAATCCTCCAATGATTTTAATAAGTCTTCCTTTATATGGAAGAATTTGTTTTTAAAGACTTCTTCATCAAATGAGCCTTTAGAATTTTCTAAGTATTGTAGAAAATTTAAAATATTTTTATTTTTTATCTTGATAATGGTATCAAAATTTAGACCTGATAAACGGACCTCGTCACTATTATTCTTTTTGTATAAGGAAATCATCCCTTCTTTTGCCACATCTCTTGCACTATCGTAAGATATATCCTTCACAAAAGATTCATGAACCTTAAGGGCTAAGTCTTCATTTTCTTGGTTCTTCTTCTCTAAATAAATATTAGGCATAAAGAATATCATATAGGAAAATACTATAAAGCATATCAAAAGAGTCAGTATTACGTTGTATATGAAATTTTTCTCACTTATATTTAGCTTAGGCTTCTTCATTAAATTTGTACCCTACTCCTACAAGAGTTTTTATATACTCCTTCGGTAGTTTTTTCCTGAGATTTTTTATATGAGAATCTATGGTTCTAGTAGAACCATAAAATGTAGTGTCATATAAGCTAGTTATTAGGTTCTCTCTAGAAAAAACCTTTTTTTTATTCTCTATAAATAATTTCATCAGCTGAAATTCTGTAACTGTTAGTTTTAGGTCTTTGCCGTCATATAATAGCCTAAATCCATCATTATCTAGTACAAGACCATCCTGAGATAAGTTATAATTATTACCTCTCCTTTGTAAAATCATTTCTATTTTCTTTATTAGTAAAATAGGTTGAACAGGCTTTATAATATAGTCGTCACAATATAGGTCAAAAGCCTCTATCTGCGTATTTATATCTTCTAAGGCTGTAAGCATTACTACATTGGTATTTTTTATTTTTTTATTCTTTCTAATAAATTCTAGTACCTCAAGACCACTTTTCCCATTTACCATTATATCCAATATTGCTACATCAAATTTGTTTTCATTTAAAATTTCAATCGCTTCATTTCCATCATCAGTGACAGTTACAGAAAAATCAGCGATTTTTAAATATTCAGACAATACTTCTCTAATATCTATTTCATCTTCTAGAAATAGTATACTTTTCATACAATCACCCCTAGTTTGATTATATAGTATTTTCAGAAAGATATGAATTAATTATCTCTTCTCTTATTTTTCCTTATGGCCAAAACCATCATAATTAAGGATATTAGAATTAATAATATTAATCCTTGGATGAAAGTATAATTTACGATTCCCTTGGATATTTCATCCAAATATTCTGCTGATGAAAAGTGACTTGTTGGAATAGCTCTAGCAATATATCTTATGGATTCTGGCATATCATCTACAGAAATTCCCATCATTCCACTTAGAATCATAGTAAAAAAATATAAAACCATAGTTAAACCGAAAGATAAGGAATATTTTTTTGTATATAGGCAAATAGCATAGGCTAAGAAGAAAGAGCTCATATCTATCAAACTTACATATATAGTGTGTCTTAATAATTCTATCATAGTAAATTCTACATTAAAAGCATTCATGATTATTAAAAAATATATGATAGTGCATATTAGAAAAAATATATAGTAAATCAAAAACTTATACTTAGCCATAACAAACTGTTTTATGGAAAAAAGCTCTAACCTATCATAAACTCCTTCTTCCATATCCTTAGCTGTAATACTGGCGTGACCAATCAAAAATATAGATAAAGGTGATATTATGTTTATAGTTAAAGTTATACTCCTTTTAGCTTCTGATACATACTGAATTGGTAGCTTTGAACCAACACCAACTATGATTAGGGATGCCATAATCAAAGGAAAAACTAATCCGAAAAATATTGTTGCATAGTTTTTCAATAATAATTTAGTTTCATACTTTATTATATACTTATTCATCATATCCCTCCTTAGATAATGCATTCAATACAGTAAGTTCTATGGACTCATTTAGTCTTTCAAAATTTTGATCATTTTCAACAAGCTTATTGATCAGATCTTTTTCTCTAGTACTGTCATCAAAACCTGCAGCTATCTTATTAGTCATAGAAGCTATCCTATCTTCTTTTCCTATCAAGCTATTTGTTGTATCATTATCCTCAGTTAGTATCACTGACTTCGTGCAATATTTATTGAACATCTCTTTCTTAGATCCAAAAAATAAAACCCTTCCTTTGTGGATATATAGGAGCTTATCACAAATATTTTCAAGCTCTTCATAGTAGTGGCTTACTAAAAGTATGCTAGTACTCTTGCCCTTGTAATAATCCAAAATCTTCTCCATCAGCATCTGACGAGTTACAAAATCAAGTCCAGTAGTCACTTCATCGAACATCGTAATAGGAGAATCCTTCCACATAACTAAGATAAGAGTTAGTTTTTGTTTTTCTCCCCCTGATAGTTCTTTAAAAGATTTTTTTAATAGTTTTTTAAAATCAAAAAACTCTATTAATTCTGATAAACTTTTATCATTTTCAATTTTTCTATTAGCAACCATTTGAATAATATCTCTAGTAGATACACTCTCAGAATAATTATTAAATTGCATATGAACGGCAATCTCTTGCCTAGGTATACCCGTTACTATATTTCCACTAAAGGGAATGATTCCAAGAATAGCCTTGATGAGTGTTGTTTTTCCAGCTCCATTTGAGCCAATTATTCCTATCTTCTCCCCATCTTTAAATTCTAATTTCTCCTTAATATCCAATACTTTTTTATCCCCATAGGAGACTTTTAAATTATCTATTTCAATCATATCTTGCTCCTTACATCTATATAATAAATCAAAGATGTGGATTTTAAGTGCAGATAGTTTAGATTTTTTGTAAAATATATAAGTAAATCTCCATTGATTTAACATTGTATAAAAATAGATGCCACTTTTCATAAATCAGCATCCAATATCTAAATTATTTTAAATTTTAACAAAAAGGCAAAACCAAATAGCCTTATCCTGATCTATCACCCTATGCCTTAGTCCTTTTGGAATAAAAAGAAAATCTCCCTTTTTCATCCTTACTATTTCCGATTCTGTTTCAATGGAAGCTAATCCTTCCATAAGAATAACAACTTCATCCTCGTCTTGTACCATATAGTCTGTAACTTGATTTAAGGATAGGGTCCTTATAGCCCTGACTTTCCCATTTTCAAAGAATTTCTCTTCGATTTCTTCTAGATCAGAAAACTTTATATGATCAAATAAATTAAAAACTTCCATCAAATCTCCTCCTATTTTAGTCCATCTATACCCTTTTCAAAAGTATTTTATTTACAATTAGATTTATTCTTTTTTCCTTTAAAATAAAAATCTCCCACTTAGTTTTACACCAAGTGGAAGATTTTAAAATATAAAACTTATTCTATTTTGTAAGATAATCCTTGTAGAAGCTTAAGTCTTGAACTGCTTCCAAAACACCCTTGTAGTTTCCTTTTTTATCTCTTACAGCATAGTAAGTAATAGACATATCCTTGCCTGCTATAGGTTTAACTAGTCTGAACTCGTCTCTTTTGCCTGCTTTGAAGTCCTTGATTAGTCCTCTTACTATAGGTTCTACCTTGGGTGGGTGGCAGGAATATACTGGGCGGCCTAGGGCGCTTTCTGGTCTTTTGAAGACCTTACTTCCTTTGTGATCGTTAAAGTAGGTATTTATATCCTTATCATTGACAAAGGTGATTTCTACATCTAAGGTATCAAATATTGCTTCGATTTGGTCCTTCCTCAATTTACCTTTCTTGAAAGTGACATAACCTTCTTCTTCTTTGCTCTCTTTTTCTTCACTTTCTATTTCCTCATATGAGATTAGTGAGTGGTCGTAGTCTTTTAGGTCCTTGTAGAGTAGGTCTAGGTCTTCTTTTTTTACATTTTCTTCTAATAGAGGATAAAGGATATTATCTTCCTTGTAGGTCATCTCTTCTGCTCTCTGGATAGCTTTATCTAGAGCTTTCTCATCTTCTTTCTTTATAGCCTTTCTAATAGCCTTGGCTATTTCTATATCTACAGCCCACATCACATCTGATGGGCCTGGCTTATTGTATTTTACCTTAAGAAGGGGATATATTAAATCTCCCTTTTTCTTATAGTGGCTTCCAATAACCGTAAGCTTCTCGTAGTCTTTATCTTCTTTTGCCTCGTTTATGATTTCTTTTATCTTGTCATTTTCTCTTTCCATATAGGATATGAATGGATCTATACTTCTTTCCTCACTATTTTCATTGTGGGTCATTCCGTGAAATAGAGAAGAGTGAACATCGCAAAGTTTTCTTACTTCATCCTTATCTATTCCAGATTGTAGGAGTTCTTCTTCTGCATCCATTATCTCTGATGATAAGACTCCTTGGAAGTTTTCTTTGAAATCCTTCTTTACTTTTTCTAGATCCTCTCCTTCTGAAAGTCTTGATATATATGATTTGACAAGTTCTTTTCTCCTAATAACCTCTGGGTCTAGTGAAGAATCAAAAACTTCATAGCCATAGTTTTCAAGTCTTTCTTCTAGCTTATCTATGCCCATAAGGCTCGCCGCTCTTTTAAGTGATGTTTTCTTTGCCATGGATTTGATTAAAAGTGGGTTATCTAGACCCATAAACCCTATTTCTGTAAGTATATCCTTAAGTTCTGAATTTTCTTCTATTAAATCAAAAACCGTTTTATTTATATCAATTTTCATAATTGCCTCCATATTTTTAACTAATTTTATTATATAGCTATTGAGAATGGTAATCAGTAACATATGTTACAAGACAATAAAAAAAAGATCCCGCATTAGCGAGATCCTTACTTCATCTTTTCTAATTCTATACTAAATTTTTGTAAGATTTTTTTCTCAATCCTTGATACTGTCATCTGGCTTATGTCCAAGGTGTTTGCTATATCTACCTGGGTCCTTCCTTCGTAGTATCTAAGTTCTAGGATTTCTTTTTCTAGGTCATTTAATCTTTCTTTTGACTTATCGATTAGATCTTTAAGCTCGATTGAGTCGAAGTTCCTGTCTTCTTCTCCAATCATATCTGATAAGTCGATGGAATTTTCTCCCTTTTGGACTTGGTATTTCATATCCAAAGATTGTGGAGTATAGACCTTGCTTGCTTCCATAGTCTCTAGTATTGTCTCCTCATCTTCTCCAAGATAGTCAGCTATATCGGCTATAGTTGGTGTTCTTTGAAGTTCTTGTGGGAGGATTTTTTTGGCTGTATTGATCTTTTTATAAAGATTCTGTATCCTACGAGGAACTCTTATTACCCAGCCCTTATCCCTAAAGTATCTCTTAAGCTCTCCCATTATTGTTGGAGTCGCAAAGGATGAGAAAGCATAGCCCTTGGTTGGATCATACCTTTCTACAGCATAGATCAAGCCTAAGCTTGCGACTTGGTAGAGATCATCTTTTTCGATTCCCTTTCCTACGTATTTGTTAGAGAGGATATCGACTATATACATATGTTCTTGTATAAGCTCATCTCTTAGTTTTATGTCGCGAGTTTCATAATACTCTTCGAATTTTTCTTGAATGGCCTCTTTGTGCTCTTTTTTGCTTGTCTTAGACATTATTCTGCCCTTATTGTAAGTACTATCTTTTCATCTTCGATTATTAGCTTGTCACATAATTCTTCTAGGATTAAATCTCTCATGGAAAGGGCTCTTGGCTCAAGCTCTCTGTCCTTTCCTTTTACTTCTACCTTAAGGTTTTTCTCTTCTGCATAGAAGTTTACCGTGATGTCTTCTTCATTTAGCTTGTAGTTAACCGCCTCAGATACTACTACTCTTATATCTTCGACTTCTTCTATATTAAAGCCCAAATCTGAGGCAAGGCTTGCCGCAAATAGCCTCAATGATTTGATATAGAGGCTATTTGCAGGAATTTTAATGCTTATTTTTTCCATATTACACCATCTCAAATATTTCTGTAAGATCTGTGATCTTGAAAAGCTTTAAGATATTTTCTTTTGGATTGATTATCTTTACTTTTTTTCCTCTTTGCTCATTTATCTTATATATTTTCATAAACATACCAAGACCTGTCGAGTCAAGATAGTCAAGATTTTTGATATCTATTAATACGTCTTTGTTCACAGTTTCTATTTCATCTTCTATAAGAGATTTGAACTCTTCTTCTGAATATACATCGAGATCTCCAGAAAGATCTAGCACTAACTTGTCATTTTCGTCTGTAATATTTGCTTTAAACATCTTCTTCCTCTTCTTCTAAAGTGCTATATTTAGTTACTGAAACAATCCTGTCATTTTCATCTGTAAGGTTTTTGAGCTTAACGCCAACTGTGTTTCTACCTGTTATAGATATATCCCTTACATTTAATCTTATCATATCACCTGATAAGGATACCATCATTATATCATTATCTAGGTCGACTGGTAAAGTATCTATGATTTTTCCAGTTTTTTCTGTAACCTTGTGGCATTTGACACCCTTACCACCCCTGTTTTGGTTTTTGAAATTGTTAAAGGAGGTCTTCTTGCCGTAGGCGTTTTCTGTTACCACAAGTAGATAGGTCTCATCGCCTTTTATATTCATAGATACAACCTCGTCTCTCTTATCGAGCTTGATTGCCCTTACTCCTTGGGCTATCCTTCCCATAGACCTAAGATCAGCTGAGTTAAATTGGATGGTCATACCGTTTTTAGTTGATATGATTAACTCTTCTTCCTTATCTATTTGTCTAACTGAGATTAACCTATCATCTTCTTTAAGAGAAATAGCTATGATTCCATTTTTCCTAATATTGGTGAAGTTTTCGGCCTCAGTTTTCTTAATTGTACCCATTTTTGTTTGTAGAACTATTTGACTATCCTTGTTTAATTCGGATAGGGTCATCATTTCTGTAATCTTTTCTCCAGATTCAAGCTTTAGGATATTTATAATAGCTATTCCTCTAGATTGGCGGCTTCCTTCTGGAACTTCGTAGGTCTTTAGGGAGTAGACCTTACCAAAGGATGTGAAGAATAAGAGGTCTTCGTGAGTATTAGTTGTCTTTATCTTCTTGATAAAGTCTCCTTCTTTGGTATTTCCTGCAGCTATTCCCTTGCCACCCCTATTTTGGACCTTGTAGGTATCTATAGGCAGTCTTTTGATGTAGCCATCCTTGGTTAGGGTAAGGAGGACGTCTTCTTTTTCAATTAGCTCTTCTATGTCGATCTCACCCTCGTCTGGTACGATCTTACTTCTCCTATCATCAGAGAATTTCTCTTTTATTTCTTCCATCTCATCGATTATTAGATTAAGGAGGTTTTCTTCTGAATTTAGGATAGAAAGTAGATATGCTATTGTCTCTTCTAGCTCTTTGTTTTCAGCCTTTAATTTATCAATCTCGAGTCCTGATAGTCTTTTAAGTTGCATATCAAGGATGGCTTGAGATTGCTTGTCTGTAAGAGAGAATTTTTCTAAGAATATTTTCTTAATCTCATCATTATCATAAGAAGATCTGATTATTTTTATAATCTCATCGATATTATCGATTGCTACTATAAGACCTTCTACTATATGTTTTCTAGCCTTAGCCTTGGATAGGTCAAAACTTGTCCTTCTAGTCACTACATCCTTTTGGTGTTCGATGTAGTATTCAATTAATTCCTTAAGATTTAAAACCTTAGGCACTCCATCTACTAGGGCTAGATTTATTATTCCGAAAGTTGTCTCAAGCTGAGTGTATTTGTATAGGTTGTTTAAGACGATATTTGCATTAGAGTCTCTTTTAACCTCAATTACAATCCTCATTCCTTTCCTGTCTGACTCATCCCTAATGTCAGATATGCCATCGATTCTTTTTTCTTTGACAAGGTCTGCTATTTTTTCGATTAGTCGGGACTTGTTTACCTGGTAAGGGATTTCTGTAATTATGATTCTTTCCCTATTTTTCTTAAATGGCTCGATTTTACAAACAGCACGGAGCTTCACCTTGCCTCGTCCTGTACTATAGGCATCCTTTATTCCTGATTTACCGAGGATATAGGCTCCTGTTGGAAAGTCTGGTCCTGGTATTATTTTATTTAAATCTTCTATGGAAATCTCAGGATCTTTCATATAGGCTATACAGGCCTCAATTGACTCTCCTAGATTGTGAGGAGCCATATTTGTAGCCATACCTACAGCTATACCATTTGACCCATTTACAAGTAGGTTAGGAAATCTTGAAGGAAGGACAACTGGTTCCAATTCTTCTTCATCGAAGTTTGGCATAAAGTCGACCGTATCCTTGTTGATATCTCTTAGCATCTCCTTGGCGATCTTGCTCATTCTAACTTCTGTATAACGCATAGCAGCTGCGTCATCTCCATCTATTGAACCGAAGTTACCTTGACCTTGGGCCAAAGGATATCTAGTTGAAAAATCTTGGGCAAGTCTTACCAAGGCATCGTAGATGGCACTATCACCGTGAGGGTGGTACTTACCCATTACATCACCGACTACCCTGGCGGATTTTCTAGTAGGCTTATTTGGATCAAGTCCTAAGCCTTCCATTCCGTAGAGGATTCTCCTATGAACTGGTTTTAGACCATCTCTTACATCTGGAAGGGCCCTAGATACGATTACACTCATGGAGTATTCGAGATAGGAGTCCTTCATCTTCTTTTCTAGGTCTACATTAATAATATTGTTATCTTCTATCATTTTGCCTCCTATACGTCAATGTTTGATACGTACTTGGCGTTTTCTTGAATAAAGTTACGTCTTGGTTCTACCTTTTCTCCCATTAGAAGTGAGAAAGTATCATCCGTACTAGTTGAATCTAAGTCTTCATTAACTCTTAGAAGAACTCTGTGATCTGGGTCCATTGTAGTATCCCATAGTTGATCTGCATTCATCTCACCAAGACCCTTATATCTATTTATCTTATATTTATCAGCCTTAATTTCCTTAAGAACCTTGTCTCTTTCGGAATCCGTATATACGTAGCGTTCATTTCTACCGTGACTGATCTTATATAAAGGTGGTTGGGCAACGTATACATGGCCTTCGTCTATTAATGGCTTCATGTATCTGTAGAAGAAGGTCAAAAGAAGGGTTCTGATGTGGGCACCATCGACGTCGGCATCGGTCATGATTATGATCTTTCCGTAGCGGAGTTTTGATATATCAAATTCCTTGCCTATTCCTGTGCCGAAGGCTGTAATCATAGCTTTAATTTCTTCTGAGTTTAGGATTCTATCGAGATTAGCCTTTTCTACATTCATAATCTTTCCTCTTAGGGGAAGGATAGCTTGAATTCTATTATCTCTTCCACCCTTAGCAGATCCTCCCGCAGAATTACCCTCGACTATGAAGATTTCATTTTCGGAAAGGTCGGTTGATTGGCAGTCTGCAAGCTTTCCTGGAAGAGTTGTCGAATCTAGGATAGATCTTTTCCTAGTTAAGTCTCTTGCCTTTCTTGCAGCTTCTCTCGCTCTTCTGGATGCTAAGGCTTTTTCTATTATATTTTTGGCAGGCTTTGGATTTTCTTCTAGATAGGCTTGAAGTCTCTGGCTCACGAATGTATCCACAGCTCCTCTAACCTCTGAGTTTCCAAGTTTAGCCTTGGTTTGTCCTTCAAATTGTGGGTCGGATATTTTGATAGAAACTACAGCAGTAATTCCCTCTCTTATATCGTCACCTTGAAGGTTTTCGTCGTTTTCTTTTAGAAACTTAAAGTTTCTAGCGTAATCATTTACTGTTCTTGTTAGGGCTGACCTAAAACCTGATAGGTGGGTTCCACCTTCTGGTGTGTGGATATTATTGGCATAGGTTAGGATATTTTCGCTGTAACCATCTGTATATTGGAAGCTTACTTCTACTTCTATGTCTTCCTGCATACCATCGAAGTGAGGAACCTGCTCCATAATAGGAGTTTTATTTCTATTAAGATATGTTACAAATTCCTTGATTCCTCCCTCATATTTGAAGCTTTCGGAAAAGTCTTCTCTCTCATCTTCTAGGATTATTTCTACTCCCCTATTTAGGAAGGCCATTTCTCTGAATCTGTTTTCCAAAGTTTTCCTATCAAATATAGTTGTATCGAAAATCTCTCCATCTGGTTTGAAGGTTATAGTTGTACCAGTTTCTTCTGTATCTCCTATAATTTCCAAATCACTTGTGACTTCTCCCTTTGCAAAAGTCATCTTGTAGATATGGCCGTCTCTTTTGACTTCAGCTACCAGGTATTCACTTAGGGCGTTTACTACAGAGACACCTACACCGTGAAGTCCTCCTGAAAACTTATAGGCAGAGTCATCAAACTTACCACCAGCGTGCAATACTGTAAGGACTGTCTCGAGCGTTGATTTGTGAGTTGTAGGATGCTCTTTGACAGGTATTCCTGAACCGTCATCCTCTACTTTTATTACATTATCTTTACTTACTGTTACCTTTATGTAGTCACAACGACCTGCCAAGGCTTCATCCACAGAGTTATCAACGACTTCGTAAACTAAGTGGTGAAGTCCCTTTTCACTGGTCGAACCTATATACATACCAGGTCTTAGTCTAACTGGTTCTAGTCCTTCCAAAACCCTGATATTGCCAGCATCATAATTGTTATCTTGCATACTATTCCTTTCTAATCTTTCCATCTAAGATATATGAAATCTTTTCCTTATCTACGTACTCCAAGCTCTTGGTATTAGTTGCAGTTATTATTGTCTGAAAGCCCTTGAGGTTTTCTAATAAAAACATAGACCTTTTTTCATCTAATTCTGAAAAGACATCATCAAACAAAATGACAGCCTCATCACCTGTCACTTCCTTAATCAACCTTACTTCTGCAAGTCTAATATTTAAGATAGCCGAACGCTGTTGGCCTTGTGAAGCAAAGCTTTTGGTATTTTTACCATTTATACTTATTTCAATCTCATCCCTATGGATTCCTCTTTGGCTTGTAAGATATTTAAAATCTAAGTCTCTCGCCGACCTAAAAACTTCCTCATATTCTCTAAGAGTTGGAGCCTTAATATCAGCTTTATAGCTTAGTTTTAACTCTTCCTTATCCGATGTTAGAGATGAGTGAAATTCACTAGCAAATTTATCAATGATTTTGATAAATTTATCTCTAGTCTTATATATCTTGTATGAAAGTTTGGTAAGAGACTTATCGAAAGCCTCTAGTTGTTCTTCAAAGTAGGGAGCCTTTCGTTTTTTCAAAAGCTTATTTCTTTGGTAGAGAATCTTATCGTAATCTCTCTTGTTGGCCTTATAAGATAGATCAATTTCTTCTATAATCTCATCTATTAAATCTCTCCTACGATTTGGCCCATCCTTAATTATTCCGAGATCTTCTGGAGTAAATAATACAATCTTGAAAAGAGATCTTAAATCTTTCCTCCTATCATATTTTACTCCATTTACGAAAATACTCTTATCATTATCCTTTACTTCTATGAAAACTTCTTTAAAAGCCCTTCCCTTTCTTATAATCCCAGAAAGCTTCATCTGGCTTTGAGAAAACCTAATTATATCCTTATCTCTAATCTTCTTAAAGCTTGACGCATTAGCCAAATAATAGACACTTTCTAAAAGATTAGTCTTACCCTGGGCATTATCTCCTATAAAGATATTGGAGTCTTTATTAAATTCTACATTTTCATAAAA
Organism: Anaerococcus sp.; assembly: GCF_030825785.1. Lineage (GTDB taxonomy): Bacteria > Bacillota > Clostridia > Tissierellales > Peptoniphilaceae > Anaerococcus. Next base: position 32,845 of record NZ_JAPJPG010000014.1, read on the forward strand.
ATAATTTCTAAAATTATTTAACTTTAAATCTTTGATCCGCATTATACAATTGTAATAGAAAAATCGTCAAATTCGACTATATCTCCCTTATGAAGCTTCTTACCTGCCACAAAACAAGGGGCGCCATTTACAAGGACTCCTTCTTCCTTGATTATAGCTTTAGAAAGACCTCCTGTAGGGATAATATTAGTTGCCTTTAGTAAATCTTTTAATTTTATCTCTTCACTTTCAAATTCAATTTTTTCCATATCTACCTCAATTCGCAAGCCTTACTGGAAGAACTAGGTAGGTAAAGTCCTCATCTTCGTAGGTTGAATTTTCTGGATATATTAGACATGGATTTAGGGATGATTTAAAATTTAACTTTATCTTTGATGAATCACAAGCCTTTACACCTTCTTGCATATATCTAGCATTAAAGGCTATCTCTAGATCACTTCCCTTTTGCTCTACATCTATGGCTTCCCTAACATCTCCTATCTCTGAGTTTGACTTTATAAGCATAACATTATCAGAAAGCTCTATTTTTATTAAATTAGCTCTTCCTGGATCTGATAGGACTTGGGCACGATCTAGGGAATTGATCAGCTCTCTCTTATCAAGTATAACGCTAGTTTCTGAAATATCATTTATAATATTTCTATAGTCGATAAAGTTTTTATCAATTACCTTGCATTGCATGGTAGTGCTTCCGCTTGAAAATATTAGGTCATTTTCATTTTTATATAACTTTGTTGTCAAATCATCAGAAATAATCCTAGACCACTCTAAAAGTGATCTCTTAGGTATGATGTATTCACTATCCTCGTAGTCTGTTGGATAATCTAGTTTTACCTTTTTTAGGGAGACTCTGTAACCATCGAGGGCTACCATATTTACACATCCTTCTTTTAGTTCAAACAATATTCCTGTTAGGGCAAGTTTAGTTTCATCTAGACTTGTAGCAAACTCTGTCTGTCCTATAGATCTTTTAAGAATGTCATTATCTATTTCTATAGCCTTAGTTTCTGGAATATCTAAATCATTTTTGTCATAATAGTCAAAGACTATTAGGTTAAAGTTTGAAGATGAACATTTTATAGAGATTTTTCCATCTTTATTTTCTATTATAACTATGTCGTTTGGAAGTTTTCTTACTATATTTGAGATTAGACTTGCTTTAACAGCCATCTCTCCTTCTTCATCTACGACAGCATCGACATTTGTCTTTATAGATATTTCACCGTCAAAAGCTCTTAGTGAAAGAGAGCTAGCGAAACATTCGAAGTATATTAATTCATGTATCTGTATATTGGTACTCTTTGAGACAGCTTTCATCGCAATGGTAATAGCATTCATTAAATCTTGCTGATTTATTTTAAATTTCATTGTTACTCCTTAACTTATTATATATACTTAGTAGTATTATTAGTAGGGCTTGTATAAATGTGGATAAGTTTATATAAAGGCTAAATTGAGCCAAAAATATCTATTGATAACTTGGGCATAATTAAGGGATAAAACCCTTAGTTTTCCACACTTTCCACAGGATGAAAATTGAAGATAAAAACTTTTGATTTATCAACAAACTTATCCACAGGCTTATAAACAATCTACTCTGTTATCTCCTTCAAAAGCGATTCTATTTCTTCTTTAAAGTCGTCGTCTTCTTCGATTTGTTTTTGAATTTTATCAATTCCATGCATGACAGTCGTATGGTCTCTGTCAAAGGCATTGGATATTGTTACTAGTGAATCCTCTAATATTTCTCTTGATAGGAACATGGCTATTTGTCTAGGATTTACTATTTCTTTTTTCCTAGATTTTCCCTTTATATCAGATAATTTGATTCCATACTTATCAGCTACAAACTTCTGTATATCATCTATTCCTACGCGTTTTTTCTTATCCTTTACTCTAGTAGCAACTCCCTTTATGGCATCTTCCATGGTCACCACTTCTCTATTATCGCTTTTAGCATAGGCTATTGCGGTAGATAAGGCTCCTTCGAGATCTCTAATATTTGTATCTATATTTTCTGCTATATAAAAGAGAATATTATTATCTATATAGGCACCTAACTGGTCGAGCTTTTTCTGAAGTATTGCAACTCTTGTTTCAAAGTCAGGCTTTCCAATATCGACTATAATTCCCCAAGAAAACCTTGATATCAACCTATTTTCTAGGTGTTTAATCTCCTTTGGTGGCCTATCAGATGATATTACTATTTGCTTGCCTGTATTATAGAGGTCATTAAAGGTATGGAAGAATTCCTCCTGGGTTCCTTCTTTACCTGCAATAAATTGAATATCATCTATAAGAAGGATATCAACTGACCTGTACTTTTCTCTGAACTTCTCATTTTTAGTTGACCTAAGTGCAGATATCATCTCGTTTGTAAACTTCTCACTTGATAGATACATCACATAGGCATCATCTCTATTTTCTAATATTTCGTGGGCAATTGCTTGCATCAAGTGGGTCTTACCTAGACCACTTTCTCCATATATAAATAAGGGATTGTAAAGTCTTGCTTGGGACTTATTTGAAATATTTTCTGCTACAGCTTGGCTAACGCCTAGGGCGTATTGGTTTGACTTACCTTCCACGAAGTTTGCGAAAATATTCTCTTCCTCTAGTTGAGGCCTTGGAAATGAATTTACCTTACTTATTCGCATCTGACCATTGGGATCATAATCTTTTCCGAGTGTTATGACCTTATTATAATTGTCGGAATCTTTTGCAATTACAGAAACCGTAAGGTCTTTTCCTGTCTTATCTTTTATATTATCAAGAGCAATCTGAAGTTGGGGAATCCAGATTTTATCGTAGATAAAGAGGGTATCCTTCTTTGGAACTTCTAGATACAGGGTCTCGTTATATAAATTTAAGGGCTTAAGAATCCTAATCCATGTATCGAATTGTTGAGTATCGGTAACATGCATTTTCATTTCATTTTTTAATTCATCTGTAATGTATTCTAGATTCGTCATCCATACAACCTTCCTTCTAAAGTTATACACAAGATACAAAGCTTAAAATATTAAAAGTTAAGCGAGAAAAAATAACTTATCCCCAAAAATAGGATAACTTGTGGATAACTTTGATGTTGATAATTCTTTTTGCTAAATTTTAGGCTTTATAG
>NZ_JAPJPG010000056.1 GCF_030825785.1 Anaerococcus sp.
ATAAGGTTGAAGAAACTCAAAGAGTATCTGAACAAGTAAGAAAAGAAGAACTTCACGTAAATAAAACTGGTGATGTTAGAGATGTAAATGATGGTTTAAATACAGATACAGTTGAAAAAACAAATACTGATACAGTTGAAAGAGAAAATAATGAACAAGTAGTTGAAGAAGAAAAAGAAGAGGGTGGATTCTTAGATAACCTTTTTGGAAGAAAAGATAAATAAGAATTGACTTTTAAGCCAGGAGATTAATCTTCTGGCTTTTTCTATGCCTTTGCCATAACTTACAAAAAAAGTAAAATAGGGGTATGAGAATAGATAAATTTTTGAAAAATGCTAGAGTTATTAAAAGAAGACAAGTTGCTAAAGAGGCTTGTGAAAACGGCAGGGTTAAAATAAATGAAAAAGAAGCCAAGCCAGGAAGCCTCGTAGAAGAAGGAGACATAGTAGAAGTCGCCTTTGGCAAGAGCAATCTAAAATTTAGGGTCCTAAACTTGATTGACGGAGCCAAGAAGAACGATGCTTTTTCTATGTATGAGGTTATCGATGAGTAAGAAGAATTCGTATCTTAAGCAAAGAAGAAAGAAAAACAAAAGATTTCTATTGACTATCCTATCAATCCTTGCTCTATCGGCGGGATCTTTTAGCCTATACAATAAGGCTATTGAAAAAGAATACGCCAAGGTAAATAAGGATATCGAATCTTTGAATAAGAAAAAAGAAGACTTGCAAATTACCATCAAGTCCTTGAAGGAAGATTACGACAATAGAAATACTGACGAATTTAAGGAAAAGATTGCAAGAGATAGACTAGATATGGTTAAGAAATCCGAAGTGGTCTATGAAGATGACAATAATAAATAAAGTTAGAGAAACTATAAGAGCAAATAAGCTTATAGAAGAAGGTGACTATATCATAGTCGGCGCAAGCGGAGGTCCCGACAGTCAGTTTTTAATCTATGCTTTGATGGAGCTTAGAAAGGAAATGGATTTTACAATTATCCTTGCCCACCTAAACCATCTCCATAGGAGGGAAGCGGATTTTGATGAGAGCCTAGTCGAGGAGACTGCAAAGAAATTTGCCTTAGACTTTAGGAAGAAAGCAGCGAGTATGGATGAGTACGCCAAGAAATATGGCATATCTTCTGAAGATGCTGGAAGAAGGCTGAGGTATGATTTTTTTAGAGAAATCCAGAAGAAATATCCTAAATCAAAAATTGCCGTCGCCCACAATCTAGACGATCAGGCAGAGACTGTCCTTATGAGGATTATTCGAGGAACTGGGGTGGAAGGTCTTAGGTCTATGGATTATAGGAATGGGGATATAATAAGGCCCATCCTAGACATTAAAAAGGCTAAGATCTTAGATTATTTGAACAGCGAACAAATACCCTATGCAATTGATAAGACAAATTTCACGACAGATTATACGAGAAATAAGCTAAGACTTGATATAATTCCAGAGATTGAAAAGATTAATCCAAACTTTAAGGAAAGCCTAGTCAAGCTTTCTGAGATTGCGACTGATGAGATTTCTATTAGCGATTCCTATATAAAAAACATTTATGAAGATATTATTATTCAAAGAAAAACAGATTCTGTAAGCTTTGACAAAGAAGCTTTTGAAAGTCATGATAAGGCCATACAAAAAAGACTTGTAAGAAGGGCCATAGGAGAAATAAAGCAGGAAGTTAGAGATATATCCAAGGAAAATATCGATAATTTTTTAAGTCTAGTTGACCTTGCTAATGGGAAATCTATTATAAAAGATGACTTAATTTTTCTTAAGTCCTATAAGTTTTATAAGATGAGCTTAAGAAAGGAAGATTCACAAAAGAAAACTGGGGAACTTACTATTAATATAGGTGAGGAACTTAGTTTTGGAGGAAAAAGAATCAAGATAAGTTCTGTCTCTGATTTTCAGAAAAAACATGGGAAGAATATCGAATATTTCGACAGGGACAAATTAACTTTTCCTCTAAGTGTAAGATTTAGGAAAAACGGAGATAAGTTTAAGCCGATTGGCTTGGGTCATAGGAAAAAGATCAAAGACTTTTTTATTGATATGAAGGTAGATAAGGAAAAAAGAGAAAAAATCCCCCTTATTTTATCAGAAAATGATATAATATGGGTGACATCTTTTAGAAGCTCGGAGGATTACAAGATAGATCCTTCTACAAAAAATATTATAAAGATAGAGGTATATGATGAAGACTGACTACAGTGACATAATTGAAAGAGTATTGATTGATGAGGAAAGTTTGAAGCTAAAGATAGAACAATTAGCGAAGACCATCAACAGTCATTACGAGAATAAAGATACTTTAATTCTCGTAGGAATTCTCAAGGGTTCGGTAATGTTTATGGCGGAACTTGCCAAAAGTTTAAATATCGACCTTCAGATGGACTTTATGGTAGTTTCTTCTTATGCAGAAAATACCTATTCAAGTGGAAATGTCAAAATCCTAAAGGACCTTGATATTGATATCAAAGACAAGGAAGTTCTAATAGTCGAAGATATAATAGATACAGGCTATACCTTAAAGAAGACCAAGGAAAATCTAATAAATAGAGAAGCAAAAGACGTAAGAATTGTAACCTTACTAGATAAACCTGAAAGAAGAGAAGTAGAAATTAAGCCTGACTGGACAGGATTTAAGATACCAAATGAGTTTGTTGTAGGCTTTGGTCTAGACTTCGATCAAATGTATAGGAACCTACCATATATTGGCGTTGTCAAAAGATCATTTTATGAAAATATAGAAGATGCTAAATAGGTCTTTGGGCCTATTTTGTTTTTGAGGAGGAAAAATGAGGAATTTAGATTCGATGATTATAATTATGTATGGGGCAATAGTAATATTTTTCCTATACAGAATATATAAACAAATGAAAGATAAGAAAAAGCTTGAAGGAGGAATATCAACATTTAAGAGACCTTCATCTAGCTTTGAGATGATTCTTTTTTCGGTATTAGTTGTAACTGGTGGGGTAAATTTCTACGCAGGATACCAACAAGGAAATAAACAAAGTATGCTAACAGCTCTTGTAATGATTGCTCTTGCAATTGTATTTATGATATCAACAAGGGCCAAGCTAAGTCTTGCAGAAAATGGTATCCTCGCTAATTCCAACTTTAGAACTTACAAGGAAATTAGAAAATGGGGCTTTGATACAGACAATGGAGACCTTGTTATGGTTGTCAAAGATAGTAAGGGCGAAAATCGTGAATCAACTAAGGTTAGAAAAGAAGATATAGAAGAGATAAATAAGCTAATTAGAAAATATAAGTTAGGCAAATAAGCTTGAAATTTCACCAAATAACCGTATCATATAAGAGTTAATTTGAAAGTGATTTGGAGATTTTATGTTATTAGTAATAGATATCGGAAACACTAATACGGTTATAGGTGTTTACGAGAAAGAAAATTTGAAATCTAGATTTAGAGTGGCGACCGACCTCAAAAAGACAAGTGATGAATTGGTTGCTACTTTATTTAATATGCTAGCAATTAAGAAAATTAGAGTAGAAGACATCGAAGATACTATAATGAGTTGTGTTGTACCAGACGTTATGTATAACTGGCAGTCTGCTAATAGGAAGCTCTTTGATAGGGAAGCTATAGTAGTAGATTCTGATACGCCAACCTTTCTTACGATTGAATATGAGAATCCTAGAGAAGTAGGAGCTGACAGGATTGTCGATGCTGTAGCTGCCTTTAGCAAATATGGAGGACCAACTATAGTTGTAGATATGGGAACAGCCATTACTTTTGATGTAATTACGGAAGATAGAAAGTATCTCGGTGGTTCAATTGCTCCAGGTATAAGAATCGCCCAAGATGGACTTTTTGGTTCTACTGCCAAACTACCTAAGATCGAGCTTATGGAGCCAGAATCTGCTATTGGTAAGAATACATCTGAATCGATCAATGCAGGTATAATATTTGGCTATATAGGAATGATTGATAATATAATTTCAATCTTAGAGAAAGAAATGGTAGATAAGTACGATATAGACGAAAGCGATATAACAGTTGTAGCTACGGGAGGTTTCTCTGAGCTAATCTCAGCATCTAGTAAATTTATTGAAATTATAGAACCTGATCTAATGCTTGAGGGATTGAGACTAATCTATGAGAGAAACAAAAATCTTTAATGAAATAATGCTTGCTCCCATGGCGGGAATTACCGATTCAGCCTTTAGGCAAATCTGCGAAGAAAATGGCTGTGATAAGACCTTTACCGAAATGGTATCAGTAAACGCCCTTGATTTTAATAATAAGGCGACAGAAGAGATAATGTATACAGCTGATAGTGAGAAAAACTGCAATATTCAGATTTTCGGAAAAGACTGTGATATTATCGAAAGAGTTATCAAGGATAAGATAAATCCTAGGGAAGACTTTAAGGAAATAAGCTTTAATATGGGCTGTCCTGCTCCTAAGATATATAATAACGGACAAGGCTCAGCTTTAATGAGAGATGTGAAGAAAGTCTATGAGATAGGCAAATGCCTTAAAGAATCCACAGACAAGATTGTCAATGTTAAAATCAGAATGGGTATTGATGATGATTCTATAAACTATATAGATGTCGGAAAGGCCTTGGAAGATAGCGGTATAGATTACGTCATCCTTCATGGTAGAACTCGTAAGCAACAGTATTCCGGCAAGGCTGATTGGGTGGCTATTAGAAAACTTAAAGAGACCTTATCGATTCCTGTTATAGCCAACGGTGATGTCTTTAGTGTTAAAGATTACAAAAATATACTAGATGTAACCAAGGCAGACGGAGTAATGATAGCTAGAGGGGCTATGGGTAATCCCTTTATTTTTAGACAGATTAAAGATTACATCCAAGGGAAAGAGACTAGACCCATAAGATATGAGGATATACTTTATACTATAAAAAGACAATATGATCTATCTCTTAGGTACAAGCCTGAAAAACTCGTTATAAATCAAATGAGAAAGCATGTCGGTTGGTACATCAAAGGCCTACCACAAGCTGCAAGCTATAGGGATAGGGTAAATAAATTAAAAACTAGTGAAGAAATATTTGAATTACTAGAAGAATATAGGAAATTTTTAGAGGATAATTATGACAGAAAATAAAGAAGTAATATTAAGTAAAGAATATTTAGAAAAACTTGAAGATGAACTAGAATATCTTAAGACCAAAAAGCGTCCAGAAATTGCTGAAAAAATCAAAGTAGCAAGAAGCTTCGGTGACCTTTCAGAAAACGCAGACTACGATGAGGCTAAAAACGAGCAAGGTGAAGTTGAATCTAGGATTGCCAAGGTTGAAGATATGATTAGAAACGCCAAGACAATCGAAGTTGTTGAAAACTCTGATGAAGTTGGTGTTGGAAATACTGTGACAGTTTACGATGAAGAATTCGACGAAGATTTGGAATATAAAATCGTAGGTACTGCTGAATCAAATCCACTTGAAGGATTTATTTCTAATGAATCGCCAGTTGGTGCTGCCCTTATCGGAAAAAAGGTAGATGAAAGAGTAGAAGTAAGCACACCAAATGGAAAGATGTATTTTGTAATCAAAAATATTAAGTAAAGGAGAAGACATGGCTGATAACAAAGATTTAAATGAAATGCTACAAATTAAAAGAGACAAGCTGGAAGATCTTAAAAAGGAAGGCAAAGACCCTCACAAGATTGTAAACTTTAGGGGTAGAATTGCTTCAAGCCTTATCAAAGATAATTTTGAAAAATATGATGGCGAAAAAGTAAGAATTGCTGGAAGAATTATGGCCAAACGTGGACATGGAAACATGAGTTTCATGGACATCCAAGATGCAGAAGGTCAAATTCAGATAGTAAACCGTAAAAATGTTATTGGCGATGAGTTCAAACAAGTTAAAAAATACGATATAGGTGATATCGTAGGTATAGAAGGAAAAGTATTTAAGACAAATCAAGGAGAGATCTCTATTGAGACAGAAACTCCAATGCTAATGACTAAATCTCTTCAAATGCTTCCTGAAAAATGGCACGGATTAAAGGATCCTGACCTAAGATACAGACAAAGATACCTAGATCTTATAGTAAACCCAGAAGTAAAGAGTGTATTCGTTCAAAGAAGCCAAATCATATCAGAAATCAGGAGATTCCTAGATGGCCAAGGCTTTCTAGAAGTAGAAACTCCAATCCTAAACACAATAGCAGGAGGAGCTACAGCTCGTCCATTTACAACTCATCATAATTCTCTAAATATAGGTATGTACCTAAGAATTGCATCAGAGCTTTACCTTAAGAGATTAATCGTAGGTGGATTTGACAGAGTCTATGAAATCGGAAGAATGTTCAGAAATGAAGGAATGGACGCAACTCACAACCCTGAATTTACAACACTGGAACTTTACCAAGCCTATGGAGATTTTGAAGACATGATGGAAATCACAGAAAATATGGTAGAACATGTTGCAAACAAGGTAAAGGGAACAACAGTTGTAGAATTCGATGGTCATGAGATTGAACTAAAGGCGCCTTGGAAGAGAATCTCAATGATAGATGCAGTTAAAGAGCACTCTGGTGTAGACTTTAATGAAATCAAAACTGATGAAGAAGCAATCGCTATTGCTAAAGAAAAGGGAGTAGAAGTAAAGGAAACAAGAGGCGAGATTATAGCAGAATTCTTCGATGAATTTGTTGAAGATAAACTAATTCAACCAACATTTATCGTTGACTATCCAGTAGAAATTTCACCACTTGCAAAAAGAAAGAACGATGATCCTTCCCTAACATATAGATTCGAAGCCTTCATCAACGGTGCAGAAATAGCTAACGCCTTCTCAGAGCTAAATGATGCCCTAGATCAAAAACAAAGATTCCTTGATCAAGTTGCTAAAAGAGAAGCAGGCGATGACGAAGCACAAATGATGGACTACGACTTCGTAAATGCCCTAGAAATAGGAATGCCTCCGACAGGCGGACTTGGAATAGGAATCGATAGACTAATCATGATTCTAACAGGCCAACACTCAATAAGAGACGTATTACTCTTCCCAACAATGAAGCCAATAGGACTTGAAAAGGAAGAAAGTGATAAACAAAAAATAGATTCAATTGACGAAGATGATGTAGAAATCGACTTTTCTAAAGTACAAATCGAAGATATCTACGAAGATGTAGACTTTGATACCTTCAGCAAATCAGACTTCAGGGCAGTTAAGGTTAAAGATTGTGTAGAAGTGCCAAAGAGCAAGAAGCTCCTACAATTTACCCTAGATGATGGAACCGGCGTTGATAGAACAATCCTATCAGGAATAAAGGCCTACTATAATCCTGAAGATTTAGTAGGAAGAACCCTACTTGCTATAGTAAACCTACCTGCAAGAAAGATGATGGGAGTAGAAAGCCAAGGAATGCTACTATCAGCAATCCACGAAGAAGAAGGCGAAGAAAAACTAAACCTAATCATCCTATCAAATAGAATCCCTGCTGGAGCAAAATTATATTAAAAGATTACGCTAATCATTAAACTGGGGTTTGTAATGAATCCCAGTTTAATTTTTATAATTAGATTAATGAGATGTAATTTAATAGACAGTGTCTGGCAAATCATAGTCAAGAAAATATTAAGTATTAGAGAAAAGGGATTAATCTATTACTTTTTCGTTAGATAAATTACAAACTTAATAGAGGATATAGAAAGTTTCATATAGAAAAATATTTATGGTCTATGAAATAAGATTATAT
>NZ_JAPJPG010000057.1 GCF_030825785.1 Anaerococcus sp.
TTTATAATAAAATAATATCCATCAAAAATTTAAAACTTTATAAATTCTACGACCATATCTCTTAGTCTAAAATTATAATTCACATCTTTTCTTTCTATATTGATAACCGCTTTTTCTTTAAGTTCTTTTCTAGATAAAATCTTATCAATAAGCTCATAGCTCGGATTTATCGCATGAGGATTGCCCACCATTTCAAACATAGTTATATCCCCATTAGTATCACCATAAGAAAAAGAATTATTTAAGTCTATTTCATATCTATCATCCAAGTATTTTATAGCGGAAAGTTTACTATTGCCATCCCGCATAGGAATTACTTTACCTGAAAATTTATTATTTTCATCAAAAACATAGTCAGTTGATATAGATTCTGTTGCTCCATAGAAATTGGCGAAATGATCCACTAGAAAATTTGGTGATCCAGAAATAAAAAAGATCAAATCACCTCGCATCTTATGCTTTTCGACAGCCTTTCTCGTAACCATATAAACTTTATTTTTGTTTTCTTCGATGACGAGCTTTGAATATTTCTCTATAATATCCCTATCTAGACCTATCATGCTTTTTTGATAGACTAAAGCTGCCCTATCTAGATAGTCTTCGTAAGCTCCGAGTCTATTTTGATATTTTTCATACAATGGGCCTATCTCATTAGTCCAGATCTCTTTTGGAAGAATCTCGTTTTCTGTAAGCTTTACAAAATGCTCTATTAAAAGCGAATTTCTGAAAAGAGTTCCATCAATATCAAAAAACGCTGCCGTTCTTTTATTCATTCTATTTTTCCTTCTTATCCGGTTTTTTCATAAAATTTCTCTTCTTGGCTACTCTTTCTTTAGATGAATTTTTATCATCGTTAGATTCTAATACTTCTACTTGACTTCTTATGTCTACTACAAGTTCTATAAGAAAACAAACTATTATACCTACTATGGAAGCAGAACCCAAAAATATAGCAATCCAAGCCATATTCAAACCTGTATCACTTGTAAAAATCGTAATAGAAATTATTCCAATAATTAATGCCAACGCAGCTAATGCAATTGAAGGAATGAATTTGACAATCCTTTTTTTATTAATGAAATAAATAACTATTGATATTGCCGCCATAATGAAAGATACAACCGGTACTATTGCAAGCCTAGATGAGTATTGGGAAACCAAATTAATTAATCCAGTCATAAGTCCTCCCTTAGTTTAACTCAACCCTATTTATCTTTATTTTATCATCAATCTCTAATATAACAAAACCATAGAATCCATCTCTAGCCAAGTAAGGAGATCCAGGATTTAGAAGAAGCACACCATTTTTGGTCTCGTTTACGTATTTGTGAATGTGACCAAATATAATGATATCACAAGATTCCCTTTTAGCTTTTTCTAATATCTTCTCATAGGTAAAATCGATACTATACCTGTGACCATGGCTTAGAAAAATTTTCTTATCTCCGATATTGATTACTTTGTCATAATCTTCATCTATAAAGAAATCATTATTTCCTTTCACAGCATAATGTTCTATCCCAGTCTCGTAGTAAATTTTTTCTACATCTTCGAGGCCATCACCAGCATGAATTAATAAATCTATGTCATCATGAGTTAGTATATAATCGCTTATTGCATCATACATCCCATGAGTATCACTTGTTACTAAAATTTTCATTTCTCACCTAAGAACTCCTTGAATTTCTCCATTGCTCTTGCCCTATGTGATATTTGGTTTTTTTCTTCTATGGTTAGCTCTGCAAGACTTTGTTTTGTGTTTTCAGGTATAAAAATTTTATCATACCCAAAATCTCCCTCACCCTTTTCTATATCGCTAATATAACCATCAAGCCTTCCTGTAAAATGAAAGACTTCTCCTTTTGAGTCTATATATGAAATCACTGTTTCAAAGTAGGCACTTCGATCTTTTTTATCAGACAATTCTTCTAGTAACTTCTTACGGTTATCTTCATAAGTAGCATTAGCTGATGCGTATCTATGTGAATACACGCCAGGCCTATTATCTATTGCTTTTACAAAAAGTCCGGTATCATCAGCAAATACTGCTCTACCAGTTAATTTATAAAGCTCATAAGCCTTCTTATATGAATTTTCTTCTAAGGTCTTGCCATCTTCAACGACATCAAAATCGTTGATTCCAATCTCTATTGGCATCTTAATCGAATCATTAGCTAGCATCTTCTTAACTTCTATCAATTTATCTTTGTTGCCTGTCGCAAATAGTAATTCCATATACTCCCCTTATAAAATAATAACAGAAAAACTTAGACTTAGTCAAGTGAATTAATCTTGCTCTTCTAATATTTCGTTGTAGTTAGTAAAAGCTGACTCTAGATTTTCGGCAGAACTTGCAGATTGCTCATCGATAGATACGATTGTGGTAGAATTCATAGTAGGTATAGAAAATATAGGATTCTTTTCTATCAAGCTATCTTTTATTTTATGAATCAAAATCTCATCTGGAGTTTGTATTAAGATATACTTTCCATTAGATAATATGTGATAGTCCTTAAATTGCGGATTAATATTTCTAACTTGATCTCTAGTCAGAGAAACTTTATTATCTTTGTTAGTCTTCTTATTTAGCATTTGGCTACCTATTGCTATTTCAATTGGGAAAAAGTTTTGTTCAAACTCCTCTCCATCTCCAGTAAAGATAGAAGATTGGAATATCCATTGTCCTTGATTTCTGATTATACCAAAATTCGTGTTATCAAACGGAATATTTTTTTCATCAAATTTCTTAAAACTAGAATTAGCCTCATCCAAAACTTTTTCTTTGAAAATTAAATCAGAATCTTCCTCACCAGTAAATTCTTTAAGAGATAGAAACTTACCATCTTTTAAGTTCTTAGTTTCAAGAATTGCATACTTCCTTATAGGATTATCGTTCATTTGATTAGTATAGTCTATTGATATAAATTCATCAGAAACATAGTTTATACGCAAGTTAAGATTGATATCTTTACAGGAGTATTTCATTCTGGTAGAAGGATCAGACATCTTTTGCCTAATTCTAACAGGAAAAGCTAAGATTTCGTCATAATTATTTGTTATGTTATTGCTATTCGTATTAATTGACCAGTATTCGTCCTTATTATTTACAAAAATATTGTAAGCCTTTTTGTAAGAAATATCACCATCATCCTTGATTCTTATCATATAGGTGTAATAATTATAGGACACATAATCACTATTTTCATCAATTCTCTCCCTGACACCTAGGGTTAATGCCTGATCTTCTGCTACTTCTTCGCCTTCTGGATTTGTCATCCTTTCCTTGCTTGCCTTTTTAGAGTAGCTGTTTAATATTTTTGAATCAACTTTATTGGAGACTTTCTCCAAGACGATCAAGCTGTCATTTACAATATAGAACATAGATATTTCACTTTGTTTTATAAAATCTCTTGAAAATAACTGGCCCTGGGAAGCGTTAATTATTACAGAATTTTTGTCTTTATCAACTTTTATATTGTCTATACCTCTATTTTTAAGATATTTTGACAAGTTCACATATTTAGATGAAAATGCTGGAGGAAAGGCATATGAATCGCCTATAGCTACAAGGTTTTGGTCAATATATACTAAATCGTCAACTTTAGGGACTTGTTCCTCGGATACATCACTCTTACTCTTTACCTCCTTCACCCTCCATGTGCCTATAATAGAAGGCGACTCCTGCTTTGGCATTTGTATTAGATAATTTAATTCTTCGCTCTTAGTGTTAGTACATGATGATAAGCCTATGATAAAAACTAATAGTATTATTAATCTACAAATTTTCTTCATCTTCAAACCTCGGAATCTGTACTGTTACTGATGTACCTACACCATATTTACTCTTAATAACAAGCTTTCCTCCGTGAGCCTTTGCGATTTCTTCACATATAGATAAACCTAGACCAGTTTGAGATTTAGAAGAAGAACCCTTGTAGAATTTACTCGCTACAAATGCGATCTCGTCCTCTTTGATCCCTTCTCCATTATCCTTAACAGTAATAAGAACATTTCCATCTTCCTGATCTATTATTAGGTCAATTTGACCATTCTCAGAGGTAAACTTAATGGCATTATCAATTATATTTATCAAAACTTCCTTCATCCTATTTTTGTCGGCAAATACAATAATCTCCTTGTATACAGTCACAAAGTTGAAGGCTATATTTTGACTTTGTGTTCTAGGGAAAAGTTGGGTATGAACTTGCTTTGAAAGTTCTACTATGTCTAGTTTTTCCTTATCATATTTGAAACTTGATGAAGATAGCCTTGAAAAATCCAAGAGGTCTTCTACCATCATAGATAGTCTATCCCCTTCATTTTCAATAATTTTAAGCCCTTGACTCATCATGTCTTCATTCTTTTGTATTTCTGGCGCTTGTAGAGTTATAGCCCAACCTTTTATTGATGTTAGTGGAGTTCTAAGTTCATGAGAAACTGAAGAAATAAAGTCATTTTTCATGTCTTCTCTTATGATGATATTCTCGCTTAAACTATTTAATGTGTTTGAAAGTTCCGTTATCTCGTTATTTCCCTTAATATATGCTTTTGCTGTATAGTCCCCTGAAGCAAGTTTCTCGGAAACCTCGATCAAATCATTTATTGGTTTTACGAAACTTGATGCAGCAAAAAAAGAAACAATTAGGGCTGCTAAACTTACTAGTATTCCAAATATGACATACCAGAAAGTATCATCGCTAATTCTGTTATCTACTTTATCCATTGAAGAAGTTAATCTAATAATCCCAACTTGCTGATTAGCTGATACTAAAGGATAAGATAGGGATAGCACGCTCTCCCCAGTAGATTCTCTCTTATATTTTGTAGACTCTTGCTTACCTTCTATAGCAGATTTAACATCAGGACTCTCTAAAGTATTCCCAATTAGGTCAGATGCTAAGGAATCAAATAAAATAATTCCAGAATTATCTAGTATCTGCACTTGAGTATCATTCGACCTATAAAATATATTTTTATCTCCAATTATAATATCGGTAAGATCATATCTATTCATGTAATTGTTAAATTGCAATTGATTAATTCTCGCCTGATTTTTCATTGAATCAGTTAGGGCTGACTCATAATAAGATCTAATACTATTATAAGCAAATATTTCAAATCCTATAACTACTGTAATTACAAAAAACATTACGATTTTGATAACGTTAAATTTAATACTATCGTTTGGACTTTTGTTGTTATAGGATTTTATTTCTTTATCTATAAACTCATCGTTTCTAATTACTTCCATCTATAGCCTGTTCCCCACACTGTTTCTATAAATTCTGGTTTTGCAGGATTATCCTCAATCTTAGCTCTAATTCTTCTTATATTTACATCGACAATTTTTGTATCGTTGCTATAATTTTCTCCCCATGTTTGAGTCATAATCTCATCTCTAGTCATGGCCTTGCCTTTATTTTTGATAAAATTCTGTAAGATTGTAAATTCTGTTGGGGTTACATCTATTTCCTTATCATTTTTATAGAAACTCTTGGCATAAATATCAAGTGTAAATGGTCCATCTGTCAAATTATCTTTGCTATCATCCTTTGGCTTTGCCTGGCTTAAGTTCACTCTTCTCATGAGCGATCTTACTCTTAGAATTAATTCCTGTGGATTAAATGGCTTGATGATATAATCATCCGCCCCTTTTTCAAGACCCAAAATTTTATCAATATCTTGTGATTTAGCAGAAACCATAATTATTCCAGTCATAGGAGCCTTAGTTCTTATCTTCTCGCATACTTCATATCCACTCATACCTGGTAGCATTATATCAAGTATTGCAAGGGCTGGTTGTTCTTTTTCAAAAATTTTAATCGCTTCTTCACCACTAGCAGCTTCTACTGTCTGATAACCTTGATAATCTAGATTGATCTTCATAAACTGTCTAATTGGATCTTCATCATCAACTATTAAAATTTTCTTATTTTCCATGATTTACCCTTTCAAAGGCAATCTTAGCTGCACCAATTACACCAGCATTATTTAAAAACTTAGCAGGGATAATATCAACTTCACTAGGTTTATTGCAGTATTCTTGGTACTTAGATACCATACCATCCCAGAAGACGTCCTTGGCATGAATTACTCCTCCACCAACTACAATAACATCAGGGTCAAATATATTTCTTAGTGATGTCAAAAGATACCCTAGGTCTGATTGGTACTCTTCCAAGACTTTCCTTGCATCATCATCTGTCTCCACAAGATCAAAAATGGCTTGACCGCTCAATTCCTTCCCAGTAAGCTTTTTGTATCCTTTTGTCAAGGCGCTACCAGCACAATAGCTTTCAGCACATCCATTTTGTCCACAGGTACATGGATCTCCACCTGCATGTAGGATCATATGACCTAACTCTGCTCCTTGGAAATGTGAGCCCGAAAGAAGACCAGCTTCCTTTGTATAAATAGCACCTCCAAGACCTGTTCCTAGAGTAATCATCACAATATTATCGTAATCCTTACATGCTCCTATCCATTTTTCAGCTATTAAAGCAATATTAGCGTCATTTTCAACAAAGACTGGAACATCAACAAATTCTTCAACAGCTTCTTTTAAGTTGAGTCCAGTCCACCCTTTGATATTGCCAGCAAAGGTTACAATCCCGTTTTCTGAATCAATAAAACCTGGGGTACCTATTCCAACTGCGCTTGCCTCCTTGTAAGACAAATTATAAATAGCATTTTTTATATTTTCTAAAACTACCTCTCTACCTCTATTCGCATTTGTAGGTACTTCTTTTCTTTCTAATATTTCACCCTTATCATCTATTAAACAAGCATTAATTTTAGTTCCACCGATATCAATCCCTATTACTTTTCTCATTACAACTCCTTAAATATTTTATCCTTTAATTTTAGAAGAGATTCTTTTCTTTCAGAATAGAATTCCTTGCCTTCCAAATATTCCAATCCTTCGATTTTTGAAAATCTAAGCTTATAGGCTAAAAGAATTTGATTTTTAATACCAAATTTTTCAAGTTTTTGATTAGTATTTTTATCACCATATTTTCTATCGCCAACTATTGGTGTTGAATTCTCTTTTAACGAAAATCTTATCTGATGAGTCTTACCTGTAATTAATTCACACTCTAGCAAACTATACTTTTTATTGGTATCTAACGGCTTAAAATTAGTCCTAATTCTTTTACCATCTTTCGATTTTTTGACGCGATTACGATTTTCATTTTTACTGATGAGAGTATCTATGGTAAAATCCCTTTCTACAAAGCCTTTTACAATCGTCAGGTAATACTTATCAATATTATTTTCTCTAATTGCTTTGTTAAGAATTCTCAAGCTATTAGCATTTTTTGCTCCTATAACAAGTCCCGCTGTGTTTCTATCTAACCTATTAACTATAGCTGGTTTGAAAGTTCTATCTGACATGTCGAAAGATTTTGTCTTGTACAAATATTGTAACATATTATCTACGAGATTATTTCCGTAATCTTTTTTAGAAGAGCTATGAGTTAAAAGACCTGGTTTTTTGTCCATAATTATTATATTCTTATCCTCATAGACTATATCAAGATCAAAGTCACTTGGTTTATAATCGATTTTTGTAATCCATTTATCATAATCCTCGTCTTTTATATACATCTTAACTATGTCATTAGGATATACAAAATCATCATTCTTCGCCCTCTTATCGTTGATCTTGAAGTTTTTCTTCCTAATATTTTTCTGTATCACTGATAGAGGAGCATTTTC
>NZ_JAPJPG010000058.1 GCF_030825785.1 Anaerococcus sp.
GAAGCAACAGGTAAATACCATCTTCCAATCCTCTATGAATTAAAAGACAAAGGATTCTTTGTAAGTGTGGTAAATCCCTTAAAAATGAAACAGTTTTGTCGAGTACTCAACTTTAGAAAAGCAAAAAATGATAATATAGATGCCATACAAATAGCCGAATATGGCTTAATGTACTGGAAAGAATTACAAGAATACAAAGTAGATACAGAAAATTTCAGAACCCTAAAAGAATTAAACAGATCCTATCAGCACTATATGGAATTAAGAATCAATCAAATGAACTTCATAGATCAAACAATAAACCAAACATTTCCAGGAATAAAAAAACTAATTCCACACGCTTCAGGAGACTTTTCAAAAGACAAACTATTAGATTTCTTAGAAAAATGGTGGCATAAAAATCTAGTATTAGAAAAACCAGAAGAAAAATTCATAGATGATTTTAAAAACTGGGCAAAAGAAAAGAGATACCATCCTAATGCTGATAAAGCTAAATCCATATACAAGCTCGCAGGGGAAAGTATCTCAACTCAACCTTCTAGTAGCTCATATATAAAGACTAGCATACAAGAAGGAATAGAATTGATAAAACATATAAATCAAATTCTACGTACTATTTTATCACAAATGATAGAAATTGCCGAGCCCTTAGAAGAATATAAAGAATCGAAGAAATTCTCAGGAATATCAGATAAATTAGCAGTACAAATCACAGCAGAATTTGGAGACTTATCAAAATTCAAAAACAAAAAAAGTTTAATATCCTTTGTAGGAATAGATTCACCGCCATATGAGTCAGGGAATTTTAAAGCAGACCAGAGAAAAATAACAAAAAGAGGAAATGCAATACTAAGAAAAGTAGGTTACCAAGCTATGAAATGCATGATGAGTGCAAAAGATACTGAAAATGATATATATCTGTATATGGTAAAAAAAGAAAAAGATGGAAAGGCTAAGAAGATTTGTAAATTTGCAGGATTAAATAAATTCTTAAGAACCTACTATGCAAAAGTTATGGCATCAAAACAAGAAAAGAAGTTATTAAAAGTAGCCTAGAATTAACATTGCTATAGTTAAAACAAGCCGATTGTAAGCGGCTTATTTGTTGTGCTTAAATTTAAACTCTAAATAACAAGTAGAAAAGTAAAATTAATTCGATTTTCTCCTTGACTTTTGTTAGCAGGTTTTCATCCTAATAACAAATCAAAAATAAGGTATATTAAAACAAAGGAGAAATATATGGAAATTGATTTACGAAGTAGGAACTTTCTTGATATGCAAGATTTTTCTGAGGAGGAGATTTTATATCTTATAGATTTGGCAGCTGAGTTTAAGAAGCTTAAGAAGGAGAAAAGGCCCCACAAGTATCTTGATGGACAAAATTTGATCCTTCTTTTCGAGGAAGCTTCTACCAGGACCAGAACTTCCTTTGAGGTTGCCGCCTTTGATTTGGGAATGGGAGTAAGTCTTATAAATTCTTATTCAAGCAAGCTCGGCGAGAAGGAATCTATCGAAGATAGTATCAATGTCTTCGACCGCTATTACGACGGCATAGTCTATAGGGGAAACAAGCAGGATATGCTAGAAAAACTTGTGAAGATGACGGAAGTTCCAATCTATAATGCCATGACAGAAAAGACCCATCCAAGTCAGATGATTTCAGATATGCTTACCATAAGGGAAAAGTTCGGCTATCTTAAGGGACTTAATTTATTATATCTAGGATATCCCGGAGATATCATGCCTAACTCCCTATCCATAACTTGTGCTAAGCTTGGAATAAATTTCACAGCAGCAGGTCCTAGGAAATATTTCCCTAAGGAAGATTTTATAAGGCTTTCTAAGGATTTTGCGAAAGAGAGTGGGTCTCAAATTACTTATACAGAAGATTTGAATGAAGCCATAGGAAAAGCTGATATAATCTATACTGATATGTGGATAGCCCTAACAGAGGCAGACGACGTGCCTGTAGATAGGATTATGGATCTTTATCCTTATAGGGTCGATAGGGAAGTGATGGATAAGACAAAGGATAATACGATATTTATGCATTGCTTGCCAGCCTTCCACGACAAAAAATCCAAGCTTGCCCAAAAGGTCCTTGCCAAACTTCCTAAGGATATGGACTTCGATGGAATGGAAGTTAGCGATGAAGTCTTTAGATCAGCGAAGTCTACGGTCTTCGATCAGACAGAAAACAGGATACCAGCTGTTAAGGCAATCTTGTATTCAACTTTGAAATATGAGTAATTATATATTTTGACAAATAATTTATCAAAAATATTTGACAAAGTCCATTTGAGCATGTATTATCTAGTTAAAGAATAAATGTGATTACAGAAAGATAGTTTATATGAATTACTTAAGAGAAAAGACGGTTGGTGCAAGTCTTGTAAGGAGTATATACTTATTCCCTCTGTATGCAGAATAGCCGAATCTAGTAAGCTATTACGGAAGCTACCGTTATCAGAAGCAAGGAGTTGATAGACTCTTGTCAAGGTAATCTTTAGATTATGAAATTAGGTGGTACCACGAATACACTCGTCCTATACAGGGCGAGTTTTTTTGTTAGATAAAAGTCTATCGGAAATTATGGAGGATATAATGAAAATCAAAAAAATTTTAGGACTAATGTTGGCTATGACCCTGCTAGGATCTTGTGGAAACAAGGGGAATGAAACAGAAAAAAGCGCTGGAGAAGGATCCAGTGATAAGGCAAAGATAGGAATTGTACAAATTGCAGATCACCCTTCCTTGGATGCAGCAAGAGAAGGTTTTATAGAAAAGCTCGATAGCGAAAATATTTCCTATGAGTTAATAGACCACAGGGCAAACGGAGACCTTGCCCTAATCCCGCAATTTGCGACAGACCTTAAGAATAAAGATGTTGACCTAATCTATACCATAGGCACACCAGCAGCCCAAGGAGTGGCCAATACCATAAAAGATAAGCCTGTTTTATTCGTAGCAGTAACAGACCCAGAAGGAGCAGGACTTAGCGGAGAAAATATCACAGGAGTATCTGATTATGTAGAAGCAGGAAAGCTTATAGATGACTTCCTAAGCCTATATCCAGACACTAAGGTATTTGGCACAATGTATAATACCAACGAGCAAAACTCCCAAGTTCAAATCGAAGCCTTGGAAAAGGCCCTAGAAGAAAGAGGCTTAAAGCTTGAAAAACAAGGAGTTTCATCCATAAACGACATTCCTCAAGCTATAGCAAGCCTTAAGGGCAAAATCGACGCTATGGTTACAGTAACAGACAATGTCGTTGTAAATGCTATGCCAGTTATAAGCGAGGCTCTAGCCAAGGAAAACATCCCATCAATCGCCTATGACGAAGGAAGCGTAGAAAACGGAGCCTTGATGAGTGAAGGAGTAAACTACAGAGAACTTGGAAGTCAGGCTGGAGCTATGGCAGCGGAGATCCTTAAAAATGGGAAAAATGCCAAAGATATTCCTTACGAGATGGCAGAAAATCTCAAAGTTCTTGTCAACACCAAGACTGCTAAGGCCTTGGGAGTAGATTTAAATCAAGATTTACTAAAGAATGCAGAAAAAATAGACTAAGGAGAAGAAATGACCGGCTTACTTTCATCACTAGGAGCAAGTATAGAAATAGGACTAATATTTGCAATCCTTGCCATGGGCTACATGCTTAGCTACAAATTCTTAAAATATTATGACCTCTCGCTCGAAGGAACCTATCCTTTGGGAGCTTTTGTTGCAGCAGTTCTAATCCAGAAGGGCCTGGGTCCTTATCTTGGAATCTTGGGAGCTATAATATGCGGGGGACTTGGAGGATGTTTGACCTACTTTTTCTACAAAAAGATTAAGGTAGACCCACTTCTTTCAGGAATCCTAACCCTAACTATCCTTTATTCCATAAACTTAAGGGTAGGAGGGGCAAGTAATATCCCTATAGCAGGAAATCCAAATATTTTTGGGAATCTCCCAAAATGGCCAATCCTACTTGCCCTAACCCTAGTAATCAAACTTGCTATCGACTATTACCTAAGAAGCGAGACAGGCTACCTACTTAAGATTACTGGAAATAACAGAAAACTTGTCAAACAATTGGGTAAAAATCCTGATAGCTTTATCATGGTGGGGCTCATCCTATCAAATGCCCTCATAGGTCTAAGTGGAGGCCTTATGGCCAACTACCAAGGCTTTGCCGATATACAGATGGGAACAGCCATGATAGTGACAGGTCTTGCCTCAATTATTATAGGAGATACCTTGATGAAATCTAGAGATAAGCTTAGAGATACTTCAAGGGCAATACTTGGAGCAATTGTCTATAGGATTATATCAGGCCTTGCAATTTATTTGGGACTTAACCCAAACGACCTAAAGCTTATCACAGCTTTAATTGTCATAGCCTTTATTTCCTACAACAATTACCTAGCTGATAGAAAATACAAAAGGATGGTTAAAAATGCTTGAAATTAAAAATATTTCCAAAACTTTCAACATAGGCACAAGCGAAGAAAATACAATATTTAAGGACTTCTCCCTAAAGATCGAAGAAGGCCTTGCTACAACCATCATAGGACCTAATGGCTGCGGTAAGTCTACCCTGATGAATCTAATAAGCGGAAGCCTTTCCCTAGATTCGGGACAGATTTTAGTAAATGGGGTAGAGATCAGCAAACTTAGCGAAGAAAAAAGAGCTAAATACATGGGCAAGGTAAACCAAGATCCCAAAGACGGGGTGGCGACTAACCTAGATATCTACGAAAACATGGCCTTAGCCCTAAAAAAAGGAGAGAAATTTGGCCTAAGATCTCTTAGGAAAAGCTCGGATACAGAAGAAATAGTAAGAAGACTTAAGAAATTAAAGCTAGGCCTTGAAAACAAACTCCACACCAAGACGGGCCTACTATCTGGAGGACAAAGGCAGTCCCTAGCCCTTCTTATGGCGACAGCCAAAAAGCCGGACCTCTTATTATTAGACGAGCACACAGCAGCCCTTGACCCAAAGACAAGTCGAAACATAATGGATATGACAAGAAGCCTTATCGATAAGGAAAATATGACAACCCTCCTAATCTCCCACAACCTAAGAGACGTTGTTAAATACTCCGATAGGATAATCATGCTAAACAAGGGAGAAATTGTCCTAGACCTTAGAGCAAAGGACATCACAGAAGACGACCTAGTCAAAGCCTATAAGGAAAAATTAGGAGAATAATATAAGACGGGGCTCTTGCAAAACCATAAATAATCATCGTGCGATCTTTAGACAATTCTTTTAGGAAAATTCACCTATGTATTACAAGAAAAATTAGGATCGACGAGGATTATTTGTAAAGAATCTGTATTAATTCTTAAATGGAGCAAGTAATGCAACAGCTACTATGCTTTACAAGCTAGTGGTTTTTCTTAATAAATACAAGAAATAAATAGAAAATTAACATAATCTTACATTTATTGTATAATATAGATGGAAATGTTTTATGAAAGGAAGATAAATGGATAAAAAAATTATTGAGATAAACGAAAAGCTAAAAGGCGGAGTAATAATGGACGTTATTAACGTTGAGCAAGCAAAGGTAGCAGAAGATGCTGGTGCTGTTGCAGTAATGGCTCTTGAAAGAGTTCCTGCAGATATCAGGGCTGCTGGCGGAGTTTCAAGAATGAGCGATCCTGAAATGATAGGAAAAATAATGGATGCAGTTTCTATTCCAGTTATGGCAAAGGTTAGGATTGGCCATTTTGTAGAGGCACAAATTCTAGAGGCCTTAGGCATTGATTACATAGATGAATCAGAAGTCCTATCTCCGGCTGACGATGAAAACCATGTCGACAAGGTAAAATTTGAAACACCTTTTGTCTGTGGAGCAAGAGATTTATCAGAAGCTCTTAGGAGAATCAAAGAAGGTGCATCAATGATTAGAACCAAGGGGGAGGCAGGAACTGGTGATGTAGTTCAAGCGGTAAGACACTTAAGAAAGATCAATTCACAAATAGCGGAAGTAGCAGGTCTTACTGATGACGCTCTTTATACAAAGGCCAAAGACCTTCAAGTGGACTATGACCTATTAAAATATGTAAGAGATAACAAGAGACTTCCTGTCCTAAACTTCTCTGCAGGTGGAGTAGCAACTCCAGCAGATGCAGCCCTTATGAGACAATTAGGAGCTGAAGGAGTCTTTGTTGGATCTGGTATATTTAAATCAGGAGATCCAGAAAAGAGGGCCAAGGCTATAGTAAAGGCTGTGGCAGGATACAATGACCCAAAAGTTCTCCTTGAAGTAAGCAAAAACTTAGGAGAGGCTATGGTAGGAATAAATCCTTCTGAAATAGAAGAGATAATGGAATTGAGATAAAAAATTGGTGATGTAGCAGAAAATCATCCTGCTCATCACCTTTTTCTTTTGCGACTTAGGAATATTTTTTTTAACTTTTCCTCTTTGTCATATTTAAAATCGAAGAAGCAGATAAAACTAGGACCATACCCAAGGCAAGTCTTAGGGTAAATACTTCTCCTAGAACTATAACGGATAGGATAGATCCGAACAGAGGAATAAAGAGCTTATAGATTCCAAATTCGTTTGCGGAATGTTTTTGAAGGACTAGGGTCCAAATAGTAAAGGCAGTTGCCGAAATGAAGGCTGCATAAACTAAGAGGATAGCCGCTTTGCCTGTAAAGGAAATCCATCCTCCACTAAGGCTTCTTCCTACTATAATTAAGATAATAGATCCTACAAAAAACTGAAGGCCTGTAAGAAGATAGCCATTCATCCCCTTGCCGTACTTTCTCACGAGGACTGTACACAAGGCATTTATTGAAGTAGAAACTATGATAAACCCTTCGCCGGTAAGCTTCATAGCTTCTCCGCCGATTGGTTTTCCAGTATTTGTTATTATAATTCCAATAGTTCCTATCACGAGAGCTAAGATCATCTTTGAATTAATCTTATCTTCTGGTAAAAGCAGGGCAGAAAATATCACTACTATAAATGAATTTGCTGCTTGGATGATTGAAGATTTGACTCCGAATGTGTTTGACAGACCTATATAGTAGAAAAGATACTGGATACTAGTCTGAATTAAACCTAAAATTATGACGAACTTCCAATCGAGCTTCTTGAAATCTCTAAAGTTTCTATCAAATATCAAAAAATAGATAAGTGTTATAATGCCAGCCATAAAAAATCTAATTCCAGCGACTAAGATCTTTGCTCCTGTATCAGAGCCTGTCAGTCCTAGTTCGATATAGGTAGTTTTTATGGTAGGGATGGCTGAGCCCCACAAAAGCATTGCAAGTATTGAAAAAATAATTGCTATTTTTTTATTTTTTAACAAAAAAAACCTCCTAAAGTAATTTATAATATTATTACTTTACTTAAAATAAGCTATTTATCAAAGGTAAATAAAGTTTATGGTAAATATATATTTACATAAATAAAAAACCATTACTTATGTAATGGCCTTTGATAATTGCAATCTTTTAGATTGCATGAGTTAAACAGCGAAAGTTATATTCTTTCTAATCTAGTATAACAAGACTTGGACTTTCTGTAAAGTATTTTTGGCTTAAATTAGCTAATGTAGAATAAATTTAAACGAATGCATAATAAATTTAAGGATATTATAAAAATAATTAAAATAGAGATGTTAATTTTTGCTGAAAGATAAAATTTTTATCATTATTTAAATTTTATTTTGTTAACCTATTCTGCAACACCACCTTTTATCC
>NZ_JAPJPG010000059.1 GCF_030825785.1 Anaerococcus sp.
TTACAACTTTATCTCTGGTAAATAAATACAAATTGCCAATAGTAACGCCATTACTGGCAATTAACCCTTCATATTTTTCGGTCATTATCATTACTCCTTATTTTAAAAAAAGGATACTGTAACAGTATCCTTAATAACAATCGTATTATTCAGATAAGTTATTGATAAATTCAACTAATTCATCTGCAAATTTTTCTTCATCTTCACCTTCTACAACTAAAGTAATTTCTGTTCCTTTAGCAATTCCAAGGCTCATAACGTTGAAGATTGATTTAGCATTTGCTTCTTTACCTTCTTTGATTATCTTAACTTCACCTGGGTAGTTTTTAACAAATTGTACTAATGATGCTGCTGGTCTAGCATGTAATCCAGTTTCATTAGCTACTACAACTTTTCTTTCTGCCATAATTGATTGCCTCCTATTTTATTATTACAATTCTATTTTACTATTTTTTTATAAATTAACAATAAGATAATATTTGTAGTTAATTTATTGACTTTGTTGATTCTCTTTCCATTACTTGACCGTCTATAATCCAGTCATCTTCGAGAATGTCTTCCTCTTCCTTTATCCTTTTAATTAAGGCACGAATAGAAATCGCACCTATATCATAATACGGAATGGATACAGTGCTTACTTTAGGTCTATAAATGCTTGCAATACTTGAGTTACCAAAACCTGTAACCGAAATATCCTCAGGTACATCTATACCATTATCCACACAATAATTCATAAAACCAATTGCTACTTCGTCATTTACACAAGATATTGCTGTTATTGACTCTTCTTTAACAAGCTTTAAAGCTTCATCCCCTATATTATAACCATCATCAGAACTTGTGCCTTTGGTATTGATAACAAAAGCTTTCTTTCCAGAATCAGATAGGGCTTGTCTGTAACCTTTTAGCATATTTTCGTTAAGTATATTATTCTCTTCATGATTAATATATAAAATATTTTCATGGCCCTTATTAAGTAAATTTTCGATAAGCCTTTTTTCTTCTGCAGCATAATCTACTTTTACTGACTTAACGTTTTTATATGTGTGATACTTATCTAAAAGTACAAAAGGAATTCTTCTATCTCTTAGTTTTACAAGAACTTCTGGTGAAATGTTCTCAGTTATTATAACTAGACCTTCTACTTGTTTTGTTGCAAGAAAATCAATTGAATTTTCTAGAGCTTCCTCGTCACCATAAGAGCTTGATAATAGAATATCATATTTATATACCCTACCAATCTCTTCTATTCCTCTTATAAGTTGAGCCATATATTCTATACCTATATCCTCAACAATTACACCAACTAGGTTTGATTTTCGCATTACAAGCGATCTTGCTAGCTCATTTGGCTTAAAATCGAGTTTGTTTATTGCATCCAAAACTTTTTTTCTTGCTTCAGGACTAACTGGCTTAGAATTATTCATTACCCTAGATACGGTTGAAATTGAAACACCCGCAAGCTTCGCTACATCTTTAATTGTTGGTTGACCCATATCTCCTCCTTAATAAGAAATAATTAAGGCCATCGATTGATGACCTTAATTTTATCTACCTGATATTACATTTCTTGCTATATCAATTACATCCATAATTAATGTTGAATAATCAGTTATAGAAGCAACCCCAGCACCTAATGTGTCGACACTATCAACAGCAGTAACTCCAACATAATTGACTGTATCTCTTATATCGTCAGTAATGCTATTTACATTTGTCATGGTATCATTAGCTTTGGCTATTGCCATTTTAAGATTAGGATCAGCTACGATTGTGTTAACATTTGATACAAGCGTATTTGCTTGATCAGCGATATTAGGCAATTTGTCTATTACTTGATCAAGATTGTCAGAATTCTTGTCAAGTACTCCTTGGACTTTTGTCACTAGCGCATTAAGATTCTTTAGTAGAAGCACTAAAAAGACTAGAGCAACAATACCTAAAATTGTTAGAATAACATTTCCAAGAAGATTTGCATTTATTGTTATCATCTAAATCTCCTTAGTTTTTCTTAATATCTTTTTTGGCTTTTTCGTCTTCTTTTTTTGCTTCCTTTGCAGTATCTTTAGCTTCTTTTTTCACTTCTTTAGCTGCTTTTTTTGTATCATCAGCGGCATATTTTGCATCTTCTTTAACTTCTTCGCCTGTTTCTTTGGCAACTTCCTTGGTCTCTTTAGCTCCTTCTTTTACGATATCTTTAACATCGCTTGCTCCATCTTTGATATTTTCTGCAGCATCTTTTGAGGCTTCTTTAATTTGACTTCCAGTTTCTTTTACTATTTCTGTACCATATTCAAAACCATCTTTGATTGGTTTTAGGTCAGTGTATGCTCTGTATCTAAGATCTTCGTATCCGTCTTTTGCACTATCAACTGCATTGATAGCTCCATCTTTTACAGTGTCAACTGTATCGTTGAAGGCATCTACTATATCTTCTCTAGTTTCTTTTCCAGATTTTGGAGCAAGTAATAATCCAGCTGCGGCACCAACTAATGTACCTAAGATTGCTCCTTGAGCTCTCATTCTACTGTCATGATTTTTCGCTTTCCAAATTTCATACTTTAGTTCTCTTTTTTTAGCTTGTGCTTTTTGTTCGATATAATCTGATATTGACATATAAACTCCTTTATTATTTAATCTTACATAATTTATACCCAAAAATTTTTAAGTAAAACTAAATTTAATTAAATCCCAAGGGGGCCCTATCTTTAAGACCTTCGCGTATGTGAAGGTGGGCAAGCTGTCTAGAATCTCTGACTTCCCCTCAAAGGGGGCTTGCCATCAAATCTAGAACTCCGCAATCCCTTATAAAAGTTGTAGGTTTAAATTTGGACCAACACCTTAGGATAGTTTTATTATATAATATGCAAAGGATTTATGCAAATAATATTGTTTTCATCCTCTTTCGATAAATCCTACAAAATTCGGACAATCTTTCAATTTGATATTTTCCTCCTTGTAGAAATTTACAAATTCCAGCTTATAAGAGTGAAGTAGAAATCTATCTAGCTTTTTCTTTGATCCATACAAGCTATCTCCCCAGATAGGATATCCTAAATCACTTAGACTAGCTCTAATTTGATGAGTCCTTCCTGAAAATATTTCACACTCTATTATAGAAAAATCCTCATTGATGCTTTTTGATTTAAAGTAGGTCCTACAGATTTTCCCACCTTTTGACGGCTCATAATTTTTGTTTTTTTCATTGTAAGAGAATTTATTTTCATACAAGAAATCAATATCTACCCTCCCATCTACAACAGCAATATATTTTTTCTTCATAATATTTTCTTCTAACTGTTTCTGATAGAAAGCGTGGGCAAATTTATTCTTGGCTATTAGCATAAGTCCAGATGTATCCATATCTAGTCTATTGACTAGCCTTATCTTGGTGTCCTGACTGCTTTTCTTAAAATAATAAGCTATATAATTGCATAAACTTGTCTGATTTTTAGAGTTTACTGTTATATCAGAATCCTTGCTTACTACTAAGGAGTGCTCGTCTTCATAGACTATATTAAGATTGCCTTCTATTGGATCATAGTCAATTTTTTCATCTTCTATAACAATATTTAACCTATCTCCTGTTTTAAGATTAAGACTTTTTCTTTTCTTCTTTCCATTTAATATATAGCCTGTCTTAAGAATATCTTCTATACTTTTTTTAGAATAGCTTTTAGTCCTCAGGAATTGTCTTACACTTGTATTTTCGTAAACTTCATATTTTATATATTTCATATTCCTTCCTCTATGATATAATAATATATTATATGAGAGGAGGGAAAAATGACAAATAAAATCAATGTTTTTAAAAATAAGTCTAAGTTTTCTAGATCTATTTATCAAAAATGTAAAAAGATTTTCTACAAACACGATTACACCCTAACAACTACTTATGACAAAGATGCTGTTTTGAATCTTGTTATTGGAGGGGATGGTACTTTTTTAAATGCTGTTCACTTGTCTAACTTTTCTTCGATTCCTTTTATTGGAATCAATACAGGCCATCTTGGTTTTTATCAAGAAATAGAAGTTAATATGTTAGATTACTTTATAAATTCCTTTGATCAAGGAAATTACCATACAGAAAGCCTTTCTATTCTTGAGGCAGTAGTTAATGGAAAAATAATGAATTCTATAAATGAAGTGGTAATCAAAAGCGATAGGAACCAAATAGTTAGGCTTAAAGTGTTTATAGATGGTAATTATATAGAATCATTCTCCGGTGATGGCCTTATTATATCAACTCCGCATGGATCCACTGCCTATAATTTATCATCTGGTGGAGCAATACTACATCAGTCCCTAAACGGATTCCAGTTAACACCCATAGCCCCAGTTTATTCTAATATGAATAAAGCCTTAAGATGTCCTGTCGTCCTACCAAATGATGCTACAATTGATATTTCTGTTTCAAAAAGAGATAACTATCACACTTTATTTATCTTCGATGGCAAGGAATACTCCACAAAAGATTACAAGATCAGAATCAAAGTTTCAGATACTAAAATAAAAAAACTTATCCTCAATAAAAACCACTACTGGAATAATATCAAGAATAAGTTAATGTGATTATTCTATTGTTTGATAAATTGTACTTAAGATATCTCGTGCAATCGGCGCAGCTACTACTCCTCCCGTATCGTCACTATCTTCTACTACTAGAGCAATAACAATATCTGGGTCATAGGCAGGAGCAAATCCTACAAACCAAGCGTCCAACAGATTATTTTCCTTATCTGCAGTTCCTGTCTTTCCTGCTATTTGGATAGAATCCAAATATGCGCTTGTTCCCGTACCTTCGTTGACAACCGAAACCATCAAGTCTCTGATATAGTTTGCGTTTTCTACACTTGTTACCTCGCTTAAGACTTTATCTTTTTTTTCTTCGATAATTTTACCATCCTTATCAACAACCTTTGACACAAGCCTTGGTTGCATCATCTTCCCTTCGTTTGCTATTGCTGAGGTAATCATAGCCATATGAAGTGGAGTTATCTGTGTTTTTCCGTATCCAAATCCTGTCATTGCTAAGTCTACATGGTTTAAGTCATCAAAAGGAATTATTGCCTTATTCTTATCCATATCGAAGTCATAATCTCTGTTGATCATAAACTTCTCAGCAAGTTCTTCGTATTTATCTCGTCCTAAATCATTAGTCTTAGAAGCAAAATAAGTATTTATAGAATTAACAAAGGCTGATCTTAAGTTGACCATTCCAAATGTTTGATCAGCAAAGTTTCTGATATCATAGCCTTGAATAGTCTCAACTC
Organism: Anaerococcus sp.; assembly: GCF_030825785.1. Classification (GTDB taxonomy): domain Bacteria; phylum Bacillota; class Clostridia; order Tissierellales; family Peptoniphilaceae; genus Anaerococcus. The sequence continues at coordinate 5,274 of NZ_JAPJPG010000059.1, forward strand.
CAGTATCATTGTAAGATGTATCAAGATCATAATCTAGTACACCAGTTGCTGTAACTATCTTAAAAGTTGATCCTGGCCTATAAGAACCAGACGTTGCCCTATTTACGAGAGGACCGTCTGTATTTTGTATAAGAAAATCCCAATCTTCATCTACACTATTTGGGTCATAGCTAGGATTAGATACTAGGGCAAGCACTTCACCGGTCTTGGGGTTCATCACAACGCAAGAGCCTTTGATATCTTCCATATATTCATAGACTATCTCTTGAATATTTTGATCTAAAGATAAGTGAACATCATAGCCTGTATCGTTTTTGACGACCATTTTCCTAAAGTTAGATAGGTTTTCTCCACTAAGGGCGAGAAGCTCTTTATTATAAGACTTCTCTATACCTGTTTTACCATAAGTTTTGGAAGAATAGCCTGTAACTGATGAGGCTGACTTTCCATAGTTATAAACTCTATATTGACTTCCGTCACTGTCTTGCTCACTATAAGCAAGTATATTGCCATTTCTATCGTAGATAGAACCTCTTTTGATATTATCTTCATTAACCCATAACCTTCTGTTATGAGAATCATTTTCTATATCCGAACTTTTAAAAAGTTGAAAATATACTAAATATAGAGTGAGAGTCATAAAAAGGGCCACGAAAAACACCATGACAAAGACAAGCCTTTTGTTAAGTGTAGTCTTCGATATGATATTTAACTTATCGATATCTTCTAATCTCCTCTCCTCTTCAATTTGTTTAATTTTGTCAATCAAAGATTGAGAATTTTTTCTTTTTTTATCAATTCTTTTCTTCATCTAATTCATCACCATACTTAATTTCTTCTCCTGAATATTGTAAACAGCCTAGAAGAATAAATCCTGCAATCATTGAAGATCCCCCTTGGCTGATAAAAGGAAGTGTTACTCCCGTAAGCGGAATCAACTTTAAAACACCACCTAAGATTATGAAGGTCTGCAAAGCAAATAAGATCCCTATACAAAATGCCAATATAGAATAAAATTTATCTTTTTGTATAAGGGAAATCTTAATAGCCCTATATACCAGAATCATAAATAATAATACTACGGCAATTCCCATAAATATTCCCATCTCCTCACAAATAGCTGAAAAGATAAAGTCAGATTCAGCCACTGGTATAAAATCAGGCCTACCAAGTCCTATACCACTTCCAAAAAGTCCCCCACTTGCCATCGCAAATAAGGCCTGGGTTATCTGATAACCTGTTGCGTCGATATCGGACCAAGGATCCTTCCAAGTAGCAACCCTAATTCTAACGTGAGAAAATAGGAAATATGCTATTATAGATCCTACGAGCATTGCTAAAAGATTAATCAATATAAGCTTTCTATCTCTATCGTATACAAATTGACTTAAAATCATGGTCCCAAAGAAAATTAAAGCTGTACCCAAGTCTTTTTGTAAGAATAAAAATCCTATAAATACAAAAATTACTAAGTTCATATAGTATTTTCCGAAAGGCCTTTTGCAAAACTCGTTATAATGAGTATAGAAACTTGCTATAAAAAAGGCTAAGGGTACCTTGATAAACTCTGATGGCTGAATACTTACTGGTCCCAAATAAATCCAGTTTTTAGCTCCTCCAAGATATGATCCGAATACAAGGGTAAGTATAAAAAGTACCACTGAAATTCCAACATAAAACTTGGATAACTTATGCCAAGAGCTATAGGACTTTAATACAAAATATGTTACAAAAAACATAACTAGGCCAACTAAATAATATTGTAACTGCCTCTTTCCTAGTGAGGGATCTAACCTATAGATAACTGAAACACCTATAGAGAAAAGCATATTTACAATCATTAGCAAAATTCCATCCGATTTTATGACTTTGTTTACCATAAAACTCGATATCAAAGTTGCAACTAAAATTGCTAAATACGTTATAAAATCAGTATTACTAAGATTTTCTATGTTATAAATTAATGCTAGAGATAGGGCTAAAAACTCAAAGGCAAATAGCAAGAAAAGAGCCTTCCTCTGCGCCTTATTTTTGTTTATAGTGAGATTTCTTAACCTATTCATTGCCATCACCTTGGATGAATAAGAATTGAAGTTTACCGATATTTATTATATCGTTAGATTTTAATTCTATCGCATCCTCAATCCTTTCGCTATTTAGATAAGTCCCATTAGCTGATTTTAAGTCTTCTAAGAAAAATATTCCCTCGTCTTCAACAATCCTTGCATGAAATTTAGACATAAACTTATCTTTAATACATATACTATTTCTGTCATCTCTTCCAATTGTATTATCAGATGCTAAAAAATAAAATTCTTGTACGGTAAACGAGAAGTTCTCGCTTAAATTTAAAAGTTTTAGATATGTATCTGACTTAGATTCTTTCTTTAGTGTAGTCCTTACATCGT
>NZ_JAPJPG010000060.1 GCF_030825785.1 Anaerococcus sp.
ATACAGATAAATTAATAATGCTTCTGAGCTTAAGTCTTGGGAGCATTTTTATTGTAGTTGATAGAAAGATTCACTTTATTAGCCTTACTCAATATAGCTTATACATATATAATAAATATATTTATTTTTAACTTGACAATGGTTTTAGACTAAGTATACTATAATTAGCAGTCGGAAGTAAAGAGTGCTAAAAGGAGTGAGAAGCTTTGAAAGATAGAAGAACGCAAATACTTTTCTCTATCATAGACTCATATATTTTTAAAGGAGAGCCAGTAGGTTCTAAGTCTTTGGCTGATGATTACTCATTTGATGTATCGCCGGCTACTATAAGAAATGATATGAGTACTCTAGAGAAAAAGGGATTCTTGAAGAAAGCTCATACATCTAGTGGCAGATTGCCTTCTGATAAGGGTTATAGACTATTTGTCGACTACCTTTTGGAAAATGGCCTTGTGGGTGTCAGTGACAATTACGATGTCAAAAATATCGGACAAGTTCTCGATAAGAGATACCACAATGCTAGCGACATCATTGAGACTGCGACCAAAACTTTGGCAGCTATGACTAATCTTACAGCTGTATCAGTAAGTTATAAGAAAGAGATTTCAAAGATTGTGAGCATTGAACTGATAAGGGTAAGTGAAAACTTCCTCTTACTAATAGCAGTTTTTGATAATGGTTCTTTGGTAAATGATCAGATTATCTTAGACTTTCCTATAAGTGATGAAGACCTAAGAAATATTAATCTGATATTAAGTCACGAACTAGTTGGACTTAAGCTTTCTGATATAAATAAGAAGCTAGTTGAGCTTGATGAGAAGATCCTTAAAAATTATACGAGACTTATCGATTTAATTGGGACAAGGATTGATAGGAACGCTAAAGATGGAAATGATAGGGATGTCAAAATCGAAGGAATTGGTAATATCTTCAATTTTAAGGAATTTGATGATTTATCAAAGGCCAGAGATCTCATCAAACTATTTGATAGTAAAGATGATATAAGAAGTCTTTGGTCAGATATTGAAGATGATAGTTTAGTAATTACTATTGGCGAAGAAAACGCAATAGACTTACTGAAAGATACCACTATAATCACATCGTTTTTCAATGTAGACGAAAACACAGTTGGAAAGATTGGAATTGTAGGTCTTACAAGGATTAACTACAGAGATGTTATAGCGAGTATCAAGATGATTTCTGACTTATTAAACGAGTAAAGGAAGGTAAATGTCTTGGCAAATGAAGAGAAAAAAGATGAAAATTTAGATATAGAAGATAACGAAGTAGATGAAGAAGATTATATAGAAGCTGAAATCGTAGATGACGAAGAAGATGATAAGGCTTCAGAAACAGACGAAGTAAATGAATATCAAGAAAGATATCAAAGACTTCTAGCTGATTTCGAAAACTATAAGAAAAGAGAAGAAGCTAGTAAGGCTGACTTTAAGAAGTTTGCCCAAAGCTCACTTATAGAAAAACTTCTACCAGTAATAGATAATCTCGATAGGGCTTTGACAAAGGCTGACGAAGACGATGCTTTTGTTGAAGGTGTCATCATGACTAGGAAGGAATTGATGAAAGTCCTAGAAAACGAAGGTCTTGAAGAAATTGCCTCTGATGGTTGTGAGTTTGATCACAATATCCATCAAGCAGTCCTTGCCGAGGAAAATGACGAAGTAGAAGAAAATCATATAATAGAAACATTCCAAAAAGGATATAAACTAAACGGAAGAGTCCTTAGACCAGCTATGGTTAAGGTAAGCAAATAGGAGGAAAATATGGCTAAAATTATAGGAATTGACTTAGGTACAACAAACTCAGCAGTAGCTGTAATGGAAGGTGGAACATCTACTATAATTCCAAACAGCGAAGGAAATAGAACAACCCCATCAATCGTAGCTTTCTCAAAAGATGGAGAAAGACTTGTAGGTGAGACAGCAAAAAGACAAGCAATCACCAACCCAGATAGGACTATCGCATCTGTTAAAAGAGAAATGGGAACTGATTGGAAAACACCAGAAATTGATGGTAAAACATACACACCAGAAGAAATCTCAGCAATGATTCTTCAAAAACTAAAATCAGATGCTGAAAACTATCTAAATGATACAGTAACAAATGCAGTAATCACAGTACCTGCATACTTTACTGATGCTCAAAGACAAGCAACAAAGGATGCTGGACAAATAGCAGGACTTAAGGTAGATAGAATCATAAACGAACCAACAGCAGCAGCTCTAGCTTACGGTATGGATAAGGAAACTGACCAATCAAAGATTATGGTTTACGACCTCGGTGGTGGTACATTCGACGTTTCAATCCTTGAAGTAGGAGATGGAGTATTCGAAGTTCTTTCAACAAGAGGAAACAACAAACTAGGTGGAGATGACTTCGACAATGCTCTAGTAGACTATCTTTCTAGCGAATTTAAGAAAGAATCTGGAGTTGATTTAACAAAAGACCTTACAGCTATGCAAAGACTAAAAGATGCAGCAGAAAAGGCTAAGAAGGAACTTTCATCAACAGTATCAACAACAGTTTCTCTACCATTTATAACAGCAGTAGATGGTCAACCAGTTCACTTAGAGCAAACTGTATCAAGAGCTAAATTTGAAGAGCTAACAAAACACCTAGTAGAAGCTACAAGAAAACCAGTGGAGGATGCTCTAAAGGATGCAGGACTTAGCCAAAACGATATAGAAAAGGTCCTACTAGTTGGTGGATCTACAAGGGTGCCAGCAGTCCAAGAACTTGTTAAAAACCTAATCGGTAGAGACCCACAAAGAGATATCAACCCAGACGAATGTGTTGCCTTAGGTGCAGCTATCCAAGGTGGTGTATTGAGTGGTGAAGTAAAAGACCTACTCCTACTTGACGTAACACCTCTATCACTAGGAATCGAAACTCTAGGAGGAGTTGCTACAAAACTAATTGAAAGAAATACAACCATTCCAACAAAGAAATCACAAGTATTTACAACAGCTGCAGATGGACAAACAGAAGTTGATATCCACGTGGTTCAAGGTGAACGTGAAATGGCAGCAGACAACACAACACTTGGTAGATTCCAACTAACAGGTATACCAGCAGCTAGACGTGGAGTTCCACAAATCGAGGTAACATTCGACATAGATGCTAACGGTATAGTAAATGTTACTGCAAAAGATCAAGGTTCAGGAAAAGAACAAAAGATCACAATCACATCTTCATCCAACCTATCTGACGAAGAAATCGATAGAAAAGTAAAAGAAGCTGAACAATTCGCTGAAGAAGATAAGAAGAAAAAAGAAGGTATAGACGCTAAAAACAACGCGGAAAACCTAGTATACCAAGCAAGAAAAACAATAGAAGATGCTAAGCTTGAAGGCAGCGAAAAAGAAGAGATGGAAGCTGAAATCAACAATCTTGAAGAAGCTATAAAGGCAGATGACATCGACGATATCAAGGCTAAAACAGAAGCTCTAACTCAAAAAATCTACTCAATGAGTGAAGCTATGTATAAGGCAAACGAAGCAAACGGTGAAGCTCAAGGCGGAAATGATGACGAAGATGTAGTAGATGCTGATTACGAAGTAATCGATGATGACGAAGAATAATTTGCGATTGCAAGTAATTATCAAAAGAGTATAATTAAAGAAAAATAATAGAGGGGATGTTGCAGAATGAATAATCGTCCCGAATATTAGAAGAAGCTAGGGGAAGTAAATCTTAAGCCTCGAAGTCACAGGCGACTAGACTTACTTTCCCAGAAGCTTCTAATGATGGACGATTGGATTCATATTGCAGCAGCTCCTTTTTTAGTGGATGGAGGATAAATGAGAGACCCTTATGAAGTGCTTGGGGTAGAGAAGACCGCAAGCCAAAGTGAAATAAAAAGAGAATATAGAAAACTTGCCAAGAAATACCATCCTGACCTAAACCCAGATAATGAAGAGGCGGCTGAAAAGTTTAAGGAAGCAACACTTGCCTATGAAATCCTCTCTGATGAAGAGAAAAGAAGTCAGTACGATAGGTTTGGATCAAGCGCCTTCGAGGGTGGCCAAGGTGGATTTTCTGGATTTTCTCAAGGTGGATTTGAAGATATATTTGGAGACTTATTTGGTGATTTATTTGGAGGAGGCTTCTCAAATGCGAGATCTTCTAACAGACCAATCAAGGGAGCTGATATCCAGCAAGTAGTAAACTTAACTTTCCAAGAATCGGCCTTTGGTGTTAGCAAGGAAATCCAAGTAAGGCATGAAGTAGCCTGCCATGTATGTCATGGAGAAAAAAGCGAAGATCCAAGTAAGGTCCACACTTGCGATAAATGTAATGGTAGGGGAGTTGTTAACCAAGTTAGCCAAACAGCTTTTGGTACTATGTCAAGGACTGTTACATGCGATAAATGCGGGGGAGATGGCCAAATTATAGAAGAACCTTGCAAGAACTGTAAAGGAACTGGTAAGGAATTTAAGTCTGAAAAGGTCAAGGTGGATATTCCTGCAGGAGTTGAAGATAACAATGTAATAAGAGTATCTGGCAAGGGTCATGTAGGAGAAAATGGAGGTCCTTATGGAGACCTTTACCTAGTGCTTAAGGTTAAAGAGCATGAAATATTTAAAAGAGATGGACTCGATATCTACTATGAGATGCCTATAAGCTTTACTACTGCAGCTCTTGGAGGAGATATCCAAATCCCTACCCTTAAATCAACCAAAAGCTACGAAATTCCAGCAGGAACCCAAACTGGAACTAAGTTTAAATTAAAAGGCGAAGGAATCCATGATAAGAGAAGAGGAAGAAAGGGTAATCTCTATTTCTTTGTCAAAGTGATAACTCCTATGAAGCTTAATAAGCAACAAAAAAAGGCTCTAGAAGCCTATGCCAATGTTAGCGGAGAAGAAGTTAAGGAAGAGAAATCCTTCTTTGACAAATTAAAGGACTTTTTTGATTAATGAAAAATACATTCAACATAATAACCCTAGGTTGTAAGGTTAACCAGTATGAATCTGAAGCTGTAGAAGAAATCTTTCAAGCTAGAGGCTATGAAAAAAAACCAGATAATGCAGATATCTATGTAATAAACACCTGCACCGTTACAAATATGAGCGATAGGAAGTCTAGACAGATGATATCAAGGGCTAGAAGAGATAATCCAGAAGCAGTAATTGCCGTAATGGGCTGCTATTCTCAAGTAAAACCAGAGGAAGTAGCAGCAATAGAGGGAGTAGATGTAGTCTTAGGCTCAAGAAATAAGGAAGAAGTGGTAGATCTTTGCGAAAATGTCCTTCAAAATAAAAAGGCAATCGATAAAGTCCTATCCTTTAGCGAGACAAAAACTATTGAAGAGCTTGAGATATCTAACCAAGAGGCCATGACCCGTGCCTACATGAAAATCCAAGATGGTTGCAATATGTATTGCTCCTATTGCCTAATCCCCTACGCCAGAGGTAATATTGCTAGTAGAGATATGGATTCAATCAAGCAAGAAGCAAAAAGACTTGCTCAAAATGGTTATAAGGAAATAGTTCTTACTGGAATCCACGTTGCAAGTTACGGCAAGGATTTAAGAAATGGGACAAGCCTAATAGATGTCATAGAAGAAGTCTCAAAGACAGATGGAATTGAGAGAATTAGGCTATCTTCTATGGAGCCAAGGCATATTACAAGAGATTTCCTAGAAAGAATGAAAGAAACTCAAAAGGCCTGCGATCACTTCCACCTATCCCTTCAATCAGGCTCAGATGAGATTCTAAAGGCGATGAATAGGAAGTATGATACTAAAATCTTTAAGGAAAAGGTCAATCTAATAAGAGAAGTCTTCCCTAATGCAGGAATTACCACAGATATAATAGTAGGATTTCCAACAGAAACAGAAGAAAATCATGAAGATACCAAAGACTTCGTTAAGGAAATCAAATTTGCCAAGACCCATCTATTTAAATATTCAAAAAGAGATGGTACAAAGGCAGCATCTATGAAGCCAGAAGTTGATGGCAATATCAAAAAAGAAAGACTCAAAGAATTGGAAGCAATAGAGGAAGTAAACAGATTAAATTTCCTCAAAAACCAGATAGGAAAGACCTTGTCTGTCTTATTTGAAAGCAAGTCCGATATGGAAGGCTTTAAGTCAGGATACTCTACAAACTATCTGAGGGTAAATGTTAAAGATGATATAGGAGATAATGAAATAAGAGATGTCTTAATAACTGAAATCAAAAATGATGAATTGGTTGGTAAACTCATATAAAAAGGCTAAGCACAAGAAAACATCGCTTTTCTTAAAATTTAAGATAAGCGATGTTTAAATGAAAGTGTTAAGCCTTTTTATTTTATATTTTCTATAGCTTCATCTATATCGGTATCACCTGATGCAATTTGAATTGATTGGTTTTTAAATCCTTCAGTTAGTAATAACTTAGATACAAAAGTTGCTACATCACTGCGGGATATAGACTTTTTAACTGCAAGTTCAGTTGAATGAGTATCAGTAACTCCTATACTTTCTTCGCCTTTCTCATCGTTTAAAGCTGATGGATGAATTATAGTATAGGTTAATCCTGAAATCTCCGTCAAATATAAGTCTGCATAGTGTTTGCAAATTGTGTAAGTTTTGATTGGATCATCAGGATTATCTACAGCTTGTCTAGAAGAATCCCAAGTAGAAATCATGTAGTACTGACCAACTCCAGCTTTCTTTGCTGCAATCATTGTCTTAACGGCTCCATCTAAATCTACCCTTACTGTAGTTTCAGCTCCGCCCTTACCACCAGCTCCTACAGAAAATAATATCTTGTCATAACCCTCAAAACTTTTAGCTAAATCATCGATAGAATCTTTAACTACATCGATCAATTTTACATCTATGCCTTGATTTTTTAATTCTTCTAGCTTATCTTCATCTCTTACGCTGGCTGTAAAATCTGCTTTATTATCCTTTAATATTTGACTAATCTTAGAAGCAACTCCACCATTGGAGCCTAAAATTAAAATTTTCATTATTTATCCTTTCTTTTACTAGTTCACTATATATCTACCCTTTTATTGATTTAATAAAAGATTAGTATTTATGAACATATTTTATTGACTCACTTTTTTTCTTGTGGTAGAATATATACTAATGGGGGTGAAGTATGGATTGTGTATTTTGTAAGATTATAGATAAGGAAATTCCTTCAGATATAATCTATGAAGATAGTGATGTTATTGCATTTAACGATTTAGATCCACAAGCACCTATCCATTTTCTTGTAATACCAAAAAAGCACATTCAAAGCATAACTACATTAGATGAAGCTGATAGCGAGATCATTAGCAGTATCTTTGCTAGTATAAAAAAACTAGCGAGCGAGAAGGGGCTTGATGAAAAGGGCTATAGAGTTGTAACTAATGTCGGTGAAGATGGGGGACAAAGCGTACCTCATTTGCATTTTCATGTACTTGGAGGCAGAGGATTTAAGTGGCCACCAGGTTGATGGAAGTTAGTGCGAATACGAGAGGGGGGATAGAAAATGACAGAGATCAGAGTTGGAGAAAACGAATCAATCGATAGTGCAATCAAAAGATTCAAAAGACAATGCGCAAGATCCGGTGTACTTTCTGAATACAGAAGAA
>NZ_JAPJPG010000061.1 GCF_030825785.1 Anaerococcus sp.
CGTGTTGAAAGAAGTATCATTTACTTCTACCAACACGATTTATTATAGACCCATATTAAATGTTAGTAATTGTTTAGTATATTGCGTTAACTTCTGCAGAAAATCCTGAGACATTTGATATTTGTGGGTAGGAGATTGTTATTATTGCTCCTTTTGCTGGGAGCTTGTCTAGATTTGTTAGGACTTCTACTTGGTATTTGTCTTGGCTTAGCCAGTAGTATTCTGCTTCTAGAGCCTTGTTTTCGTAGAGTTTGAGGCCTGGGTCGGTGTTTAGGTTTTCGTGGCCTATGGCTGTTAGGTCTCTTTCTTCGTGGAGGAACTTTAAGGCTTCTAGGGACCATCCTGGAGTGTGCTCGATTCCTTTATCGTCCTTGTTGATAAAGGCTTCCTTATCGTGAAACTTCTTGGACCAGTCTGTTCTAAGTGCTAGGAAGGACTTAGGCTCTATTTGTCCATGTTCTTTTTCGAAGTCTAGGATATCTTCTTTTGTTATCTCATAGTCGGGATTTTTTTCTACTTTGTGGGAGATATCTATTACATATAGGGGAAGGCATCTTTCGGCAAAGGGGATTTGGAGAAGATCTCTTGTGCCTTTGGCGAAGTGGTTTGGGGCATCTATGTGGGTACCGTATTGGCTTCCTATTGTAATTTCGTTACCCCAAAATCCATCTTCGTCTATTGTGGCTATGTCTTCAGTTTTCAGTTTATTAAAGGCTTCGAAGTGGGGGATATCACTTGTTACGACATGACTTAGGCTTATCCACTTCTTGTCTTTAAGTTCTTTTAATAGTTTGGGAGGATCTGTCATTATTCACCCCAGAACTCTTCTGCTATTTTCTGGCCTTGGTCGATTTTGGCCCATTGCTCATCTTCTGTAAGTTCGTTTCCACAATCGCATGAAGCAAATCCACATTGGTGGGAGAGGTAGAGTCTGTCTTTGTCGATGATTTTGCTAGCTTCTTCTAGGAGGTTAAGGGCTCTTTTTTCATCGTCAAGGGTATTGGTCTTGCTTGATAGGAAGCCTAGGACAATTTCTACGTCGTCTCTGTTATTGAAGGCCTCGAGTGCCTTTACTGATCCTGCTCTTTCGTCGTCCCATTCTAGGTAGAATCTATCGTATTTTAGATTTTTGAAAAATAGGTCGGCGATTGATTCGTAGCTTCCATCGGAGAAGTTTCTAGATGAGTAATTACCCCTACAATTGTGAGTGTAGACTCTAAGGCCAAGCTCATGGCCATAGTCTATAACTTCGTTGTTGATGTCGATGTATTTTTGGGCAAGGGCTAGGTTCTTATCTAGGTCTGTCTGGTTGTTATCGTATTGGTTTTCCTTATTTTCCTTGGCGAATTGTTCCCAAAGACAGTCGTCAAACTGAATGATTTCACCACCAGCGTTTTTGAAGTCGTCTAGGAAGTCCTTGTAGGCTTGGATCAAATCCTTTAAGAAGTCTTCTTCTGATTTATAGTAAGAAGATTCTTCTATAAATCCAAAGTTTGTTAGCTCGCCATAGATATGAGATGGGGAAGGGATGCATTGCTTAACTTCAGCTCTTCCATCAACTATATCCTTTAATCTTTTGAAATGGTCGATAAAGACGTGGTTTTTGCCAGAAACCTTGCCGGTGATCCTTATTCCTATATCTTTTCTTGTCTCAAACTTCTCATCAGAATCTTTTTCTCTGAAGAAATAACCAGTCTTGTTGATAAATCTCTCGCATCCATCAAGCCCCCAAACGAAGTCAAGGTGCCATAGGGACTTGGAGTACTCACCATCTGTTACTTGAACAAGGCCGTGTTCGAGTTCTTTTTCGACAATTTCTGCTACTGACTTATCTTCGCACTCTTTGTATCCTTCTAGGTCGTCGTAGAAAGGATAGGTTATATCTTCTCTTCCTTCAATTTCTCTCTTGTATTTTAGGAGTTCTTCGTTTCTTAGTAATGATCCAACAGTTAAAAATCTTTTTGACATATTAATTTACCTCTTTAATAATTTTCTAATAATTTATACCACTCTAATTTTATTTGGTATATAGTGGGGACATGTTAACAATTTGGCGCCATAAGAAAATTTAACTATGTATCCTTATATCAAAAAAAGCTCCGTCCCCAAAGGACGAAGCTTAAAGCTCGTGTTACCACCTTAATTTATACTAATCTTGCGATTAATAACTCATCGGGTACTAGCATACCCTATCGCTATAACGTGCGAACACGTCTTGCCTTAAATATCGGGCAAGAAACTCAAAGGCCATTTTCAATCTGACTTTTCTAGACTATTCTCACCAACCATAGCCTCTCTGTGTAGGTCCATCAAATCTACTTTTCTTATCATAGTTTGTTTTCTTGATTCAAATTATACATGGACTTTTGAAACTTGTCAAATAAAAAATGAAATAATAAAAAAGAAGTGGATAGGAAGCTTGAGATATTGCGATTTGTTTAATTTTATGTCTTTATCTAGACCGAAGTCGATATATCTCATTCACGTTCCCCTTATGTCGAGCGTATTCGAGACATCTCTTTTTTCCCCCTTATATCGAGCGTAAGTCGAGATATCTCATTACGTTACCCTTATATCGAGCGTAGTCGAGACATCTCCTTGCTTTATCTTTTTAGAATAACCCCTCTTCAGTCAATATATAATCTAGGGCCATGTCGTTTTTATCTGTTGGAATTTCTATTGATTCGAAGGGGCTCATGAATAGGCCTAGGCTTGTTGTTTTGCTATTTGCTAGGAACTTATCGTAGTAGCCTCCTCCGTAGCCTATCCTATTTTTGCTTTTGTCGAAAGTAAGTCCTGGGACTAGGGTTAAGTCTGGGTTTTCTAGGGAAATATTTGACTTGGTGGTTTTTATTTTGAATTTACCTTCTACTAGGTCTTCGTATTTTTCAAGTTTATTTGTCTTCATGGTTTTTTCTTCGATGAAGGGAACGTAGACCTCTTTGCCGTCTGCTAGAGCTTTTCGTATTATTTTTTCTGTATTTATTTCTTTATCCATTGATACATAGACAAAGATTGTACTTGCATTCTCGTAGAGGTCAGTTTTTATTAGATTTTGATAGATTTTATCTGAATATTCTTCGATTCTTTCTTTACCCATTTCACGACGGAGGTTTAGGAAGAATCTTCGCATTTCATTTTTCATTGTTCTTTTTCCTTATCAATTTGATTATTTTATCCTTAAGGGAAGATTTCTCTTTTGTCATAGTGTTTTTGTCAAAATAGTCTTCCTTGTAACCTTCTCTGTAGGCCGCTATACATTCTGCTCCTAGGATTAGGATTGTTGATACCATTAGTAGCCAGATGAAGAGGGCAAGGATTCCTGCAAGTGCTCCGTAGACAAGGGACTGGTTAGAGAAGTTGTTTACGAAGTAGGAGTATATAAAGCTTGCTATAAATATGGCGACTGTTGCGAATAATCCTCCACAGAAGGCTTCCTTGACGCTTATCCTGTTGTTGGCGTTGGAAGGGGAGTATCTATAGAATACTCCGACAGCTATTGCCATTATGAGGAAGGGAAGGAGGAAGGCTATTAGCTTAAATAAAGGCGATGATATCATATCCAAGGCCTTTTGGATATTTGTGTTAAAATGTACGGTGATTTTCTCTATGATTTGGGCATTGAAGATATTTATTATGCTTGTACCATAGATTTGAAATATCAACATAAAGACTATCAAACTTATGAAAATGAGGGTAAAGATTACGCTCATGAGTCTTTGTTTGATAGCTTGTTTTTGTTTGTGGAGCCCGTAGGCGTGATTTATCGCATTTATTAGCTTGTTGATACCACTTGTCGCAGACCATAAGGCAAAAATAATCGTCAAGGTTGTGACTGTTGGAGATTGGGAGGAAATAAGTAGAATATCTATCACCTCCGCTATCAGCTCTATTGTAGTAATCGGTAAAAAGTCCAAAAATCTATATATGATATCCTCTCTACCTGATATAAAGTAGGACAGTACACTTACGAGAACCATCATAAGTGGTATGGATGCTTGTAGGAGGTAGAAGGATAGTCCTGCAGAGTAGGTCATGATGTCATGATTTGCTACCCTGTTTATAAGATTTAGGAAAAAGTTCTTTGTCTTAGGCTTGTTTTGATTCATCTTTAAGATACTTGTCAAACCACTCTTTTATCGCTCTTAGTCTCTTGATCCTGCCCTTTGGTTTTCCAGATCGAGATAGTTCGTGATTTTCCCCATGGAAGATATACATCTTGGTATCTGTGCCATTTTCCTTAATTCTAGTATACATTTGTAAGCCCTGCTCTAGTGGACACCTATAGTCTTCGTCAGAGTGGATGAATAAGGTTGGAGTTGTAACATTTGGGGCGTATTTGATCGGAGATTGGTCCCACATTTTGTTAAGATCAGTCCACATATCACTTGCTGTTTGATCAGGAGCGAAGTAATAGCCAATATCTGATACTCCATAGAAGCTTGTCCAGTTTGAGATAGATCTTTGGGAACAAGCTGCTTCGAAACGGTCGGTGTGACCTATGGTCCAATTTGTCATAAATCCACCATAACTTCCTCCATAGACTCCCATTTTTTCTGTATCAATTTGTGGGTATTTTTCTATGGCAAGGTCGGTAAAGGCCATGAGGTCATCATAGTCTATATCTCCGTAGCTACCACGAATGTCGGAGAACTTGACTCCTCTACCGCTTGACCCGTGTGGGTTGGTGTAGATTACCATGTAGCCTGCTGATGCAAACATTTGGTGTTCGTGGTGGAAGATATCAGAAAATTCTGTCTTTGGTCCACCATGGACAGAAAGAAGGGTCGGATATTTCTTATTCTTATCGAAGTCCTTTGGAAGGAGGACGTAACCGGTAAGTTCGTCTCCATTTGATGTGAAGTCGAAAGTCTCGATAGAGAGGACATCTGTTGGGACTTTGTTTTCTATGAGAGTTTCCCCAGTATTTTTACTCTTAAGCTCAGAAAGAGTGTCAACTCCCATTGCTAGGTAGTAGATATCATCATTTGCTAGGACGAAGTCTTCAACGCCTTCTGAGATTTCTTCTCTTATATCTCCATCAAGACTTATGGATAAGAGTTTGGACTTTTCAAAGTCAGTAACTACAAAATATAGCCTGTCGCCCTTTACATCGAAGGTCCTAGAAGATCCAAACCTCGCATCAGTACCTATAGAATTACCAAAGTCCATATCGAAATCGTCTGGGCTAATTTTCTTATAATCTCCCTCAAAGTCACATGAATAAATAAAACAATCTTCATTGACCCCGCCCTTTTTCATATCGGTCGCTACAAAGACTATCCTATCTTCGATAAATCTTGCAGTGTAGTAGGAAAATTCATTTTCGATTAGAAGAGTCATTTCACCTGATTTAATATCTAGGAGGAGGAGGTCTTCCTTAAGCTCCATTACAGAATTATTTGTAAAATTCCCTCTAAGAAGAAGAATCTTGCTATTATCCTCATTGATATCAACAAAGGATAGATTGTCATCTGCCTTAAAGTCTTTAATCAATCGAAGCTTATCATTTTCTCTATCATAAAAATATAGGGCAGAGTCCCTGTCTTTGATAAAGCCTAGTCCGTTTAGGTAAAAAGGAAGCTTGTCTATTTCCTTGAAGTAGGAGTCTTCCTTATCTTTTTCTTTCTCTTCCTTGCCTAACTTATCCTTAGCCTTTAGGAGAAAAATGTCATCTCCTAAGTGTTTTATCAGATCGACATCCTTGTCAATAGAAAAGTACTTATGTCCTAGGCCTGTACCATCTTTTACATAGAAAATATCAGACTCATCTGAAGATTCCTTCTTGTAGACTATATTAGAATCCTTATTGAAGGTAGAAATAGAGGCCTTATTGTCATCACTTATCTGATAGTTCTCGCAGGTTTCGGTATCATAAATCCATAAATTGCTATCGTATCTGTTTTCTTTATAATTTCCCTTAGTCTTCTTGTAGGAAATTTTTCTATAATCATCTGAAATATCGAGACTAGATAAGAATTCATAGTCCAAGATATCTCTTAATTTTGTATCTTTCATACTTACTCCTTTACATATCTTTCTTTATTATACTTTATTAAAAATATCGGACACTATTATTAGTAATATTAAGGATAGAAATCGTAAGAGGACTGATAAATTATCATAAGAAAACGTTTATTATTTATGATTATGGGTAAAATAATAAAAAGACAATAGGAGGGTATTATGAAATTAAATTTAATAGCCAAGAATTTTACACTAACAGACGATATCAGAAATGAATCTATAAAGAAATTTGATAGGCTAGATAAATACTTCCATGACCAACAAGAAATGGATGTTAGGTTTGCCAAAGAAGGAAATGAGTTCGTAGTTGAAACTACAGCCTTTCTAGACAACGGTAGAATCCTAAGATCTGAAACCAGCGATGAGACTTATCCAACAGCAATCGATAGAAATATCGATGGTCTGCTCAGCCAGATAAGGAAGAATAAGACAAAACTTATGAGAGATAGGCAAAGCGGGGAAAGCATCAAGTTCGAAAATCTCGAGACTTATGAAAATGAGGAAAACGATGATAATACTAATATTAAAAGAGTAAAGGAAATCCACGTTAAGCCAATGTCCGCCGAGGAAGCAATCCTACAAATGGAACTTCTAGACCACAATTTCTTCGTATATCTAGACAGTGAAGATGCAGACGTAAGAGTGGTATACAAGAGAAGAAAAGGAGACTACGGACAAATCATTCCTAGACTTAAATAATATTTAGAAGATAACTTATACATTATAAAACTTCATATAGAGAGAAGGAAGGTCCTGAGGGGCCTTCTTTTTTGAGGGAGTTCTTTGGTAACCTTTAGCTTCTCTACCCACCCCTAGTCTTGAGCGTACATTCTCCCGGCCCTTATATCTAATGGTTCTGGTCACAATGAACGTTAGTGAATTGATGACAGACCTTAATCGAGGCTTTGCGAGGTTAGGTCCTCCATGAGCCGGACGGGCTTGTTTCTGAGGCCGCAAACTACCGTCGAGCAAAGTCGAGATATCTCTTTGGATTTTGTAGCTAAAATAATCTATATTATTTACATGTCATCATAGACTGGAGACCTCTCGTCGCTACGCTCTGTCGACGGTAGTTTGCGGGCTTAGTTGCACTTCGTCACGCAAAGCCTCGATTAAGGAGTTTCATCAGTTCGCTATGCTCACTGTGACAATTCCATTAGAG
>NZ_JAPJPG010000062.1 GCF_030825785.1 Anaerococcus sp.
ACACTGGTTGGTCAATGGAACTTTTGGGTGGAGGAATGGTTCATCCAAATGTACTAGAGGCTTGCGGTATTGATAGCGAAAAATACACAGGCTTTGCCTTTGGTCTAGGAGTCGACAGGATTGCCATGGTTAAATATGGACTCGATGACATAAGACTTCTTTATGATAATGACAAGAGATTTATGGAACAATTCTAGGAGGATATATGTTAGTACCTTTAATATGGCAAAAAGATTATATAAAAATTGATAAAGACCTTAAGACAATTACTGATAGGCTTTCAGAGACAGGATCGCATGTAGAAGAAGTTACAATTCACACATCTGATCTTGATGGAATCCTTGTAGGCAAAGTTACCAATCAAGAAAAACATGTGGATGCTGATAGACTCCAAGTTCTTACAATAGATATTGGAAAAGATGAACCAATCACTATTATAACCAATGCCAAAAATACCAAGAAGGGCGACTACCTTCCAGTTATCACATCAGGAACTAAGCTTGATGATGGAACAATAATTGAAGATCATGACTTTTTTGGAATTGTAAGCCAAGGCATGCTTACAGCCTACAGCGAGCTAGGCTATGAAGATTCTGTAATTCCAAAGGAACTTAGGGAGGGAGTTATAGTTCTAGAAGGTGAATATGAGCCAGGCACTCCCCTAAGCCAAGTAATTCACTCAAATAGCCCAGTTATAGAATACGAAATCACACCAAACAGACCAGACTGCTTATCAATAATCGGTATGGCAAGAGAAACTGCTGCAAGTTTTGGAGAAAAAATCACCTATCCAAGTCTCGACTTTAAGGAAAATGATGAGGACATAAAAGACTATTCTAATGGAGTTTCTATTGAAAGTGATAAGTGTAATCGCTTTGTAGCAAGAGTTGCCAAGAATGTCGAAGTCAAAAGATCTCCTCAATGGTTACAAAACTACCTTATGCTTGCTGGTATGAGACCAATAAATAATATAGTAGACATTACAAACTTCGTAATGCTTGAAACAGGTCAACCCCTTCATGCCTATGACCTCGACAAATTAGCTGATCAAAAAATTATAGTAAGAGATGCTAAGGAAGGAGAAATCCTAAAGACCCTTGATGGAGTAGATAGGAAGCTCGACTCTTCAATGCTTGTTATAGCTGATGGTAAGGAAGCGATCGGCCTTGCAGGTCTTATGGGAGGAATGGATTCTGAAGTAACCCTTGATACCAAAAATATCCTCCTTGAGGCTGCAAATTTCGATCAGGCAAATATCAGAAAGTCATCGAAAACTCTAGGTCTTAGAAGTGAAGCAAGCTCAAGATTTGAAAAAGGTGTTCCAGTTGAGATGGCAGACTTTGCTTCAAGAAGGGCTATGAGATTAATCGACGTACTTGCTATAGGAGAAGTTGTCGGTGGATCAATCGATGAAGGCATAAAAGAAAGAGAAGAGATAAAGGTAGATCTTAGACTAGAAAGACTAAACATGCTAACAGGTGTGGACTTTGACCTAGATACTGCTATTAGAAATCTAGAGCTTCTAGAATTTGAAGTAGAAAAGCTAGATGATAAAAGGCTTAGGGTAAGAGTTCCTTACTTTAGAAGTGATGTCACTATAGAAGCAGACCTAATAGAAGAAGTAGTTAGACTTTATGGAATGGGAAATATCGAAAATGCTCCTTTAGTATCATCCCTTCAAAGAGGAGAAAGATCTAAGAGAAGACTTCTAAGAGATGAGCTTTGCAGTAAGCTTGTTGGACAAAAATTCTCAGAGCTTGCAACCTATTCTTTCATCTCCCCAAGAGAATTTGACAGACTAGGTGTAGATAAGGATTCTAATCTTCGTGATTATATCAAGCTAATAAATCCACTTGGTGAAGACTACTCAGTAATGAGAACAAGTCAAGTTCCTTCTATGCTAGATGTAATTGCTAAAAATATAAAATACGGTCAAAAGGACATGAGGTTTTTCGAGCTAGATAGGACATTCGAGAAAACTTCAGACAAGCTTCCAAAGGAAAATATAACCCTAACCATGGGTCTATATGGAGATTATTCCTTCTACGACCTTAAGGATTTCTTTACCCTAGCCATGGGAGAGGTTGGATTTACTGGTTTTACATTCAAAGCAAATGAGAATATCTATGCCTTCCACGCTGGCCGCTGTGCAGATATCTTCTATGAAGGAGACCATGTTGGTATTATGGGTGAGATCTCCTACGAAGTGCGTGATGAATATGAGATAGATAAGGGAGCCTTAATCCTTGAGATTAATCTTGCTAAGATTGAAGATAAGAGAATAATTGATAGAAAATATAAACAAATAGCAAAATTCCCAGCTATAGAAAGGGACTATTCATTTGTATGCGACAGAAATCTTGAGTCAGAACTAATAGAAAATACTATAAGAGAAAACGGATCTGGCCTTGTAGATAAGATTAGCCTATTTGACATTTATACAGGAGAGCATATAGAAGAAGATAAGAAGTCAATTTCTTATAAGGTCCTCTACAGGGCTAAGGATAAGACCCTAAAGGATAAGGATATAGCAGGAATAGAGAAGAAAATCCTCGATTGCTTGGCCGAAGAGGATATTGTATTACGTAGTTAGGAGTAGTATTTGAGCGAATATAAAGTTGATGTCAAAATAGACGGCAAGACCTACACCCTAGTCTCCAAGGAGCCTAAGGAAAATATTAAAGATATAGCAGAAATATTTGATAGGAAAATTCAAGAAGTTAAATCCAATAGGCTTACTTTTGATAGGCAACTAGTATTGGCTGGTGTAAATATTACAGATGACCTCTATAGACTTGCCGAAAAGTATAAGAGCCTTAAGGAAAAAAGTGAAGTTCCTCTAAGAGAATACCCTAAGCTAAAAGAAGATATAGAATTAATCAGAAGCGAGAAAGATAAGCTTCTTAGTGAAAGTTTAGAGAATAAAACTAGACTAGATGAGCTAGATAAGGAAAATTCTAAGCTTAAGAGAGATCTTGTAAGATACAAGGATTCTAAAGAGACTATAGATAAACTAAAAAACGAAGTCAAAAGACTTCAAGTAGAAGTAATGGACCTTAGTAAGGAAAATGACAGCTTGAAAGGAAAACTTTGATGGCAAAATCTGAAATCCTAGCTCCAGTTGGCAATGAAGAGATGCTTTATGCAGGCCTTGCCGCTGGGGCTTCTAGCTTTTATATGGCAGTGGACGACTTTGGAGCCCGTGCCTATGCCAAAAATTTTGATATAGAAAATGTGGGAAGCTTTATCGACCTCATCCACCTATTTGGAAAGAAGGTATTTGTGACTATGAATATCTTAATCAAGGATGAGGAGATGGAAAAGGCGGTATACTACGCCAAAAAGCTCTACGAATACGGGGCAGATGCCCTAATAATCCAAGACCTGGGCCTATTTACAATCTTAAAAGACCAAATGCCAGGAATGGATCTACATGCTTCAACCCAAATGGCCGTAAGAGACTATTACGGAGCGAAAAGCCTCATGGACTTAGGTTTTGATAGGGTAGTTATTGCTAGAGAGACTCCAATCGAGGAGCTTAGAAAAATTGCTACCCTTCCTGTAGAAAAGGAAGTTTTCGTCCACGGTTCCTTGTGCGTATCTTACTCTGGAGAATGTTTGATGAGCTCCTACTTTGGTGCTCGTTCTGCTAATAGGGGAAGATGTGCTGGGATTTGTAGGCAAAAATACTCGCTTATAGCAGATGGGAAAACTTTGGCTGATGATTATTTCCTAAATATGAGAGATTTAAATGTCATAGATCAAATCGATCAGTTAGTAGACCTCGGCATAGATTGCTTCAAGATCGAAGGTAGGATGAAAAGTCCAGAATATGTCTATACTAGTGTAAAAAGCTATAAGGATAAGATAGATAAAAATTCTTACGACAAAAATGATTTAAGAGATATATCAAACAGAGGCTACACCAAGGGATTTATCTTTGGACAAAAGAGTGATTATGTAAGACTTTCATCTGATGCCAAGCATAGATCTGTAGGGAAAGTCATCAAAGAAGGAAATAAAAAGTACTTTATTAATTCATCCGACCTTCTTCTAGGAGATAATCTAGAGATAATCACAGATAAGGGCAAGAAATTACCCTATACCTTGACTGAAAATCTAAAGAAAAAGTCTAAAACTTATCTCAACCAATATACAGACGCCAAGGAAGGATCCGATGTATATATCCTAAATTCTCAAAAGATAGGGCTTAACTTAGAAAAGGCTCTAAGAGAATATAAAAATCTTCCGATAAGAATTGACTTTAGGGCCAAGGTAGGCGAGCCTGCAGAGATTACCATGACCTATGAGGATAAGTCAATTAGCCTAAGTACAGATGACAATCTAGAAAGGGCTAAGAAGATTTCTCTGACAGAAGAAGACATGAGGGAAAATTTAAGCAAGTTTGGGGACGATATCTATAAGGCAAGGCAAATTAATATAGTCATGGATCCAGATGTCTTCATTAGAAAAAAGGACATCAATAGATTAAGAAGAGCAGGATCTGCTAAGCTTAAAGAAGAAATCCTCAAATCTTTTAGGAGGGATGAAATCAATATAGAAATCCCTAGCCAAGGCAATAAGAAAGATCATAAGAAGGAAATAAACGTAGAGCTTAAAAATACTAATATAAGCCCAAGTCTTTTAAAAGACTTTGATAATATTTACCTAGAAGAATATGATGATAAATATGCTGGATTTAGTCTTTATCTAATCCTTAATTCCCACACAGACTACGATATAGATGAGCTTATAGCCTTCATCAAGGAAAGATCTATCAAGGGTGTAGTCTTCAATAACTATAGAGACCTTGCCTTTGTTGATAAATTCAGGGAAAATAATATAAAAATCAGGATAGGCAGATACCTAAATGTCTTCAATAAATTTACCTACGATTTTTACGATAGGTTCGCCGAGATGACTTCATCATCGGTAGAAGCAACCTTCGATTCTATAATTCAAAATGGGCAATACTTTAATGTAGAAGCCCTGACCTATGGGAGAATTGAGCTTATGAATATGGTCCATTGTCCATTTTCTACTATCAAAAAGTGCGGCCTTAAGGGATGTTCTAGCTGTAGGTTTAGAAATGGAGAAATGGTAAATGAAAATGGCGATAGGCTTAAGATAATAAGAAGAGAAGGCATAAGTAGGATCTATCCATCTGAGGCATCTAAGGTAGATCGGAGAAACTTTACCAGCGATATTTCCCTCCTAGTTCAGGTCTTTTCGGATGAAGATATAAGAGATTACCAAGACAGAAAAGAAACTAACAATCTAAATTACGATAGAGGTGTTATTTAATGCAAGAAAAAAGCTTAAAGGTTTTAGAATATGAAAAGATTCTAGAAAGACTTGCTGGATGTGCAAGGTCAAATCTTGTAAAGGATCAGATCCTCAAGCTAAGACCTTTTGATGATATAAATTATATAAGAGAAGAGCTTTACGAGACTGCTGCTATGGTCGATGTGATTAGGAAAAATGGAAACATAGACCTCTTCGGTCTCTTCGATCTTACAGAAATTGTAGCCTATATTAGGAAAAATGGCATACTCGATCCAGGAGAGCTCTTAAAAGTCCTTGACCTACTAAGGGTGAGTGAATATCTAAAAGATTATGGGAAAAATATCGAAGATAGGAAGATTTCTGATATTTTTTCTAGAATCTCAATCAATGATTTTCTCAAAAACGAAATCGATAGGTCTATAATTAATGAGGAGGAAATAGCAGATTCTGCCTCATCTACCCTTAGAAATATTAGACGTCAAAAGCAAAGGAAGGAAGCAGATATAAGGATTAAGCTAAATTCATATATCACAAATTCTAAATACGATGACGCCCTACAAGATAAGGTAGTATCGGTAAGGGATGGTAGATATGTAGTTCCTGTAAAGACTAATAAGCGTGCCTTGATAGGTGGAATTGTCCACGACAAGTCATCTTCTGGAAACACTCTTTTTATAGAACCAGGGGCCATAGTAGAGCTTAACAATCAGCTGAGAGACCTAGAGATTAAGGAAGAAGATGAAATCAGGAGAATCCTCGATAGACTTTCTAGACTTGCCCAAGGCTTCGATGTAGAGCTACTAGAAAATCAGAAGTTGATAGCAAGGATTGATTTCCTACAAGCAAAGTCTAGATTTGCCATAGAAAATGAGTATAGCCTTCCTATAATTACAGATGAAAAGAAAGTCGACTTAAAATCAGCAAGACACCCACTCCTTCCTGGTAGGGTTGTGCCAATCGATGTAAGAATCGGGGGAGACTATACTACTTTAATAATCACAGGGCCAAATACTGGAGGTAAGACTGTAAGTCTAAAGACTGTAGGGCTAATAAGTGCAATGGCTCAGACAGCCCTTTTCATACCAGCCTACGAGGGAAGTAAGCTTTGTGTCTTCGATGATATTTTCCTAGACATAGGAGATACCCAGTCTATAGAGATGAGTCTGTCGACTTTTTCTGCATCCCTAACCAACATCGTCGATATATTAAAAAACTCTACAGAAAACTCCTTGGTCCTTTTAGATGAGATTGGTTCAGGAACAGATCCGGTAGAAGGGGCTGCCCTTGCTATTTCTATCCTTAATTCCTTGACCCAAAAGAAAGTTATGACCTTCTCTACTACCCATTACAGCGAGTTAAAATACTATGCTGTAGAGACTTCTGGTGTTATGAATGCATCTGTAGAATTTGATGTAGATACACTTTCTCCAACCTATAAGCTTGAAATAGGGACTCCAGGTAAGTCCAACGCCTTCGAGATTTCCAAAAGACTGGGTCTTCCTTACGAGATTTTAAACAATGCCAAAAATCTTATAGGAGATGATACCAAAAATATCAACAAAATCCTTGCAGAAATCGAAGAAGATAAGAAGGAAATTGAAGATAAGAATAAGGA
>NZ_JAPJPG010000063.1 GCF_030825785.1 Anaerococcus sp.
GCTAAATATAAGATCATATCTTTCTAATTATAAGCTCATAGATAAGTCATCTACCATAAGAGGAAAAAATATAAGAAAAACACTTAATGAAATTAGGAAAAATCCAGTTTTAGAAAGTGAAATCATATCATATCTTTCAAATAATCCAAAAGTTATCCGTGCCTATCTTTTAGGAAATAAATATATGGACCTTGTAAGTGAAAATCTTAAGATAAGATACGTCTTAAGGAATTTACTAGACCTAGATGGCTCCTTTAATTACTTGAAGATAGAAAAATAAATATGTATTTGGGTAAGATATTAGTAGATACTAAAAGAAAGGTTATAAGATGGAAATTACAGATAAGTTTGAAATAAATAAGACTGGCAAACTTATGGATTTTTCTATAAGACATAAGGAAATTCCTATAAAGCTAAGTCCAGATTTAGATGAAGCCATAAAGATGCTCTTGTGGTATGTGCCAAATATTACTTCAGAGCAGGCTAAGGAAAACGAGCTTCTCCTAAACCCAGAATACGACGATTATATCTTCAAAGACATAATGGCTTCTATGA
Source organism: Anaerococcus sp. (assembly GCF_030825785.1). Lineage (GTDB taxonomy): Bacteria > Bacillota > Clostridia > Tissierellales > Peptoniphilaceae > Anaerococcus. The sequence continues at coordinate 556 of NZ_JAPJPG010000063.1, forward strand.
AATTAGAAGATAGAGATGTGCTTTTTACTGAGGAGATTAGTGAGAAATTAGCGAAAAAATTCGAGGGTAAGGTAGTGGTAGATGAGCAAAAGCTTATAATGACCCTAGCTGATTCTAGTGAAACAAAGACCATGGCCCTTTTACGTCATATAAGAAATGCCATAGCTCACGGTAATTTCAATGTGATTAATGACCTTGTCATTGGATTTGATATTAAAAGATTCGGAGAGATAACCGAATATAGGGCAGTATTTAAGATAAATCCGACCAATCTCTTGAAGGCTTTAAGAAAGATTAACCTAGACTTTACTACGGAAGAATTCATAGCCAAGGCCTTTAGGAAATCTGGCTACAGGGTCGAGCCCTTCCAGGAAGAATTTGAAAGAAGTCATAGATTTGATCTCTACGCCAAGAAGAAGGATAAGCGATTTGCAATCGAGATTAAAAATTATGATTTTGAAAAAAGCTTAAAAGAGGATTTCATCAAAGAGATGATTGGAAAGATTTCTGACATGGATACTAGGCTAAGGCCAATACTTATCATAAACTCTTCTTATCTAACAGATAAAAGTAAGAATGATTTGATCAAAAATGATGTTATAATACTCGATATCAAAAATATAAAGAAGATGCAAAAGGGCAGAGATATGGTTTCTGAAATCCTTAGAGAACAAGAAGTTTACAAAAATTGTAGGTAAATTGAGAAAAATGGGTATAATAATATAGCGAGCATAGAAAATGCTTATGTATTTTAATTTTGAAAATGATTTGACATCATAAGGAGGAAAAATGACAGAAAATAATAACAGAAGAGCTAATAGGGCTTTTTATGAACAAGAAACAAGTCCTATCCAAGCAGGTAAAAACTTATCTTGGGGCTCAATCATAGCAGGTGCTGTAAGTGCAGCAGCAGTATTTGCTGTTCTAAGCCTACTAACAGCAGCACTAGGATTTGGTCTATTTGCACCAACAAGCGCCGACCCAATGGCAGGAATTGGAGTGGGTACTGGTATTTGGACAATAATTACCCTAATCATTTCATTCTGTGCAGGAGGATTTGTAGCAGGATATTCTGCAAGATCAACTGGTCTTCTTCATGGAGCTATTACTTGGGCAGTAACAATCCTACTACTAATAACACTAGTATTTAACGCAGTAGCATCTGCTCTAGGAATGGCAGGAAATGTAATTGGATCTGTAGCAGGGACAGCAGGAGATGCAGTAGGCAGTGTTGCAGGATCTGTTTCAAATGTTGCAGGAGATGCAGCAAGCAAGGCACTTGAAAGTGCAGGAGCTAGTATTTCAGATATTGATACAGAAGAACTTCAAGGAAATCTAGAAAAATATCTAGCTGATACAGAAGTTCCTGAACTTCAACCAGATTATCTAGAAGGACAACTTCAAGAATCTAGAGATGAAATCACAGCTGCAGTAAAAGACTTAGCAGTAAAACCAGAAAACAAAGATCAAATTATTAAAGATCTAACAGATTCTTTATCTGAAAGAGCAAAAACTATAGCAGATTCTGCTGATAAGGAAGCTATTGATAATGCTGTATCTAAGAACAGCGATCTTACAGAAGAAGAAGCTAGTGAAGTTTCTGAAAACATCTACAACGGATTGCAAGATGCTTCAAAAGAAGCTGAAAAGACAATCAACAATGCAAGTGAAGAAATCACAAGACTTTCAAATGAAGCAAGTGATAAGGTTGACGAGACTGTAGAAGGAGCCAAAGAAGGAGCAGAAGATGTTTCTAACAAGGCATCAGTTGGATCAGTACTTGTGTTTGTAGGACTTGTACTTGCCCTAGTAGTATCAGCTTATGCTGGTAGACTTGGTGAGAGAAAATCCAAAGAATTTGTTAGAAAATAATAAAAACTTAGGCCTTTAGGATTTCCTAAAGGCTTTTTCTGTGGGAAAAATTAAAGTGTATTATTAAAATTTCCATATTTATAGAAAATTTCTTAGGAAAAATCCCTTAGATGAAATCTCTTTCTAATTGAGAATCTCTAAGGGATTTTACAAATTTTTATTTTACTATTTCCATTATTGCCTTATCTGGATTTTCGCTATTTATCCTTTGATCATATTCTAATATCTTATCTTCACCAGCCGTAATTTCAGTATTTATGGCAAGGATTAGTCCAGCATGGTCTAAAAGCAAGAGATTAGGTGATAAGAAATCTACTCTATCCTTAGGAGTTTTATCTGAACTTAAGGCGTTTTTAATCGTGTATGCTCCGTTATCCTTAAGAATCGATGCGAATCTTATAGCTTGGTTTGCAGTATTTTCGTTAGTTAGGACGAAGATTTTTCTTTTCTTGAAATCATCCTTTTTCTTAAGTTTAAGCTCAATCTGATCGTAGTAGGTATAATCATCTAGGTCAAATTTACTTACTTCGTTGTTGTACTTAATAGCGAGATTCTTGACCTTGCCAGTCGTATAGGGACTTTGATCATTTGCCTTCATATCAGTGAGCTTATTTTCAAATAGGCTTCCCCTGTAGAAGAAAATATCTTTTTCCTCATAGTCCTTGTCCAAAAAGTAAGTTACAAACTCATTGACAAAGGCTGAGTCTATGGATGTATTATTAGATAAGTCAAAGACGATTGATTCTACTGATCCCTTTTGAAGTTTATCCGCAATTAAATCAAGATCAGAGTCAACATTTTTGGAATTAAAGTCAGGAAGCCTAACAATTAAAGTTGAGGCCTTAGGCCTATCAATTATCATATCCTTGTTGATGTTTTCCTTATTAATCATCCTCTTATATCTATCGACAGCTTGATCATTGCCAAGAACTTTGGCTATATTTGTATCCTTTCTGTTCTTATAGTAGTTGAATAGATTGTTATAAGTATCCTTATCCAGGATGAAAGTTTTTGGATCTTCTAGGATAGCTAGGCTTTCACTAATAGTGTCGAAGTATTCCTGGTCAGTTTTTGAATTTCCCGCTCTTTTTCTTAAACTATCATGGGACTTAGCGAATTGGTTAAAATAATCTTTATTATCCTTACTTACTGGATAGTTTCTAATTATAGCTTCGTAGAGCTTATCGTAATCAGCGAGTTTTTCGGCACTAGTAAGGCTTCTGCCATCGGTATTTCCTACGAAGATATTTTCTGTAAGTCCTTCTAAGACCTCGTCCCTAAAACTAGGATAGCCAGGGGACTTGTAGGTATTAAATTTCCTAAAGATAATGCTTCCTACAGCAAAAATAATGGCAAGGAGGATTAGAAGTAGTATCCTTCTTCTTCTAATAACCTTTTTTCTGCGAAGTCTTTGTTTTCTTGTAAGAGGCCTTCGTCGTCTATCTTTCTTTTCACTTTTTACTATTCTAATTTCGCTTTTTCTCTTGCCTTTATCAGATCTTTTCTTATTTTTTCTCATAATTCACCGCACTTATTTCTTGAAAGTTAGGATAAAGCTCGTACCTTCGTTAATCTTACTTTTGACGTCAATTTTTCCATTCAAGGCTTCTACGAAGTTTTTGCTAATAGCAAGACCTAGGCCCACTCCATTAGTTTTGGTATTTCTAGAATCATCTATCCTAAAGAATCTTTCAAATATCATATCGAGCTTATCGCTATCAATCCCAATTCCATCATCAGAGATCTCTATAAATACTTTCTTGTTGTATTCGTCAAGCTTGATTTCTATATTTCCATCTCTGTCTATGGCTTTTATGGCATTAGATAGGATATTTTGTATTACTTGAAGAAGCTTATTTCTATCTGTCACCAAGTAAACTTCAGGCTTAATATCTTTAGTAAGGCTAATATTTCTATTTATGAAATTTGCCATAAAACCATTTGCAATTCCATCTAGCAAGCGGGATATATTAACTCTTTCGAGATTAAGCTTAGTCATCTCCACGCTTTCATTGAAGGAGTCCTTGAGACCATCTATAAGGACCTGTAGTCTATTGATTTCTCCATTTAGGCTTTGGACAGTAGTTTGGTCAAACTCCATCACACCATCATCTAAGGCCTCTATATAAAGTTTAAGATTGGTTAGGGGAGTCCTAAGCTCATGAGAGATGTCTTGGGCATAACGCATCCTTATATCTTCTTGCTTTTTTAAAGATTTAGATAGGAAGTTTATATTATTTTGTAGATTTGAAATCTCACTAATATCACTTTCTTCATCTGCTAGGCTTTCATAGATTCCTTCTTTGATCTTTACAGTAAAGTCATTCATCTCTACAATAGGTTTTGAAATATTGGTTGACAGGATAATAGCTATAACAAAGCCTATTATAAGAGAGCTTGTTATAGCATAGATTACAGCCTGTCTAAAATCGTCCTGGAGCCTATTTACAGTCGTATAATCAACAGAATATTCTACTAAAATCTTTCCCGCTTCTTGTTTCTTATCGGCATTAAAGACATTGTAGGATTTGCTCTTGATATGATCAGGATCATCAGTCTTAAGGGAATGGATATATTTAATAAGATTTCCATCTTGATCGTAATACTTGATATTGACATTTTGCTGCTTGCTTAGATCATTAAGATAAGCCCACATACCTTCAGATGAAATATTTTCGTCGTTATTAAGTCTTATAAACCATTCGCTTACTAGATTCGGCTTTTTATCGTCTACGATTTTTAAAAGGTCCGAGTATTTTAAAGTGACGAGCAGGGTTATAAGGATTGAATAAATCAATATACAAGCAAGTACTCCTGCGATGAAGTTTTTGATTAACTTATTCCTTAACGAGGTCATCTACGCCACCGGATTTGTAACCCATACCATAGATTGTCTTGATGTATTGAGGTCTTTTCGGATTGTCCTCGATTTTTTGTCTAATATTTTTGATATGAGTATCAATTGCCCTGTCGTAGGCATCATAATCTAGACCAAAGGTTAGCTCAATTATCTCATCTCTTGTAAAAATCTTGTTTGGACTTGAAAATAGGGTCTTTACAATAGAAAATTCATTCTTAGTGAGGGAAATTTCCTTGCCATCTTTTAAGAATCTATTGTATTTAAGATCCATAAGAAGTCTTCCGTCATTTGTCTTGATAATATCTGCCCTAGGAATATTGTATTTTTCGATCCTTCTAAGAACAGCCTTAACTCTTTCTACAAGTTCCTTATTAGAAAAAGGTTTGGTTACATAATCATCTGCCCCGAGCCTTAAACCTTGGATCCTATCGAATTCCTCGACCTTGGCAGAGGTAATTATAACAGGAACCTGGGATTTATTTCTAATATCTTTCAAGACTTCTTCTCCAGAAAGCATTGGAAGCATGAGATCAAGTATCACAAGATCAATCTCTTCCTCATTAAAAATCTCTAAAGCCTTAACACCATCGAAGGCCTGAAAGACTTGGTAGCCGTCTTTTATCAAATAATTTTTAACTATATCAGATATAGTTTTTTCATCTTCTACTATTAAAATATTTATATCTTTCATTCTTTTTTTTTCCTCTCCATTAACTATTATAACATAAGAATTATCTTTTAATACATTGTACCTTGTATATAAAAAAATGTTTAAAATATAAAAATAAGGATATAAATATATTAGCAGCAAAGGTGTTGCTAATTAGATTATAGATAAGTACCTAGTACTTTTGAAAGGAGAAATTATGGGTAATTATGGAATAATAGCTTCAATTATTATCGGAGCAATTGCAGGTTGGATTGCAAGTAAAATTATGGGTAAAGATGCTCAAATGGGAACTGGTGCAAATATCATCGTCGGAGTAATCGGTGGTGGAGTTGGTAACTGGATATTTAGCACTTTATTTAACTCAGCAAACCCAGGACTTGTAATGCAAATCGTATACGCAGTAATCGGTGCAGTAATCCTATTATTTGCTTACGATAAGATTACTGGCGCAAAAACTAAATAGTTAAAGAGAAATTAACTTCCTAGCTTAGGCTGGGAAGTTTTTTGGTGGAGAAATTTATTTTTTATAAAACTTTTGAGACGGCCTAACTTAAATAAAATAGGAAGATTTCCATGATTGATATTAACCTTGGATTAAAACAATAATGAAATTCTTATTCTTTAATCCAAGACAAAATAGATAAAACTAAAAGACCCCGCAGAGGGGGACTTCTAGTTGCCTAATCCAGAATTGTTTTCTGTAGATTCCTTATTTAATAAATTATCAAGGGCGTCACTTGTGGAATTATTAGTTCCACTATTACTTTCATTTTCTTTCTCGCCATTATTATCTTTATCTTTATCTTTATCTTCGTTTTTATCCTTGTCCTTGTCCTTGTC
>NZ_JAPJPG010000015.1 GCF_030825785.1 Anaerococcus sp.
ACTTAATTTATTTTGAAAGTTTCACTCATAAAAAAGACTGCTATAAAAACAAATCACATGTCTAGGTAAATATAAGGATTTTCCTATAAGATGACTAATTTTTATAGCAGTTTGGCTTTCGAACTATTTTTAAATTTTAATTTAAGAAAATAATTTCCCTAAGAAGTAACCCAGCTTCCAGCTTAAAGGTTTATCACTTTTTCTACTGCTCCTAGAAGCTCTTTTATCTTTTTTTGTATTGTCTTTGCTTGTAGGAATTTGACTAATACTTTTCTCTTGGCTTCTTTTTATTGCAATTTCAATTAACTTATCTTGGGCGATAATATTTTCTTTGTTTTCTACTTTGTAGTAATTCCCATCAGAAGATAATTCTCTAATTTTGACATCGTCCGCAAACATTATATCAAGAAATTCTAGGATTCTTTTTCTTATAGTGGCGTCATATATAGGAACTGCTACTTCCATTCTATTTCTGATGTTTCTTGTCATGAAATCAGCTGATGAGATAAATAGTTTAATCTTTCCTCCCTTACCAAATTGATAGATTCTGTGATGTTCTAAGAATCTTCCCACAACTTGATAGATTCTGATATTTTCGGTCTTTCCTTTGATTCCTGGAAGGATGCAGGTAATTCCCCTAACCATCATATCAATTTTTACACCCTTGTTGCTCGCTTCAGATAACTTATCTATAAGTTTCCTATCAGAGATTGAATTCATCTTTAGCCTAATGTAGCCTTCTCCTTTTTCTTCTTGGATTCTTATTTGCTCATCTATTAGCTTATCCAATCCTTCTTGCATAGATTTAGGGCTTACCATCAAATGCTTATAGTCTCCCTCAAGATTTCCTATAAGGATATTGTCAAAGATTTCTTTGGCATCTTTTCCTATTTCAATATCTTTAGTCATAAAGGAAAAATCTGTATAGAGCTTGGCAGTCTTTTCGTTGTAGTTTCCTGTGGCAACTTGAGTGATGTAGCTAATCTTGTTATTAGAATCGACTTTTGTGATAAGACATACTTTAGAGTGGGTCTTGTAGTTTTCAAATCCATAGACTACATTACATCCTGCCTTCTCAAGTCTTGATGACCAAAGGATGTTATTATCTTCATCGAATCTTGCCCTAAGCTCCATCAAAACTATGACATCCTTCCCATTCTCACTTGCCTTAATCAAGGCTTTGGCAATCTCGCTCTCCTTTGCTATCCTGTACAAGGTGATTTTGATAGATATTACCTCTGGATCTGCACTTGCTTCATTGAGGAGCCTTATTATAGGGTCCATCGATTCGTATGGATAGGAAAGGAGCTTATCGCCCTCTTCTATTTGACTTATAACAGATTTCTTCTCATCTATAAAGTAGGAGTTTTGAGGGATAAATTCACTATAGCTATGATTTTCCCTAAACTCTTTTGGCATATCACTTATTAGGTCGAAGATAAAATCTGACTGGATAAGAGATTTCGTCACAAAGATTGATTCTTTACTTAAATTAAACTGTTTGGTCAAAAACTTGATAGAAGCGTCATCTAAGTCTCTGTCGACTTCTACCCTTACAGGTTGAAGTCTCTTCCTTTTCCTAAGCTTACCCATCATATAGTCCCTAAAGTCCTGCTCGACCTCGTAGTCGTCGTCGTTGAAGTTGATATCTGCATTCCTAGTTAGGGAAAGGGCGTAGGATTTTTCTATCTTATACTTGTAGAAAAGTTCTCCTGCAAAGGTCTCTATAATATCTTCAAGCAAGACAAAGTGATTGTCGGCTAACTTTAAATATCTAGGAAGTCTATCTGGAAGGTAGATAATACCTATCTTATCCTTTCTTTTCTTTTCTGAAGCTACTAAGTCAAAGATTATAACAATAGATAGATTGGCAAGTCTAGGAAAAGGATGGGTCCTATCTATCAATTGAAAATTTAGTATAGGCTCAATCTTGCTATCGAAATAATTCTTACAAGATATAAGGTCTTTGTCATTAAGGTCGGATAATTTAGATATCCTTACTCCCTCCTCTTTAAGATCTTCTAGGATATTGAAATATACCTTATCTTTTTTGGCATAGGATTTGGGTAAAATCTCTAGGACCTTGTCGATTTGCTCCTTAGGGCTTAGGCCAGATTTGGAATCTATAGCTTGTTTTGATAGGCCCGATAGGTCGGTAAGAGAACCAATTCTTACCATAAAGAACTCTTCTAAATTGGTATCAAATATAGATAAAAACTTAAGCCTCTCAAGTAGGGGTACAGACTTATCTGCTGCCTCCTCTAAGACCCTGTCGTTAAATTTAAGCCATGATAGCTCCCTGTTTTGTGTAAAAGATACGTCTTTCATATTATTTCCTTTCTAATAACTTACTGTATACGTACCCTTCCCTAACGCCTGTTTGGCTGATATTTATTTCATTTACATAAAAATATTTTGCTAATCTATTTAAAATAATCATGCCAGGAATCAAAGTATGAACTCTGTCTGGTTTAACCTCAAGAATCCTATCAAGAACTTCTCTATCATCCATTTCCAAAATCTCTTTGACCATTTTGTTAAACTTTTTGGCATCCATAGTCGCATTGTAGCCTGAATGGTCGTAATACTCATTATAAAACTTAAGAGATGCCCTAGCAGAACCACCAACGGCAGCTAGATTACTTTGTTTTTCTCTATACATCTTGTTTTCTGCCAAAAGAAGCTTTACAGCATTATCAATTGCCTTTTTCTCCTTCTTGTTAGTAAACAATCCCGTTACATAGTCGTTGAAGGCTGCTAGGGATCCTATAGATAGGGAGGTCGATTTAATTACCTTTCCTTGATCTATTATCACAACCTCAGATGAACCTCCGCCGATATCTGTCAAAATACCCTCACTGACATCTACCGACTTACTAGCTCCTATAAAGGAAAGTCTCGCCTCATCTTCTCCCGAAAGAATCTCTATTTCAAGTCCTAGCTCATCCTTAACCCTCTTAAGGATCTCAGACCTGTTTGCAACATCTCTAATTGTTGCTGTGGCGAAAGGATGTACACTATCTATGTCATCAAAGTTTGAAATTATAGAATTAAATCTTCTCAAGGTAGATATAAGTCTATCGATACCCTTATCTGTAAGACTTCCCTTCTTGACATAATTCCTAAGAGAGGCTTGCTCTTTCTCGCTAAAAAGATGCACTGCCTTATCTTTAACTTGCTTGTAGACTGACAACCTAACTGTGTTACTTCCAATATCCATTATTGCATAAATCATAAGCCCTCCTTCAAATAATTTAGTTTATAGGGAAAATCTATAAGTTTCGGTATCAAATTCTCTGTGGCAAGAGTCTTCTTGGACATAAATATATTAATATCCAAATTATCGCTCGCACTTTCTAAACTCTCGCTTAAAAAGATTGCAGGATCTATTATATTTGCCTTATAATCTAGCCTTTTCTCGATTTTATCCCTTATTATAGGATAATGAGTGCAGGCTAGGAGGATATTTTCTATTTTCTTCTCCTTAGCAATCTTTATATAGGAGTCTATATATTCATTTAACTTTTCATCATCTTTTTTGTCATCTTCTATCAAATCCACAAGCTTACTAGCAGCAACTTCATAAACAGTAGTATTACGATTTTTTTCTAGATTCTTCTTATAAAAATGACTATTTACGGTTGTCTCAGTTCCTAAAACCAGGAATTTGCCTTGGTATTTCTCACAAGCCCTAAGGGCAAGATCTGTGATAGGAATAAATTTCTTGTCGTATTTTTCCCTAAGAAAATCTGTCACAGTAACAGAAAGAGTATTGCAAGCTATTACATAATAGTCTATAGCAAATTTCTCTAGAAAATCTACAATATCGGCAGAAAATTTCCTAAGCTCTTCTTCGCTCCTTCCCCCATAAGGAACTCTAAGGCTATCTCCAAAATAAAAATACTGGCTCTTGTTAGTTTTGGCAAGCTCCCTTAAGACAGTAAGCCCCCCTAGACCTGAATCAAAAACTCCAATCCTAGTCATCTACTAACTCAACTTTCTCTACGAACTTATACTTGCCATTAAGCTTATCATAGGCAAATTCCAGGCTCTTATCATCAGTGAAAACCCCAAAGACACTCGCCCCAGATCCACTGACCAAGGCCTTTTCTGCCCCGCTATCTTCAAGTCTTGAACAAATCTCCTTGATATGAGGGAAACTTTCAAATATTACATCCTCCATCACATTTCTAAAGCCAGAGATTGCAGATTTTTCTCCCTTGCGGAGCTTATCTATAATTTCTGAAGTATTGATTACTCCATAATCATTAAGCCTCTTGTAGACAAAGGCAGAGGAGATCTCTGTCCCATCGTTTATAAGTAAAAGCTTCATCTTAAGCTTGTTGGTAAAAGGTGAGAGTATTTCTCCGATCCCTTGGGCTCTGGCATTTGATTCTAGGAAGAAGAAAGGAATATCTGCTCCTAGCTTTTTGCCAAGAGCCATCTTCTCATCAAGAGATAGGCCTAAATCCCAAAGCTTATCAAACCCCTTGATCATTTCAGCGCAATCAGTAGAGCCTCCAGCAAGACCTGCTGCAAGGGGAATGTTTTTGATCAAAGTCACATCGACTCCATTCTCATCCACCCTATCTTTAAGTAAACTCCAAGCCTTGTAAATTAAATTATCCTCAAGGGCGCAGATATCAGGGAGATTTGTCTCGTAATTAAATTTATTCTCTTTATTTTTCTTTATAATCAATTTATCAAACAGATTAATCCTAACCATAATACTATCGATTTCGTGATAACCATCATCCCTCTTATATAAACTATCGAGGGTAAGATTAACCTTAGCATAACATTTTCTTTCCATAATTACCTCTAATTTATTATATCATAAGTAGGGGACTTTCGTATTGGGAAATTGTAAAGATTAGCTTATAGTTATATCTATCCAATAAAAAACTCCTAATCAAAGGAATTACCAATGAAGGAGTTTCTAGAAAAGACATTTATTTTGAAATATAAAATAACTTTTGTCAACATTTTACCCACATGAAAAACTCAGGACTGACCTCCTGCTTTTTGTATGCCCATTTGGGAACTATTGATATTCACTAATATCACAAAGTTTGAGAGCTTTGTAGCTTTATTAAGAGGTCGCTTCTCTTAAGATTATTGTATTTTAATAATCCTTAAAATCAAAGATTAAAGGGTAAACAAAAAGCACCTCGCTTATAAGGTGCTAATTTGGTGCGGGATAGAAGACTTGAACTTCCACGACCTTAAAACCGGTCACAAGATCCTTAGTCTTGCGCGTCTGCCAATTCCGCCAATCCCGCTCGTATATTACCTTTATATAATACACTTATTTTTTTCTTTTGTCAAGTTTTTTTATAAAACCATGGACAAAAATTGTTTGCTACGTTCTTCTTTTGGATTTTGGAAGAAGTCTTCTGGATTTTCTGATGTCTCTACTATCTCTCCCTTGTCCATAAAGATTACTTTATTTGATACTTCTCTAGCAAATCCCATCTCGTGAGTTACTACAACCATGGTCATCCCATCATGGGCGAGCTCTTTCATAAGTTCTAGGACTTCTCCAACCATTTCTGGATCGAGAGCGCTGGTAGGTTCATCAAAGAGCATGAGCTTTGGCTTCATCATTAGAGCTCTTGCTATAGCTACCCTTTGTTTTTGTCCACCCGATAGGCTTACTGGGTAGATATCTTTTTTGCTAGCAAGGCCTATTCTTTCTAAAAGCTCTATGGCCTCATCTTCTGCTTCTTTCTTGTTCATTTTCCCCCTCATTACTGGAGCGAGGGTTAGGTTATCTATGATAGACATATTGGAAAATAGGTTGAAGTTTTGAAATACCATTCCTATCTCTTCCCTAAGTTTATTTATATCGACATTATTATCGTTGATTTTTTTCTCTTCGAAGTAAATTTCTCCCGAATCTGGTTTTTCTAAGAGATTGAGGCAACGAAGGAAGGTTGATTTTCCAGAACCAGATGGGCCTATTATTGATATTACGTCCTTTTTGTCGACATCTAAGTCAATACCGTTTAGGACCTTCAAGTCATCGAATGATTTTTCTACATTTTTTACTTTAAGCATATAGGAATCCTTTCTCTAGTTCTTTGAATATTTTCTCCATAACTAGGACTATGACAAGATAGATTATAGCTGCAGAGAAGTAGGCTGTTGCTGCATCGAAGGTTTGACTTATTACGATTGATGCTCCCCTAGTTAAGTCTGCAAGCCCTATAAAGCCTGCTATTGATGTTTCTTTAAAGAGGGTTATAACTTCGTTACCTAAGGCTGGCAAGGAGTTTTTGACAGCTTGTGGCATTACTACCTTTTTCATCATTTGTAGGTTGGATAGGCCTAGACTTCTTGCTGCTTCCTTTTCTCCCTTACTAACTGAGTTGATTCCGCCCCTAAATAGCTCCGCCATGTAGGCTGAAGAGTTTAAGGCAAAGGAAATTATAGCTACTAGAACTAGGTTATCTAGGTTTACTAAAATTACATTAAACATTATCAAAAGTTGGATTGTTGAAGGTGTTCCACGGATTATAGATACAAATAAGGCAAATATTTTGTCAATTATTGTAAGTAGGAATTTTGGAAATCCTGATAGTTCATCTCCAATATCTATCTTTGCAGATCTAACGAGGGCTATAATAAGTCCTAAGACAAAGGAAAGGATTAGGGCGCATACTGTTACTTTCGCTGTTATTTTTAGTCCGTCTAATAGATATTTATAAGATCCATTATCGATAATTGTAGATTTGAATCTGCCAATAAGCCCCTTACTTTCTTCAACTTCGGAAGAACCTTGGTATTTGGCCATTATCTTGTCAATCTCTCCATTATCCTTAAGTTTTGTGATCGCTTCGTTCATTTTTTCTAGAAGGACAGGATTATCTTTATTAACTGCTATGGCATATTCTTCTTCAAGATATGGCGTATCTACTATTTCTAGATCCTTGTTAGCATTTACAAAGTTTTCTGCACTTTGATTATCCAAGATCACAGCGTCTATTTTCTTACTTTGGAGGGAGAGGATAGCATCTGGGACTTTGTTAAAGGAAGATACATTTTCTTCTCCGAAGTCATCTTTTGCTATGGTGTCCCCGATAGATCCCAATTGGGTTCCTAGTTTTTTCCCTTCCAAATCTTCGATTTCTTCTATATCGGAGTCTTTTCTCTTTACTATAATTTGGCTAGTCTTGGCAAAGGGTTCGGTAAAGTTTACTGATTTCTTTCTTTCTTCAGTTACTGTAAATCCTGCTGCTCCTCCGTCAACCTTGCCTGATTGGATACTTGCTATGATATTATTAAAGTCCATGTCGTGAAGTTTGACCTCAAGGCCTAACTCATCGGCTATTGCATTAACTATATCAGGGTCGATCCCTACAATTTCGTCTCCTTCATAGTATTCATAAGGAGGGAAGTCTGCGCTTGTACCTAAGTCTATCACTCCATCATCTACTATTTTTTCTTCTGCAAATGCTTTTGTTGGTATAAGTACTAAAAATGCCAAAAGCATAGCCAGTATTCCATATTTTTTGTTTTTCATAACTTACCTTTCTAATTTTTCCTTTACATAGGCGATCTGCCTTAGAACTTCTTTCTCACTAGGTCCGCCTAGGGAATCTCTCTTGTTTACCGATGTGTATAAATCTATGGTCTGATAGATATCTTCTTCAAATAAGTCCGATTCATTTTTATAAATTTCTAGAGGAAGATCTTCCAAGCACAGATTTTTCTCCATGGCGTATTTTACAAGCCTTGCTGATATATGGTGGGCATCCCTAAAGGGAAGATTTTTTCCAACGAGATAATCCGCCACGTCAGTTGCATAAAGATAGCCCTCTTTAGAAGCAGCTAGCATTTTCTCCTTGTTGACCTTAAGGCAATCTAACTGTCCAGCCATTATTTTAAGCATAGCCCTTATGGTATCTATGCTTTCAAATATCCCTTCCTTATCTTCCTGCATATCCTTAGAATAAGCAAGAGGAAGACCCTTCATCATAACCATTGACTGATTTGTATTTGCAATAAGCCTTGCTGCTTTTGCCCTAATAAGCTCAGCCATGTCAGGATTTTTCTTCTGGGGCATAATGGAAGAGCCTGTAGAATATTTATCGTCAATTCTTACAAATGAGTAAGGTTGGGAGGAAAATATTATTAGCTCTTCCGAAAGTCTAGATAGGTGAATAGATATAAGAGATATAATTGAAGATAATTCTATCACATAGTCCCTATCGCTTACTGCATCCATGGAGTTTTGCATAAGAGATGTAAAGCCAAGCTTATCTTTGACAAAGTCCCTATCTATATCATAGGTAGTACCAGCTAGGGCACAAGCTCCCAGTGGAAGCTCGTTGATCCTTTCTCTAAAGGAATTTATTCTTTCTATATCTCTTAATCCCATCATAGCATAGGCCATGATGTGGTGAGCGAAAGTTACGGCTTGGGCTGCTTGAAGGTGGGTGTAGCCTGGCATAATGGTCTTGGTGTTTTTCTCAGCAAGTGTTACAAGAGATGCTATATAATCCTTAGTATCTTCTAGGATATTTCCACACTCATTTCTTAGATAAAGCTTAAAATCTGTTGTAACCTGATCGTTCCTTGATCTTGCTGTGTGCATCTTCTTTCCAAGTGGACCGATCTCTTCGATAAGTCTTGCCTCAACGAAGGTGTGGATATCCTCGTAGGATTCATCAACTTCTTCCTTACCTTCTTTAAGATTCTTATATATTGAGGAAAGACCTGTGATAATTTTTTCTTTTTCTTCATCAGAGATTATATTGTTTTTGCCGAGCATTTCTACATTAGCAATAGATCCTTCTATATCACAATATACTAGTCTTTTATCGATTTTTATCGAATCATTAAATTCTTCTGCTAGCTTATCCAACTCACCTGAAAGCATTCCGCTCCATAACTTCATTTATTTCTCCTAATCTTCTTTCATTACTGATGCATAAGTCTTTGTGGATAGGCCAAAGAGGTTAATAAAGCCTGTTGCATCTTCTTGGCTATACACATCATCTTCTTCGAAGGTCGCAAGTTCTTCATCAAACAAAGGCTTGTCAGCAAAAATTCCTGCAGGATACATATTTCCCTTGTATAGTTTTACCTTAACACTTCCGCTTGTATTTTCATTTACCTTTTCCATAAATAGGTCCATGGCTTCCTTAAGTGGGGTCATCCATTTTCCTTCATAGACAAGATTTGCATAATCAAGGCTCATCTTTTGCTTGTAGGCTAGGGCTTCTGGATGTATTGTTATTGATTGGAGCTTCTCTAAAGCAAAGTATAGAAGACTTGCTGCTGGATTTTCATATACTCCCCTGCTCTTAATACCAACTACCCTGCTTTCTACCATATCATCAATCCCTATTCCATGCTTACCAGCAATCTCATTTAGAGCCTTTACCATATCGCTTCCTTTAAGTTCCTTGCCATTTAATGAAATTGGTTTTCCTTTTTCAAATACTATTTCTACTATTTCAGCTTCGTCAGGGGCCTTTTCTGGAGGAGTGATCCAATGGAGGATTTTGTCAAGATCTGCTTCGTTTTCTGGATTTTCTAGGTCTAGTCCCTCGTGGGATAGGCGCCAGATATTCTCATCCATGGAGTAGTCTTCTTCCTTAGTGAAGTCTAGCTTGATTCCATGGCTTGCTGCGTAGGCTTCTTCTTCGCTAAGGCCCTTGATATCCCAGAACCTCCAAGGAGCAAGGACCTTGATCTTAGGATCTAGAGCTGCTATAGAAAGCTCAAACCTTATTTGGTCATTTCCCTTTCCTGTACAACCATGTACTATAAGATCTGCTCCTTCTTTCTCATAGATATCTACCAAGACCTTGGCTATAAGTGGCCTAGCTATGGCAGTTCCTAGCAGGTACAAGTTTTCGTATTTGGCTCCTGCAAGAAGTGACTTGTAGGCGTATTCTTCTATAAATTCATCTTCTACATTGACATTGTAAAACTTGCTAGCTCCTTGGCCTAGGGCCTTCTCTTTTAGCTTATCTGGATCTTTGACCTGACCTAAGTCGACTGACATACAAACCACTTCGCCTACTCCTTTTTTCTAGTAACCAAGTTGTAAGGACTGATGTGTCAAGGCCTCCTGAGTAGGCAAGTATAACTTTTTTCGCTTCTTTTAAGATTTGATATTCATTTTGTTTCATTTTTATCTCCTTAATTTTTATTAATCAATATTAGCTATACGTGCCTAAGACTCTATTTGGTAACAAAAAAGAGCCTTCATCCCAAAAGGGACGAAAGCTCGTGATACCACCCATATTTATCTATCCTTCACAGGATAGACCTCATCAAGTACTAACATACTCTAACTCTGTAACGGGAGTTCCCGTATAGGTCTCCTTGTATCGACCTATATGCTCTGAGGTTCTTTTCATCAACCGTCTGCTTATCCCCTCACACCAATCGGGATTCGCTTGAAGCTTCAAATTAATTACTCTTCTCTTCAACACATTTGCTAACTAAATCTATTGATTGATTACATTTTACAATGTACTGGATGCTTTGTCAAATATTTTTCTTAAATAAATAAGTTTGCACATACAACTGATACTACAGTCATAAGTTTGATAAGGATGTTTAAAGCTGGACCTGATGTATCCTTGAATGGGTCACCTACAGTATCTCCAACAACTGATGCCTTGTGAGCATCTGATCCCTTACCATCTTCTCCTGGTAGTGTTTCGATGTATTTTTTAGCATTATCCCAAGCTCCACCAGAGTTTGACATAAAGATTGCCATTAGTACTCCTGTAACTAGGGCTCCTGCTAATAGTCCTCCAAGGGCATATGGACCTAATACTTTTCCTACAAAGATTGGAACGATTATTGCAAGAACTCCTGGTAGGATCATCTCCTTAAGAGAAGCTGTAGTTGAAA
Source organism: Anaerococcus sp. (assembly GCF_030825785.1). Taxonomy (GTDB): domain Bacteria; phylum Bacillota; class Clostridia; order Tissierellales; family Peptoniphilaceae; genus Anaerococcus. The sequence continues at coordinate 10,879 of NZ_JAPJPG010000015.1, forward strand.
TATCTATACATCTTGCATAGTTTGGTTCTACTTCACCCTTTAGGATTCTATCATCTGATCTAAATTGGCTTCTAACTTCTTCGATCATTTCTGTAGCAGCCTTACCAACTGAGTTCATTGTAAGGGCTGTAAATAGGAATGGAAGCATAGCACCAATAAACATTCCTGCAACTACCTTGGCATCAAGAATTGAGATCGCACCAAGATTTAGGGCTTCTGAATAAGTTACAAATAGTGAAAGTGCTGTTAGGGCAGCTGATCCAATTGCAAATCCCTTACCGATTGCAGCAGTTGTATTACCGATTGAGTCTAGCTCATCTGTGATGTCTCTAACTCCTTCTGGAAGGTAGCTCATCTCAGCGATTCCACCAGCGTTGTCTGTGATTGGTCCATAAGCGTCAACTGTAACAGTTGTTGCTGTTGTTGAAAGCATTCCTACAGCAGAAAGTGCTATACCAAATACTCCATTAGCCCAATAAGCTACCATAATTCCCAAAGCAATTAGGATAATCGGGAATACTGTTGAAAGCATACCTGTTGAAAGTCCTGCGATGATGTTTGTAGCAACACCAGTTCTAGATTCCGCTGCGATATTTTTAACGTATTTATACTTATCAGATGTGTAGTATTCTGTAAGAAGACCGATAAGTATTCCTACTACAATACCAACTATTATAGCCAAAGCTGCGTTTAGACTTTGGAAGTAAACGAATGAAAGAATCAAACTTGCAACAAGAACAATTCCACCTGAAACATAGATTGTATTCATAAGTGATTTTTGTGGGTTCTTGTGTTTTGCTGTCATAAACATAACACTTGAAAAGATACAAGCTAAAATTCCTATAGCAACTAGGAAAAAGGTAAACTTCATTCCAGCTTCACCACTTGCGATTATACCAAGTGTTACTGCAGAGATGATTGCCCCCGAGTAAGACTCGAAAAGGTCAGCACCCATACCTGCTACGTCTCCTACGTTATCTCCTACGTTATCAGCGATAACTGCTGGGTTTCTTGGGTCATCTTCTGGAATTCCTGCTTCAACCTTACCTACAAGGTCAGCTCCAAGGTCGGCTGCCTTTGTATAGATACCACCACCAACTCTTGCAAAAAGAGCTACTGATGAAGCTCCTAGGGAATATCCCATTAGGATAGCAGGATCTCTATACACAAGGTAAGTTATCATAATACCTAAAAATCCAAGACCTGTAACAGCAAAACCCATTACTGATCCACCAGAAAATGCTACCTTTAAAGCACCATTAGTTCCATCTTCAAGAGCCATATTAGCACATCTAGCATTAGATTCTGTTGAAACTCTCATACCGATGTAGCCTGCTAGCATTGAAAATACTGATCCTAAAATATAGCAAATCATAATCTTAATATTTAAGAATATTGCTATTAGTACTGATACAACTACGACAAATATTGCGATGTACTTATATTCACGGCTTATGAAAGTCATAGCACCGTTTTTGATATGAGAAGCAATTTCTGTCATTCTCTTATTACCTGCAGATACAGGCATAATTTTTGATTTGATTGTAAATCCCATAAATAATACTGCGAGGATCGCCACAATCAAGGCCAAAATTTCTACGAACATAATTTCCTCCTATTCATAATAATTTTAATATATATTGGTAATTTTTCAAGTTTTATTATAAAAAACACCAACAAATAAAAAGAGGACAGAGCGAAGAAAGAAGATATAGCCTTCGTTAACTCCATCCCTAACAAAACTATCAAGCTAATTGGGCTAGGCTGCCCCGCTTGGTCAATTTTCTCATGAATGGGGCTAACAGTGAAACTATAAATTCACCCCGCAACAGTCCCCTTAATATTGCTTATTGAAATTTATCTATATACTATCTATTTACTTAGTTTTCTTCGTATGGTAATAATGCAACTTGACGAGCTCTTTTAATAGCACGTGTTACTTCTCTTTGATGTTTTGCATTAAGACCTGTTACTCTTCTAGGTAGAATCTTACCTCTATCTGTAATGAATCTTTTTAAAGTTTCAATATCTTTATAATCGATAACTTTTGATGGATCTTTTACAAATGGATCTACCTTTTTTCTTGGTCTGAATCTTCTTCCTGCCATCATAAATCCTTTCTTATATTAGAATGGAATCCTTCCATCATCCTCAATCTCAGTAAAGTCATCATCAAAGAAATCATCTCCACTATCAAAAGCTTGGTTATTGTTATTATTTCCCCTGCTTTGTTGGTAGTTGTTTGTTTGTGAATAGTCATTTCTATAGGTATCTTGATTGTCGTAGCTGTTGTTATTAAAGCTTGAAGACTGATTGTCAGATCTTGATCCAATAAATTCAACATTATCCGCTACAACATCAGTTGTATAAACAGTTTTACCTGTCTCTCTATCCTGGTAAGAACCTGTTTCGATTCTACCATCTACTGCGCATTGACTTCCTTTTCTGAGGTATTTGCTGGCATTTTCTCCTTGAATTCCCCAAACGGTAATTCTTAGAAAATCTGCTGTAGGACGATTTTGAGCTTCCAATTCGTTCTTTTTCTCTCTGCTAAGTCTCTTATCTACTGCCAATGTAAAAGTACATACGGCTCTTTGAGATTGAGTATATCTCAACTCAGGATCTCTTACGAGTCTTCCGATAAGGATAACTTTATTCATTGATTAGTCCTCTTTTCTGATAACCATGTATCTGATTACAAAGTCTGAAAGTCTTAGTCTTCTTTCAAATTCTTTGATATGGTCTGGCTTAGAATCGAAGTCTACGATGTAATAATAACCTTCTTTAAGATCATTAATTTCGTAAGCTAGTTTTCTTTTTCCCCAGTCATCAACGCTAGTTACTTCACCTTCTTGAGCAATGATATCTTTAAATCTGTCAAGTAGGCTTTCTCTTTCACTATCCGCCATATCAGCTTTGAAAATCAATACTGCTTCGTATTTATTCATGTATCTTTCACCTCCCTGTGGTCTTGACCCCGTTAATTTCTTACGGAGTAGAGAATTATTACCTATGTATAATACTATAGTACATCTTTTTTGTCAAGAATTTTCTTATAAACTATAGCTATTAAGACTAAAGATCATTTGACCTATAAATCGCATTGGCTATAGCCCTTGACATAACTTTAGCCGAAAGGGCCCCAACTATATTTACATCAGCTGCTATTTTGTTAGTAGCTAGGGCAAATATTGTATCGCCATCAAACATGGTATGGACTGGGTTAATTGATCTAGCATAAGCATCGTGGCTCATTTGGCAAATCTTTGTAAGCTTAGTTTTATCGAAAGTCGCATTTGTCGCAACTAGTCCTATTGTCGTATTTTTCCCTTCAACTTCAGAAAAGCTTTGGGCAATTCTTTCAATATTATCCATTGTATTTAAGATTTCACCTTCTACCTTAGGACCTGCGATTTGAGTTCCTTTCTCATAATCAAATATATCTCCAAAGGCATTTACACAAACTATAGCAGATACAACTAGCTTTCCTAATTTCATAGAAGCTTGACCGAGTCCTGACTTCATGGCCTTATCCATACCAAGGCCCTTTCCTACAGTTGCCCCAGTACCTGCTCCTACTATTCCTTGATCTTTGTTATCATATGTCGCATTTTTATAGGCAAGCTTTGCCATTTTAGCATCTGGTCTTGCAGAAGGATCCTTGTAGGCCATATCAAATAGGACCGCCTCGCTTACAATTGGGACAATACCACATCCAACGTCAAATCCTCTTCCGTCTTTTTCTAAAGCTTCCATTAAGCCACTTGCCGCATCAAGTCCATAGGCAGATCCACCTGAAAGGATTATGCCATTTACTTCGCTTACTTGATTGATTGGACTAAGTACGTCCGTTTCCCTCGTTCCTGGAGCAGATCCTCTAACTTCTACTGCAGCTGTATTTCCTGAATCTGGGATTATCACACTAAGGCCTGTCCCTCCCTTAAAATCACTTGCGTGACCTAACTTAATCCCACCAACATCTGTTAAAAATCCTTGATAAGTCAATGTATGTCCTCGTTTCTATAAGTATCCATCATAGAGCCAAATACTTCTGAACTTGAAGGTGGAGTGTAGGAGATTGCATTGGCTCCTGCCTTAATAGTTTCTAGGATTTGCTCGCTAGACTTTCCTCCTGTAGCTATAATCGGGAACTTATCTCCAACATTTTTTCTAATCTCACGTACTAGGTCTGCTGTGTATTTTCCTCCAGATACGTTTAGGATTTCAGCACCTGCTGCAATTTTTCCCATATAGTCATTTTCAAAACTTACGACCGAGGCAATCACAGGTATATCTACGAAATCCGATATGGATTTGATATCCTCATTTGGCATAGGCGAGTTTACTACAACACCGTAGGCTCCAGCAAGTTCTGCCTCAATCGCAATGTATTTAGACCTTAATCCTTGGGTCGTTCCTCCCCCAACACCGATAAAGCATGGGACGTTTGATACGTCTAGGATTGCCTGGGAGATGGAGTTTTGTGGAGTGTAGGGATAGACTGCCATAATAGAGTCCGCATTTGAGTTTCTTATTATGGCAAGGTCTGTGGTAAACAAGAGGGACTTGATTCTTTTTTCAAAAATCATAATACCACTGGCCTTATAGATTTCTTTTGGAACTGTGATAAATGATTTTCTAAGTTTTGAATGTACTTGGGGTATGTATTTTTCCTTTTTGTCTGTCATTTTATCCTCTATTTCTATTTTTATAAGCTTTCATCTCTCAAATTATATTCTACAAGCATTAAAAGTTTTTACAATAAAAGACCCAGCAGCTGCCGGGCCTTAGACAAATGAGCTTATTTTCTAAAATATTTTCGAAAAACAGCTTTAGCTATTAAACACTTCTCTATTTAGTTTTCCTTCACTTGCTGCAACTATTAGGGCAGAAGAGTTGGCTGCGACAACATTTGTAGATGTCCTTCCCATATCTGCAAGAGAAGAAATTGGTGCTAGAAGAACTACCATCTCTAAAGGAAGTCCCATAGCTGCAAAAACAGCAGTAGTTGCAATTGTAGCTGTGCCTGGTACACCGACAGTTCCTAGAGAAACTAGAAGGGCAATTAGTACTAGCTTAACATAGTCGAAGCCTCCAAAATCAAGTCCCATAACATTGATAGTAAGGACAGCATTCATCACTGGCCAAAATCCAGCACATCCAGGCATGCCCATAGTAGCTCCAAGTGGAGCGACGAAGGATGCTATATCTTCTGATACTCCTTGAGTCTTTTCTAGATTTTCCATATTTACTGGAAGAGAGCCCATTGATGATTGAGTTGTAAAACCAACTACTTGAGCAGGCCACGCGTTTTTGAAGTACTTTACAGGATTAACCTTAGCAAATATCGAAACAAGGGCTCCTGTTGTGATAAATGAATGGATAGCACTTGCAACATAGCTTAAGACTAAGATTAGTAGAAGTGGCTTAACAGCTTCATAGTCAATCTTTGATACAGCTTCTGCCATTAAAGATAGAACAGCAAAAGGTGTAAGGCTTGTAATCATACTTGTAAGCTGATAGATTATCTCTGCAAAGGAATTTATAAAGTCCTTGAAGGCTGTAACTTTCTCTCCTTCTCCCTTGTCAACTAGCTTAAGAGCAGCTATTGCAACTAGGATAGAGAAAATTATTACAGGAATTACCATTCCATCTCCTGCGTTTGATATTATATTGGATGGGAAAAAGTTTGTAATAGTCTCTGCTACAGTAGGCACTTCCTTAACTTCGCTTACTTCTGGCAATGGGATGCTCGCTCCCTTACCTATAGAAAACACAACAGCAAGGATTAGACCAATTGTAGAACCCAACACATTGTGTAGACTTAAGATGCCGACAGACTTAAGTCCTACGCTTCTAAGCTTGCCCAAAGATCCTGTGTTTAGGGTTGTTCTTATAATGGTAGCAAATAAGAGCGGTATAACCATTGCTGATAACAATCTTATAAAAACTTTTCCAAAAATTGCCACATATTCAGTTGATCCAGCAAAGAAATATCCCAAGGCTAGACCCAAGATAGCTGCCAAAATTACTCTCTTAGCAAAAGAAATATTTTTTTCTTTCATTTTACCTAAGAGGAAAAATAGGGCTATCGTAATTATTAATGAAATAAATTTCATATATCCTCCTATATTTTTATTTATCATATATCATATGTTTTTGCTAGGAAATTTAAAGGCTAATTTATTTTTTTATAAAAATCAACGTTTCAAAAGGCCTGACTAAAAGATTTGCGACCATAGATCTTTGGCCATAGTTTCCCAAGAGAAGCTTATAGGAAGAGTAATCTGCCAGATACATACTAATAGGAAGGAGAAATTCCTTTTGACTTAGATTATTGATTATAAGAGTCTTCTCATTTTTGTATTTTCTAATATAGGAAAAGATATCCTTGTCTTTCTTAAAAATCTCAAGGAAATCTCCTTGTCTCAAAGACTTGTTTTCTTCTCTTATCCTAGAAAGATTTTCTATATAGGAAGTAAGCTTATAAAGTGGTCCCTCCATTTCAAAATCTATATCATCGCTTTCTAAATAAACGGGTCCTTTGAGGGCTAGGATATTAGATATTTTCTGACTTATGCTAAAGTAAGCAAAATTTTTTGAGAATTTATTTGAGAAATTATCCCAAGTATTAGCAAAGATGGGACTTATTTCATAAAAAGAATTTAAATCTTCTATCTTAAGATAATCTATCCTAGCTTGGACGAAAGAAAAGTCAGTCCTTCCAGTAGAAGTTAAGTACTTAAATATCTTAGTCCTATCTATTAGGCCTGTAGTAATCACATCTTCATTTAAGTGGCGGACATTTTTATTAATTTCTCTTATATCATCTAAGATAAATTCATCATCGACTAAGCTTGATAAATTCACAAAATCAAAGGCAGATATACCTCTTTTAACAAGGAAATTCAAAAAAGAAATCCCAGCCCTTTTGACCTTGGTGTTTTTCCAAGTTATTTTATCTACTTTCGAATCGAGGAGATTTTGGGTTAATTTTAATAAATCAAGTCTTAGCATGAGACCTAATCCCTCCTTATTCAAGGATTCATTTAAGGAAAAGACCTCTCTTAAATAAAGATCATTTATAGCTTCTCCCATATCGATTGCCAAGAAATTAATCCCTAACTTCTTGTAAAAAGGAATATTGGCCCTTATTTCTTCTATTGAATTTTCTTTATATATAAATAAGTCACTAGTATCTGTCATAATCTTTCAATACTTAGTGTACATTAATTTGAAGGTCTTTACAATTAAGGTATAAATATTGCTATAGAAATGAGGAAATATGTTAGAACTTAAAAATATTACAAAAGTATATAAGACAGGCGACTTCGAACAGAAGGCCTTAGATGATGTTTCGATTTCCTTTAGGAAAAACGAATTCGTCTCCATTTTAGGAAGAAGCGGTGGTGGAAAGACAACCCTTCTCAATATCATAGGAGGTCTAGATAAGTACACTTCAGGAGACCTCTTGATAGATGGTAAGTCTACCAAAAACTTCAAGGATTCTGATTGGGATTATTATAGAAATGTTTCGGTTGGTTTTATCTTCCAATCCTACAATCTAATAAACCATCAAAATATCCTTTCAAATGTTGAACTTGCCCTAACCCTTTCTGGAGTGAAGAAGGAAGATAGGAAAAAGCGAGCCATAGAAGCCCTCGATAAGGTAGGGCTTAAAGATCATATCTACAAGAAACCAGCCGAACTGTCTGGCGGACAGATGCAAAGAGTTGCCATAGCCCGTGCTTTGGTAAACAATCCAGAAATCGTCCTTGCTGACGAACCAACAGGAGCCCTCGATACCAATACATCCAAGCAAATTATGGATCTATTAAAAGAAATAGCTAAGGACAGGCTGGTCATAATGGTAACACATAACCCAGAACTTGCCGAAAAATACTCTACAAGGATTGTCAAAATCCGTGACGGAGTAATCTTTGATGATTCGGACCCTTATGAGGAAAAAACTGATGAAGAAAATTTTAAGACTAAAAGGTTAAATTTAGGAATAAAACAAGCCCTTAACCTCTCCTTCAACAATCTCCTAACTAAAAAGGCAAGGACAATACTAACTGCCTTTGCGGGATCTATTGGAATTATTGGCATTGCCCTAATAATATCAATATCAAAAGGAGCAGATGACTTTATAGCAGAAAGTCAGAGAAACGCCCTAAAGTCATATCCAATCCAGATTCAGAAGGAATCCTTAAATCTTGAAAATATCCTAACTCCTCCGGAAAAGGAAGATAAGGCAAATTCTACTAAGGACGTTATTTCAAACAATATGATTCTTAAAAGAAGAAACGAACTTTCCGCATCCTACAGCGAAAACAACCTCACTCCCTTCAAAAAATACATGGAAGATAATAAGAAAAAACTAACTGAGGAAATCGGAGGCAACTTCGTTACCTATTCTTACGATACAAACTTTGATATCTTTACCAAGGATACAAATGGAGATTTAATTAATACAGACGGATCGGAATTCGAGGAAAGGCAAGATAATTTTATGGCCAATCTCCTTAAGCCCCAATCATCAAACAAGAACTTCACCGAGCTTATAAGTGGAGAAAACGGACAAGTTTCAAAGATGATCACAGATGATTATGAAATAATAGAAGGGACTTGGCCAAAAGAGGCAACAGACTTAGTACTTTTTACAGACTATAACAACGAAATCATGACCCAAACCCTCTATGAAATAGGACTTTTACCTAGCAAGGACTACAAGGATATCCTAGCAAAACTTGATAACAAGGAAAAAATCGACCTTAAAGAAAAAAGGCTTAACCCAAAAGATATCATAGGTCATGAATACAAGATTCTTACAGGATCAGACTATTATGAGAAATCGGGAGATTCTTTCATAGACATAAGTGACGATGAAGCTAAGAAAAACGATCTAATTGATAAAGCAATAAGTGCCAAAATCGTAGGAATAGCAAGAAAAAAGACCAACGATGACAATCAAATCATAGACTCTCCCCTAGCCTATTCCAGAGATCTTACAGACCTTCTTATAAAGCATGTAGAAGATTCAGAAATAGCCAAGGCCCAGCTTGCGAATAAAGATAAGAACATCTTGAATAACCTTCCTTTCAAGGCAGCAAGCCCTGAGGAGAAACAAAATATAGGAAAATCCTTCCTAGAAAATCTCGACACTAAGGAAGAAATGAAGGTAAACACCTATCTAATGAGAAATAAACCTGAGCTTATGGATGAGCTAAGTGAAAAGACTAAAGAAATTCAAAGCAAGAACCCTATGGCCTTAGCAGAAAATCAAGATAATAAAAATAACAATAGGGCTCTAATAGACTACGTAATTGATAAAAACGACAAAAATCTCTACCTCGACATATACGATGAGTTCCTAAGAGATGCGACTTACAGCAAGAACTTAGAAAAGTTCGGCCTAGTATCCAAAGATGCCCCATCAAACATCTCAATCTATGTAGAAAACTTTGAAAATAGAGACAAGATCAAGGACTTCATCAAAGAATATAACGAGGGTAAGGGCGAAAATGAGAAGATTGCTTACACAGACTATATAGGCCTAATTTCGTCATCGATTACTCAAATAATCTCTGCCATCTCCTATCTTTTGATAGCCTTTGTTGGAGTAAGTCTTGTGGTATCGTCTATAATGATTGGAATAATCACCTACATTTCTGTTCTTGAAAGAGTAAAAGAAATTGGAATCTTAAGATCAATCGGTGCAAGCAAGAAGGATATAAGAAAAGTCTTCCTATCAGAAACCTTTATAATAGGTCTCTTGTCAGGACTGATAGGAATAGGAGCGACAATGCTAATAAATATCCCCCTATCAAGCCTAATCCAAAATATGAGTGGGATAGAAGAAATTAGAGCCTTTCTCCCAGCCAAGGCAGGATTAATACTGGTATTAATTTCTGTAGGACTTACCCTAATCGCAGGAATTATCCCATCAAGTATTGCAGCTAAAAAAGACCCAGTAAAGGCCTTATCAGCCGAGTAACTTTCTTAATAATTAAATGATAATTACCGTCAGGTCAATTGATTTGGCGGTTTTTTATCTGTATCTTATAGGCATTATTTTAATTTAGCCATTATTTTGTTATAAGTAATATAATAGATTTATATTTTTCTAAATAAGACTATCTTAAAAACAAAACAGTTGAAAGAGATTATCATTATTGACAAGTCCTTGTTTTTTTATTATACTATACTTAACTAATGTATGACTGGTGTACAATATCTGTCATTTTATTTTTAGTTTTTTTTAAATAAATATAAAAACTTTTGTCACAGGTCTAATTAGTAAAGGAGGAAATATGAAAATAAGTAAAAAAGTAAGCTTATCCCTAGCCTTGTTATTGGCTGTTAATTTCATGAGTTTAAGTGCTCCAACAAGCAAGGCAGATGAATCTATTAACATAGATGAAGTAGAAAAAGTCCTAGATGAAATTGACAAGGATAAGGTTGAAAGCAAAGTCGATGAGAATAAAGCTCCTCAAACCGACTCAAGTGAAAGTGCCGATATGGCTTCTTCAACAAAGGAAACTGTGGATGATGAAAGAGTAAAAAAGGCCAAAGAAGAACTCAAGGCCTACCTTGATGGTTTAGATGAAGCTGCTATTGACAATCCTTCAATAAAGTTTGAAGGAGATAGCAGACAAGAGCTTAAAAATGCTTTAAAGAGATCAAGGGACTTGCTTGAAGATAATAATATCGATCAAGAAAAGCTTAGTGAAATTGAAAAAATTCCTTTTAAGAAAGTAAATGGAAAAAAACAAGGACTTCTCAGGGACTTAACCCACAAGGCCTTGGTTGACTTTGAAGTTCTTGGTCAAAGAACAAAGACAAACCCACACAACAATAAAAATTATTCATCACTTAACGATAATAAGATATTTATCAAATCTAGTCTAAAAGGACTAAAGAAGGCTAGTGAAAATAAAAATCAATTTATCAAACTGAATTATGTAACTGATGAAGATTACGAGGCAGTCAAGGTAGATGGGATTAGCTCTTCTACACCAAAATACAATAAACAAAAACTTCCTGAAGCTGATTATAAGATTACAGAAGTTGACGGCGGTTATGTAGTAGAAATCCTTAATATGCCTGAAAATACTAAGTTTATCAAGCCTATAGTCCTCAAAAAACTTGCCGATGGAACATTTTTTGAAAATGGAGATTTAGTTTTTGCCATAAATGAAAGTCCAAAGCAAGGAGATAAGACTGAAAATAAGGATAAAACAACTATAAAGGATAAAGATTCTATTAAGGATAAAGATTCTATTAAGGATAAAGATTCTATTAAGGATAAAACAGCTGCAAAGGATAAAAACTATGCGAAGAAACAAGAAAAGAAGGAAGATAAACAAGCAGCTCCTAATTCCAAAACAGGAGTTGAGTCTTCATTAGGGCTTGTTTCCACTTTATTCGCAAGCTCTTTAGCCTTCCTTTCTATAAAGAGAAAAAAATAAATTTAAGTTCCTATAATTTATAAGGACTTAAAGATTATGGGCATTTTTCAAATAATTTAATAATAATTAAAGCTAAGGGCGAGTTTTCTATTTTTGCTAGAAGGCTCGCCATAATTTTTTTAGACTTGCTTAGTGTAGTAAGTGGTTTTGTTAGGGATTAGTATTTTATTTTGCTATAATTTATATATGAGATAAATAAGGAGGCAATATGGGAATAGTACAAGTTATAAAAGGATCTGTTAGTGAAACGATGACTAGCCAATGGAAGGAGCTCGTAACAGTAGGTGAGTTTGAAGAAGATTGCGCTGTTAGTCCTGGTTATATCCTCTATGGCGGTGATAAAAACTACAAAAAAGATGTTGGCTATTTAACAATCGGATCAAAAATTCTTGTTCCCTCAAATACTTGCGCCTTTATATTTACAAATGGTAGTATAGAAGAGGTTATCGCAGAACCTGGTGCCTATATTTACGAAGGAGGGCAAAAGTCCATCTTTAATAAGGACGGAATCGCTTCTTCAATTTTAGGCCAACTTAGCGATAGGATTTCTTTTGGAGGAACTAATCCCAACACTTCACAAATCGCCTTTCTCAATCTAAGAGAAATTAGAAATATAAAATTTGGAACCAGGACTCCTATTATTTACAATGACATTTTCTATGGAGTTGACCTGGAGGTTATAGCTAGGGGAAGTTATTCGATAAAAATCAATGACCCAGCTACTTTTATATATGACTTCCTTCCTGCCAATGCTTCTTCCTTTAGTTTTGGAGATTTTAATGCTAGAAGTCAAATTAATTCCGAGTTCTTACAATCTTTTACATCTAGCATTAATTTATTTTCCAAAGAATTTAGGGTATCAGAACTTCCATCCAAGGCAAAGGATGTTGTAAATCTCATCCTTAAAGATGAATCTTATGCTGGTTCTTGGCTTAAAAGATTCGGATTTGAATTAGTAAATATTGGAATTGATAGCATAGATTTTTCTGAAAAATCCAAGCTTTTGATAAATAAGTTCTCTGAAAATAGGATGGATATGCTCTCTTATGAAAATATATCTCAAACTAGCGCAGATATTAGATACAAGCAAAAAATCGCAGAAGGCATTAAAGATCATGGCCTAGGCGATGGAGCTGGCATGGTTTTTGCCATGAATGATGTTTTTAATCAAGGAGAAAATAGGAGGGAAGAAAATTCTTCAAAGAATATATCCTTATCTATTGATGAGCAAATAGAAACACTCACCAAGCTTAAGAAATTACTAGATAGCGGCATACTCACAGAAGAAGAATTTACCCTAAAGAAAAGGGAAATATTAGGACTATAATTATGGCAAGAAATAAAGAAATCTCATGGCTAAAAATAACAATCTGGTTAATAATCTTCTATCCAGTTGGTTTTTACCTAATTTTTAAGAAACTAACTTCTAAAAAGAAAATTAAGGATAATTTTGATAAGTATGTCGTTAGCAATACTTATAATTATTACTATAGGGATGGTGAAGAAGCTAAGGATAGAAGGGTCGATTCTTATAAAATAGACCAAGACCTTATAAAAAACGAGCCTACTCATCAAAGAATAATCCAAGATAAGCTCGATAAGATGGCTAAGGTTATCAAAAAAAGGAAAAATCTTGGCGTAGGACTAATGGTTTTTGGAGGACTTTATCTATTAGGAAGTCTCTCCCAATTTACTTTTTCATCAATTTTCTTCAGTTTCTTATTTATTTCGGCAGGTTTTTTATTAATCTCCCTTAACAAAAATAAGGCTGATATAATTAGTCTCGCCAAAAAATATATAGATATAATTAAAGATAGGAAAACTCCTTATATCAAAGACATTGCCGCTGCTTCTAATACTAGTTACGAGATTGCAAGTTCTGAATTGCAATACCTAATCGATGTCAATATTTTAGAAGCGACTTACATTGATTATGATAAAAAAATAATACACACTCCTTTAATTGAAGGCTCTGTATATAGTGATGCTGATAAAAGTACTGACTCAGAAATAATCGAGTGTAAATATTGTGGTGGAGTTAATGAAGTAAAAGATGATAAATACATATGCCAATTTTGTGGATCTCCCCTTAAATAATAAATTTAGCCCCTCGAGCAAAATCTTGCTAAGAGGGGCTAGATTTTGAAAGTGATTTTCTAGCTTCTTTTTATAAAGGCAAGGCTTTCGTAAGGGCTTAGCCTTATTTTTTTGTCTACTTTTCTTTCTGCATAATTTCCTAAGAAATATTCGAATTTATCATAATTATCTAGGATTTTTTCAAGGTCGACTGTAACTTCATCTCCTGAGAAGTTATTCATATTTATTAAAACTTCTCCCTCATACTCTCTGACATAGGCGAAGATATGAGGATCATCTTCAAGGATTGGGAAGTAGAGACCATCGGAAATTATAGACTCTTCTTTTCTAAGTTCTATTAGCTTCTTGTAATAATAGAATATTGAATCCTTATCCTCTAGGGCCTTTTCTGCATTTATTTCTTCATAATCATCATTTACCCCTATCCAAGGAGTCCCTGTCGTAAATCCTGCATTTTCTGATCCGTCCCATTGCATAGGAGTTCTAGAATTGTCTCTAGATTTTTTCTTGATAATATTTATAGCTTCATCGGAACTTTTACCTTTTTCTAATAAGTCCTTGTAGGCATTGATGCTTTCAATATCCTTGTACTCATCAATTGAAGAAAAGTCAGGGTCAGTCATTCCGATTTCTTCTCCCTGGTAGAGATAAGGGGTTCCTCTCATCATGTGGATGGTTTGGGCAAGCATAGTAGCTGTTTCTTTTGGATAATTTTTAACATCTCCAAATCTATTGTTGGCCCTTGGCTGGTCGTGATTGTTCCAGAAAAGAGCATTCCAACCTCCCCCATCTTGGAGGCCCCTCTGCCAATTGTTTAGGATTTCCTTTAATTTCATAAAATCAAAGTCCATGTCAGTCCACTTGTCCCCATCCTTGTAGTCTACCTTAAGATGGTGGAAGCTAAAAATCATGGAAAGCTCATCGCCTTGGGCAGCTGAGTACATAGAAGAATTCTCTATATCAGTTGAGCTCATCTCTCCTACTGTAATTATCTCGGGATTCTTTCCGAAAGTGTGCTTGTTAAGCTCTCTTATCCGCCTATGAACTATAGGGGTATCTGTGTAGAGCTTTTTCTCCTCGCCTATATCTCCTGAAGAGTCTTCTAAGATTTGGCTTTTCCCTATTACATTTAAGACGTCAAATCTAAATCCTCCGATTCCCTTATCAATCCAATAATTTACAATCTTATAAAGCTCTTCTCTAAGATCAGGATTGTGCCAATTAAGATCAGCCTGGGTCTTATCGTAGAGGCAGAGATAGTATTTTCCACTATCTCCAAACTCATTCCAAGCAGGTCCACCGAATTTGGACTGCCAATTTGTAGGATATGACCCGTCCTTACCATCTCTTATATAATAGAAGCTTTGATATTTTTCATCACCTGCTATGGCCTTCTTGAACCACTCATGCTCCGTCGATGTGTGGTTTAGGACCATATCAAACATTAACTTAATATTTGCCTTGTCAAACTCTGCGATGAGATTATCAAGGTCCTCATCAGTCCCAAAGGCAGGGTCTACATGGTAATAATCTGCTATGTCGTAGCCGTTGTCATTTTGTGGAGAGATAAAGAAAGGATTAAGCCAAACCATATCTACTCCAAGCTCTCTTAGATAATCTACCTTTTGACTAATACCCTTAAGGTCTCCTATACCATTTCCTGACGTATCCTTAAAGCTTCTGGGATAGGCCTGGTAGATTACTTGTTTTCCTAAATTCATTTAACCTCCTAGCTAAAACTTGGTGTCTTAAATTCTATCTTGTTATGAAACATATTCTTCTTTTCAAATACTACAGTGAGTACTACAGGGACAAATACAGCAATTGCCATTGCTATGCCGAAGTTTAACCTAGATCCTCCCATTATTGAAAGAATTCCAGGAAGTCCACCTATACCGATGTTGTAAGCCATGGTTGAAGTTGATACAGAAAATACCGCTGCAAGGGCAGATCCAATCATTCCCGCTATAAAAGGGAAGCCGTATTTGATATTGATACCAAAAAGGGCAGGTTCTGTAACTCCAAGATAGGCAGAAATTGCTGCTGGAACTGAGATTTGTTTCTCCTTCTCATCCTTTCTGTGTAGGTAGATTATAGCTACTACTGCTGAGGCTTGGGCAATGTTTGATAGGGCAATCATTGGCCAAAGGATTGTTCCACCGAAGTCATTTGCAAGCTGAAGGTCGATTGCATTTGTCATATGGTGAAGTCCTGTAATAACAAGTGGCGCATAGAAGAAACCAAATACTGCCGCAAATAACCAGTTAAAGGCTGAAGTCAATCCATTATATACTCCAGCAGAGATTAGTGAACCTATCTTCCAACCAATAGGACCTAGGACTAAGTGAGCTAGAAGCACTGTTGGTATGAGTGAAAATAGGGGAACAAAAATCATTGATATTGCTTGAGGGATGACCTTTTTGAAGAATCTTTCAAGATAAACCAAGAGGAATCCTGCAAGCATAGCTGGGATTACTTGGGCCTGGTAGCCAATTCTTTCTATAGTGAAAAATCCAAAGTCCCAAACTGGAACCTCCCCACCACCTGCTATTGAGTAAGCATTGGCAAGTAGATTAGGTGAAATCAAACAAATACCTAGGACAATTCCTAGAATTTGGGTTGTACCCATCTTCCTTGTGATAGACCAGGTAATTCCTACTGGCAAGTAATGGAAGATTGCTTCACATATAAGCCACAAGAAGTCATTTACTCCATTCCAAAAGACAGAAGTCTCTACAATGGTCTTTCCTCCAAGACTATCAAAAGGCATCTCTCCAAGGATATTTCTAAAACCTAAAAGCAGACCACCTACTATGATAGCTGGAATTAATGGAGCAAAGATTTCAGCAAGAACTGAAGATACCCTTTGTAGGGCGTTCTGGTTTTTCACAGCATCCTTTTTCACTTCATCCTTACTCTTTTCTGTGGCGTGTGATATTGCCATAAAGTCCTTATAAAACTCATCTACATCATTTCCAATAATAACCTGGAATTGACCAGCCTGGGTGAAAGATCCTTTAACTGAAGCTAGATCTTCGATTTTTTCTATATCCGCCTTCTTTGGATCATTTAGTACAAAACGCATCCTGGTAACGCAATGCGTAACTGACGAGATATTGCTATCTCCTCCAACATATTGATGCAAGAGCTTTGTATCATCTGTATATTTTCCCATAAGTCCTCCTTATAATATTTTATATAGTACTTATACCCATATTTATCGAAATAATTTATCCTTACATACAAATTAAAAACTTATTTTAAATCATTGATTTATCATAGATAAAGCAAATAAATAATTATAAGCGATTAGAATAATTACTAATCAAAAAAGAGAAAGCTATCTTCTATTACAGCTTCCTCAATAGTTAAATTATAATTTCTTATTCTTCATTTTCTTCGTCCAAGATTTCTTGGACGGCTTCTTCAGATTTTTCTATCATATCCTCATTATCTATATGACTTCTTTCTATTAGTCTTTTGAGTTTTTCCTTATCTTCTTTTGTGTAATCCAAATCATCATCGAGTTTCCTTCTCATATAATGATTGATGGCAAATCTTCTTATGTTTTCG
Source organism: Anaerococcus sp. (assembly GCF_030825785.1). Taxonomy (GTDB): domain Bacteria; phylum Bacillota; class Clostridia; order Tissierellales; family Peptoniphilaceae; genus Anaerococcus. The sequence goes on from NZ_JAPJPG010000015.1 coordinate 28,020, forward strand.
TACTTGATAGAAGTTCTCTCCTTATGATAAGCGAAAACTAAAACCACTAACATGATAATACCAGCATAACCTATGATTGGATAAAATACTGATACAAGCTTTTTGAAGCCGCCAAAGCTTAAGATAAACCCAGCAAGTGTTATAGTTACGAGAAGGATTTTAAACTTCCTCTCCTCTCCTCCGGAAAATCTACGTGCTAAGGCATAGAAAAGAGAAATCCCTGTGTTAAATATCATGCCAAATATGACAAGTGCCATGACAGTGCCAAGGATTGGACTTATATCTTCTATTACATAGAGCATTGGTATATCTAAATCTTTTACTTCATTTACCCTAATAAACAAAGTAAGAACAATAAGTATACCCAATATTCCAACTAGAAGACCTCCAATAAGACCTCCTATACCAGCTTCTCCTGTATTAAGTTCATCTCCACCCAAAACTAGGGCCATAGACACCGCTGTCATAATCGACATACCAAAATAGTTGAATAGGGAAAGAGTAACACTTGAGAAGTTAGCTGGTAGAGCCCTTGCAACAAGGTCAAGGCTTTTCCAGTCAGGTGTGTGATGGGTAAAGGTATAGATCGAAGCGATTAGCGTAAAGACTAGGATTAAAGGAGTAAAAGATCCTATAATCTGACTAACCCTCTCAAAATCTAGCATACCTACAACTATAATCAATAGGGCGCAAATTACAGCTCCCAACCAGTTAGGTGTGCCAAAGGCCTGGTTTAAGTTTGAACCTGCTCCTGCAATCATCACAAATCCTATTACAAAACAAGTAAATATCAAAGATAAGTCCATAAATTTACTGATGAATTTATTGGTAATCTCATCAAAAACTTCCGAATGGTCATTTGCTAAATAATGGCTGCCTAGTTGAAGTAAAAGTCCTCCTATTAACATATGTAAAAATGCGAGCACTACTACCCCGACTATGCCAGGTATACCCATAGAAACAAAATACTGCATAAGCTCTTGGCCTGATGCGAGTCCTGCTCCTGTGATTACTCCTACATAGGCTAGCATTATTCTTATAATTTTTTTATTCATAATTCCTCCGCTTTACTATGATACTGTTTTTTGTTTACTATTCAAATATAAATACTTATATAAGTTTAATTATTTTTTATATCTACTTCACTATTTCATTCAAATGTTGATAAATTTTGTAATTTTTTAATTTCATTTAAGATTTTTTATGCAAAATGCAAATATTCGGGTATACATATAAAGTAAATGATAATTCGCACTAAGAGACGAAGGAGAAAAAATGGAAAAACAAAAGAAAAGTAAGAAGATTGACCTACTGGCTAAGTTAGGCCTTTTGATAACGGCCATCCTTTGGGGTTCTTCCCTAACAGTAGTAAAGCAATCATCTGATACCTTTAATCCAAACTTTATTTTGATGGTAAGGTTCGGTTTGTCAGCAATAATTCTTGCTATAATATTTAACAAGAAAATTAGAGAAGCTAGTAAGCATGATATTAAGATTGGTCTTATTATAGGAATCTTCCTCTTTATGGCTTATTCATCACAGACTCTGGGAGTAACTTACGCAGATCCTGGTAGGAGTGCCTTCCTTTCAGCATCATATTGTGTAATAGTTCCATTTCTGGCCTGGGCTGTAACTAAGGATAGACCAGATAAGTTTAACATTGCTGCAGCGATTATCGCAGTAATAGGTATTTATTTTATATCCAAATCTGGAGTAGAACCTGGAACATCAATCTTCGATGCTGATAAGGAAATGCTTCTTGGAGATGGCCTTGCCCTACTCAGTGGTTTCCTATTTGCTGCCCACATCGTAGCTGTAAGTGTCTTATCTGAAGGAAAAGATCCTATACTTATGACAATCTTCCAATTCACTTCTGCAGCGATTATTGCAGCAATAGTGACATTCACTATGGAAGATAACTCAAATATCGTTGTTAATGGCAATGGACCTTACCTAGAGCTTGCTTATCTTGCGATTTTCTGTACAACTGTTGCCCTACTTCTACAAAATGTAGGTCAAAAATACACAGATGAATCATCAGCAGCTATCATACTAGGTTTTGAATCAGTATTTGGTATTCTAATTCCTGTAATGCTTGGAATAGAAAAATTAACTACTAATTCAATTATCGGTTTTGTAATGATCTTTATAGCGATTATAATTTCAGAAACTAAACTTTCCTTTATCTTCGGGAAAAAGGAAGAAGAAGAAAAAACTAAAGATAAAAATTAGCAAAGTAAAACTGCCCTGTGGGATTATCCTGCAGGGCAGTTTTTGGAGGGAAAACTGTTTATCTTAGAATCCTTCTGAACCTTTGTAGAAGAAGTATCCTAGTGGTGTGTAGTATAGGCCTTTGATGTTTGGTTTTATCATATAAGAGTTATTGTAGAAGTACAATGGTTTAACTACGTTATCTTCTCCTATAAGAATATCTTCAGCCTTGTGCATATTTTCCATTCTTTCGTCTGGATCTGATGTAGCCTTGGCAGCTTTTACGCACCTGTCGAACTCTTCGCTCTTGTATTGGGAATCGTTATTTCCGCCATCTGTTAGCCACATATCTATAAAGCTCATAGGATCGTTGTAATCTACTATCCAACCGAGTCTTGCTATATTGTAGTTTCCTTCTTTTCTTTCTTTGAGGAATACATTCCAGTCTTGGTTTTGTAGGCTAACTTGTACGCCTAGATTTTCTTGTCACATGTTTTGTAGGGCTTCTGCTATAGCCTTGTGGTTTTCGTCGGTGTTGTACAAGTAATCGATTTGTGGGAAGCCTTCTCCATCTTTGTAGCCTGCTTCTTCCATTAGTTTTTTAGCTTCTTTGATTTTTTTCTCATAATCTTCGTTATTTATAGAGTAATAGTCTCTGCCAACAGTTCTAAAGTCATCTCCTTCAGCTCCCTTAGCATCATATACTCCAGATGGAACGTAAGCTGTAGCTGGCTCTTGGCCTTGGCCTGTAACTTGGTCTACGATGAAGTTTCTATCTATAGCTAGAGAGAAGGCTTTTCTAACTTTTGGATCATTGAATGCTTTTTTTTAAACATTGACCATAAAATTATCTTCTCACATGTGGTCTAATATTTAATTCTCTTATCTCTAGAAGTTCTTGAATTTACTCTTGTAAAACTGAGTTAATAAAGTCTAAGTCTCCTTATCTATAGGATTTATAGTTTGCATTTAGCTCATCATAGAAGTTTTATTAAATTGCACAAAAAAAGACAAGCCCGAAAGCTTGCCTTTAGATTTATAAATTAAATCTTTTTAGATTTTCTAACCTAACATATTATCCTCTCAAAGGTAATTTCATGACCTTTTCGCTTAGTTTTTCGGACTCAGCATTAGCCCGTCCGGCTCGTTGAGGACTTCATCTC
>NZ_JAPJPG010000064.1 GCF_030825785.1 Anaerococcus sp.
AAATAGTGCAAGATAGAAATAATTTTCTTTCTTACACTATTTATGGTACTAAAAACTGACCTCCTTAAGTTAATTTTTAGGTCTAACTTTTGGGGGTCAGTTCACTTTTTTATAAATTGTTTCGGATGAACTTTTTTAATGCTTCGATTAAGTCGTCTGATGTTTTATAGATTCTTGGTTCATCAAAGGCGTTTGCATCCTTATCTACGTAGGATAGACCTGTTATAAGTTTATTTATATACATAAAATCATTTTGGAAAACATCTTTTTTAATTTCTATAAGCTTATCGTCCCTATCGTTTCCAGTAAGCCTAATGTCTGTATATAGTTGGAAAATTGGGATTCCTCTCTCAAAAGCTATTCCCATTTCACCAGCAAGCCCTAAGTCTTCCGTATCCATAAGCGCTATCAAAAGATCGGATTCTTTTAGTCTATTATAATCAGCTAATAAAATATCAGCTCCACTTGCAAATCCAGCGGCTTTATCATTGATTGTTAGATTGGCAGCTGGGTTGTAGAGGTCAATTTTTTCTTTGAATTCTTCTTCGAGAGCATCTTGAACTTTTTTTGCTTGCAATCTTTGACCTTCTATAAATAAATCGCATCCTAAATATATTTTCATTTTATCACCTCACTTTTATTATAGCAGATAAATTATTATAAAGAAAAATTTACTAATCCTTTTTTATCTCATATAATAGAAAGAGAGGTATTTATGAAAAGAAATATAAAAATTTTATCGACAAATTTCGATGTCTGCCTTGGAGACGTCGAAAAAAATGTAATTGAGATTAAAAATATAGTTAAAAAAGCAGAGAATGAAGGGGTTAATATTCTTTCTTTGCCTGAACTTTGTCTAACTGGTGCTTCTTTGTACGATGCCTACGATGAAGATATTCTTATAGACCAAGTCGAAAAAGCTGTTTGTGATATGTGCGAGTTTACAAAGGACTATGAGCTTCTTGTAGGCATAGGTGCACCGCTAAAAGCTTGTGGGGAAGTTTTTAACACCTATCTTCTCCTTAAAAAGGGTGAAGTAGTTAGTATCTTTGTAAAAGATAAGCTCAAAAATTATGAAAAGACAGTATTTTCAAACCTTGCTCCTACTTCATTTAGAATTAATGGTTTAGACCTTCCAGTTAATTCATATCACCCTATAAATATTGGTGGCCTTAGAATAGGAGTATCTATTGGTGAAGATGAAAAAAAAGATATCCCTCAAAGTTTATCATCCAAGGCCCTTGGAGTGGATTTGATTTTAAATCCAAATGCCTTTGAAAAAACAGTTCTTTCTAAGCAAAAGACCCTAGAAGATGTTTCCTTTCTTTCTAAAAATATTGTTTATGTTTCAACGGGAACAGGAACTGGGGAATCCAGCACCGATTGTGTTTACCAAGGTCTTTGTATCATAGCTTGTGATGGAGAACTTAAAACTTGGGCAACGAATGAGGGTGTCTATTTAACAAAGTCCTTTGAAATTGATGGTAATGGTCCTTGGGCTTTTACTAAATTTGCTGAAGAAGTAGATAAGGTAAACAAATTTCCATATTTGCCTAGCAAAGATATGGCTGATGATTATGTAAGTGATGTTATGGATATAGCAACAGAAGCTCTCCTCACAAGGATTAAAAAAATTGGTGTCAATGATGTGTTTCTTGGGGTATCTGGAGGGCTAGATTCAACCATGGCTATCTTATTTATAAATGAAGCCTTCAAAAAAGCAGGACTTTCTAAAGAACATATCCACGCCTACACTATGCCTGCCTTTGCCACAAGCAAGAGAACTAAGTCCAATACCTATATCCTATGTGAGGCTTTGGGAATTAAGCTTACTGAGATTGATATATCTGAAGCTGTTAAAGTTCACCTAGCTGATATTGGCCACGACCTAGAAAGCCAAGATACAGCCTACGAAAATGCCCAAGCCAGAGAAAGAACTCAAGTCCTTCTTGACCTTGCCAATATGTATGGGGGAATTGTGATAGGAACTGGGGACTTATCTGAATGCATGCAGGGCTTTGCGACCTTTAACGGGGATCATATCAGTAATTACGTCCTAAATGCGACCTTGACCAAGACCCACCTACGCTTTATTGTGGGTCATATTGCCGAAAATACTGAAAATAAAGACCTGGGCAAGGTCCTAAAAGATATAATCGATACACCGATCTCTCCAGAGCTTAAGAGTGAAGATAAGGGTACTATTAGTCAAAAGACAGAAGATATAATAGGTCCTTACGAACTAATCGACTTTTTCATCTACCATCATCTAAAATATCACAGAAGACCAAAAGAAATATATGACCTATCAAGGCTTGCCTTTAGGGATGATTATGAAGATGAAGTTATCAAGAAATGGCTTGTTTCATATTTCAAGAGATTTTCAGCATCACAATTTAAGAGGGCAACTGCTGTCGATGGTCCAAATATCACAGGTCTTTCAACTTCCCCAAGGCTAGGTTTTAAGATTGCATCAGATATGGCAAGTGACTTGTACTTGGACGATCTAAATGAATAAAAGAAAAATAGGCCTAGGACTTTTGGGAGCAGGTCTTGGCCTAGGCTATTACATCAACAGACAGTGTTTCTATGCAAAGGAAAAGAGGGTGACTCTTTACTCAAAAAAGTCCAAAAGTCCTATAAGAATCACACAGATATCGGACTTTCATTCCAATGTCCTTGCCAATCTAGGAGAAGTTCTTAGTAAGATTAAGGAGTTCAATCCTCACTTTATTATCCTTACAGGAGATATTATAGATTATGGGACAGAAAGAAAGATAGAAAGGTCAGTCTTTTTCTTAAGGCACTTGATGAGTCTAGGTTTTCCCTGCTACTATATAAGTGGCAACCACGAGGAAGCAGGTCCCAATCTCGATGTCTTTGCTAGAGAAATAAAAAAGCTTGGCATTGTATATTTATTTAATGATCAAAGATCTTTCTATGTGGGGGAAAATATAATAAATCTATATGGTTTGGGCCACTATGCTAGATTTTATGAAAAATATAAGCCCGAAAAGGATGCTATTAATATTATCCTAAGCCATCTATCAAAAGATGTGAGGGCGGAGGGTACAAGCGACTTTGACTTTATCTTTTCGGGTCACACCCATGGTGGACAAGTAAGGCTTCCTCTGATTGGAGCTCTCATTAGTCCCGGCGAGGGCTTTCTTCCAGATTATGATTCGGGAGTATTTTCCTATAAAAATGGTATAATATATGTCGATAGTGGGCTAGGAAATACCTTCCTGCCATTGAGATTTCTTAATCCAATAGGATATTCCAATATCACTATCGCAAATGGGCCTGTAGTTTAGTGGCAAAACAAGGGTGTCCGAAGCCAAAGATGGGGGTTCGATTCCCTCCAGGCCTGCCATTTTAGTTCGATTCGTCGAACTTTTTTTCTTTATAAAGTAAAACTATCTTATAATCTGTGCCTTAGTGAATAGATGTAAAACATTGCTAAATTTTCATTAAAGTATATAATAATACAATAGAAACATTAAAAATAGAAAAGAGGTTCTTATGAAACTTGGAGTAAGAGATAAGATTTGGATCACAGGTTCTCACGGTAGACTTGGCTCTACCATCTACAGATACCTAGATCCAATCGATGCAGAAATAGTTGCAACAGACAAAAACGAAGTCGATATTACAAATCAAAAGGAAGTTTCTACTTTCATAGAAAGACTTAGACCAACCATAATCGTAAATGCATCAGGTCTATCCAAGAAGAATGAATGTGAGAAAAATCCCGACGAGGCTTATCTTTTAAATGCTATCGGAGCCAAAAACATAGCCATATCAGCCAACCGTCACCAGACCAAAATCGTCCAACTATCAACAGGAGATGTCTTCGACGGTAATACAATCAATCCCTTCAAGGAAATAGATACGCCAAGACCTAACACAGTCTATGGTAAGAGTAAGTTTTTAGGAGAAGAATTCGTAAGAAACTTCTCAAACTACTACTTTATAATCAGAGTGTCTAGATTATATTCCAGGGAAAATGCCTTCGTAGAAAATATAATAGACCAAGCCAAAAAGGGCAAGGTTATAATGCCAAAAGATAGGATTTCATCACCAACACCAGCCTTTGAGCTAAGTAAGTTTCTAATAGAATTAATTAAAACAAGTAACTTCGGCACCTACCACGCTTCATGCGAAGGCTATTGCTCTCACAAGGAATTTGCCCAAGAAGTAATGAACTATATGGGACTAGAAGCGGAAATCGAGGAAGTAATCGATGAAAGTAAAGTTGACATGGTGCCAAGCTTTAGAGGAATTAGAAATTACTACCTAGATATAACAGGTGGATATAGATTTAATGATTGGAAATCCGCTCTGCACGAATACATTGACAAGGAGGGACTGAATGGGAAAAAATAAGAAAAAGAAGCTAGGACTCTCCCAACAAATATTTATAGCCCTAATTGCAGGACTTGTAGTTGGAATCCTAATCCACTACTTCATGCCATCCGGCCACTTCCGTGATGATGTCCTAGTAGAAGGAATATTTTACACCATAGGACAAGTTTTTATCAGGCTTATGCAAATGCTAGTAGTTCCATTGGTATTCTTCTCTATAGCGGACGGCTGTAGAAACTTAGGAGATACGGAAACCCTAGGTAAGGTCGGAGTAAGAATCGTATTATTCTACATATGCACAACAGCTCTTGCAATATTTTTATCCCTAATGCTTGCAAGAATAATTAACCCAGGCAAGGGAATGAATATGAGCCTAGGAGCTAATGAGTTCGAGGTAGACGGAGGAGAAGAATTCTCCCTATCAAAAACCATCCTAAACTTTGTTCCAACCAACCCAATAGGTGCCCTAGCCAATGGAGAAATGATCCAAATTATTATATTTGCAGTTATAGTGGGTCTGCTTATAGCTTCTATGGAAGATAGGCTAATTACTCTAGGTAACGTCGTAACAGAGATGAACGATCTAATGATGGGAATGACCATGTGGGTAATGAAACTTGCTCCAATAGGAGTATTCTTCCTAATATCAAGGACCTTCGCATCTCTTGGATATGATGTAATAATCTCCATGCTATCATACATGGCGACTGTACTAGGTGGACTTTTAGTACAACTTATACTTGTCTACATGGTCTTACTTACAGTATTTACTAGAGTCAATCCGATAAACTTCCTAAAGAAGTTTGCTCCAGTAATGACATTCGCCTTCTCTACTGCATCAAGTAACGCAACAGTTCCAGTAAATATCAAAACCCTAGAAGAAATGGGAGTAGATAGAAAAATATCATCATTTACAATTCCCCTAGGAGCGACCATCAACATGGACGGAACTGCAATCATGCAGGGAGTTGCGGTAGTCTTTATTGCAAACGCCTATAACATCGACCTAACGGCAGCAGACTTTGCTACAGTAATACTTACAGCGACAATAGCATCAGTAGGAACAGCAGGAATCCCATCTGTCGGACTGATCACCCTATCCATGGTCCTTCAATCAGTAGGACTTCCAGTAGAAGGAATAGCCATGATCATGGGAATCGACAGAATCCTAGACATGGCAAGATCTGCCATAAACATCTCAGGAGATGCCACAGGAACAATAATAGTAGCAAACTCAGTAGGATCCTTTGATAAGGAAAAATATATTAGAATAGTTGAAAAATAAAAATAAATCGGCAAAAGCTTATCAAAAGCTTGCCGATTTTTTGTGGGGAAATTGATATATTTAATCTATTATAAATTATAATAAGCTAATTATAGATTATTATTTAGAAAGAACTAGTTTAACTTATAATATATATGAACTTTAAAATTTTCATTATTTTTCAATTGAGTAATATCAAAATATTTTCATAGATCAAAGTCAAGAGAAATATTACTTAATTTTACATGGATAGCTTATAATAAATAAATTTAATCATCTATTAGTTAGTTTTGTTTTCGCTCCTTTACTTTTAAAATTATTATATAGAGATATACAAGAAC
>NZ_JAPJPG010000016.1 GCF_030825785.1 Anaerococcus sp.
AAAGGTAGAGGGGGCCTCTGCCGCCCCCTTAGCTGTCTCCCTGAGGTTCGAAGGGATCAACCTTGCTTAAAGATATATTCTAATACATAAATGCATTTATTCCTAAATAATTTTTATCCAAAGATATTTAAGAAAAAAATATCTACCTCTCCCACTTGTCTATTCCATTTTTCTTAAGAAACTTTCTTTTCCTACAAGAAATTTCTGCTCCGTTTATTATTATTGATATTACCACTCCTATCAGTGTATCTAGGGTTCTGTTGAAGGCGAAAAGGACTGGGAGGTCTGTTGTTTGGTTTACGTTATCTAGGGTAATTGATAGGAATACTATGGCCATTATGGTTAGGGCGTTGTAGCGTTTTAGGTGGGCCATAATCCATATTATTAGGCCTACTATTAGGCTCATTAGGAAGAAGTCTAGGATGTAAGGCTCTTTGAAGTCTGGGATTACTATTAGATAGATTAGTCCTATGATACCTCCAAGAATTGTTCCTATTACCCTGTTTATCCCTATGTCTTTCGTATTTACTAGGTTGGTCTGCATGGATATTATCGCCGCTATGGAAGAATTTATTGGAAGGCCTTCTCCAGGTCTTAGTTCTGATATTACCATGGAAAGAAATACGGCGAGGACTGTTTTTATTATCCTAAGTCCTGGCCTTTTTATCCTTGATATTTTAGCCATGGCTTTCTCCTTTTCTAAATTTAAAATCCAGCCAATTTACAAATAGGGCTGTAAATATTCCTATTATGGTGTCGATTATCCTGTTTAAGGCAAAGGCGACAGGTCCTGCCGCGTCATGAGCGTGGTTGATAGTAACTGATAAGAATACAATTGCCGCAATAGTTATGGCAAGATTTCTCTCAAAACTTGCTAGCACCCAGATAAGAATAGTTACGACTATTGAAAGAAGAAGAATGTTTACTGGCTGAGGGAGTTTAGCACCTCCTATGTATAGTAAATAGACTAGTCCTGTTAGTCCTCCAATTATAGTTCCAATCGCCCTATTAATCCCCTTTACAAAGGTCGAAGCTACGTCTTGTTGCATGCAAATTATCGCTGCAATTCCACTATAAAAGGGTAGGCCACTTACTCTTAGACTTGAAAGAATCATTGATAGAAATAGGGCAAGGCCAGTTTTTATGATCCTTGCTCCCGGTTTTTTTATTTGCATAATTTGCCTTCGATATATTCTAAGAAGCTTTCTTCATTTACTCTGTTGGCTAGATATACCTTTCTTCTAGAATTAACCCTGATCATTTCCCCAATATTTTCCTTATCGTCTACCTTAATGCCTGTTTCTTCGAATATAAAGGCTTCTGGCTTTTCTACTAGATAAAGTAGGAGGGGTCCATAGAGAAAGCTATTATCCTTATAAGCCTTGAGATTTTCTATAATCTTCTTGTTTTTCTTATCTTTGTCCAGACCTTCTAGGAAAGAGTCTGTCACTTCTATCCCCTCTGCTAGGTTTTTGGCCAGGATAAAGATATCGATAGAAGAATTTAAGATTTTGTTTATGGCTCCTGGGTCTTCCCTGAAATTAAATTCAGGCCCGTAAAGATTGCCCCCACTTATAAAGATATGGGATATATAATCTTCTAGGTCCTCGTATTTGTCTAGGGCTCTTGCTATATTTGTTAGGGGGCCTGTAGCTAGTATATCGATCTTTCCACAATCTTGGGCTATGTCATAGATCTGATCTTCTACAGCTATTTCTTCTAGATAGTCCTTGTGATTGTTGTAGTGGAAGATGTCTTCTGCTTTACTTGCCATTTGATCTTTCTTTAGATTTTCCTCGTAGCCTTTTGCTATAGGAAGGAAGAGTTCGTGACTTTCATTAAGGCCAAGGATATTATCCGCACCAGCCTCTGCTGTCATTTGGCTTCTGATTGATGAGATGCCTACTAACTCGAAGTTAAAGGACCTAAAGGCCATATCGAGCATAAGGGCCTCGTCATTTGAGAAATTTGTATCTATATATAAAAATGCTTTTTCTTTTTGCATAATACCTCACTTTGACCTTACTATACTAAATTTTTCACCACTTTTCAAAGTAACTTAAACGTAGCTTTTATTAAAATTCCAACAATTGGGTAAGAAATATGTGAGGTGATAATATGAAAATTATTTTTAATAAAGAAGAAAAAGAAGCTCAAGCTATAGACGATGGAAAAAAGGTTGGTTTTTGCCAATTTGAAGAAAGTGATGGTCTATACAAGATTACTCACACAGTTGTAGATAAAAAATACGGAGGCCAGGGTCTTGCTGGAAAGCTTTTAGATGAAGTTGTTTCTGCTGCTAGGGAAAATAATAAGAAGATTCTTCCAATCTGCTCCTATGCTGTAAAGAAATTCGACGAAGATGAAAAATACAAGGACGTAGATGCAAGATAATACTCAATTTTAAAAGAGTGTTCATGGATTTATACCATGAACACTCTTATTTTATTGGTATTTTTTCTTGATAGCTTTATCACGGATTCTTTCTGGCTTGCGGATTTCTTTTTTCTCTCCTCTGATCAAAAATATAGAAAAAATCAAAGTTACAAGCTCTGTTATAGTCGCCACATTCCAGATTATTTCTCTTCCAAAGATTAGAGGCAAAGCGTAGACTAAAACAGCCATTAAGACGTAGCCTCTTACGATAGTAATATAGAAATCATAGCGAGGTTTTTTTACTGAGGTCATATAGCCTGCGTTTATAATATTAAAGCCCATGATAAGGTATGATAGAGCAAATATCCTCAAGGCTCTTACCGCAAAGGGAAGGAAAGACTCTTCATAATCTGCTATAAATACATTTACAAAAAACTCTGGCTTAAGCTCTACAATTGTAAATATTATAAGGCTAAGGAGGATCACCGTCCTTAGCATATATTTTCTTATCCTTAGGACATCCTCGTAGCTTTCTTTACCAAAGTAGAAAGAAAGAAGGGGCTGGCTTGATTGATTAACTGCAATCATAGTATTTACAACAAATATCATTATATAAGAGATCACAGAAAAGGCTGCAAGTCCTTCCGTTCCGTAATAGTCTGAAATTACATTATTAAACAAAAGAATCACAAACCCAGAAGAAAGCTCGTTAAGGCTTGCTGGGAAACCATAGGATATGATTTCTTTAATCTTGTAAAACTTAAGCTTAAATCTCCTAAACTTAAGCCTAGCCTTAGGAGATAAGAAGTAGGCCGCATAGCCTATAGTCGGTAGAACTTGGGCTATCCCTGTAGCAATAGCAGCTCCCCTCACTCCCATATGGAAGTGAAAGATAAATACATAGTCTAAAATAATATTTGTAAGGGCTGATACTATCATCAAAATAGTAGAAATTATTGGCTTACCATCTGCCTTGACCATAATTTCAAAGACATAGGCCATGACATAAAATGGGGTGAAAAATATTATCACAGACAAGTAGTCTCTTACTATATGACTTATCTCGGGACTTGCTCCCAAAACCTTGATCAAAGGATCCATAAAGATATAGCTAATAACTGATATGGAAACAGCTACAAATAGGGATAAGACTAGACAAATAGAGAAAAACTCGTCTGCCTTTTCCTTATCGTCCTTACCCAACTGATAGCTGATAAGATTAAGACTTCCTATGGATATCAAAATCGAAAGTGAAAAGGTCAAGGTTATAAAAGGCATAGCCACATTTACCGCAGAAATTCCTAAAGCCCCCACTCCCTGACCTACGAAAATTCCATCTATCATAGTATAGGTGGAAAATAAAATCATAGTCAATATAGTCGGTATCAAATATTTAAGATAAGATTTTAATAAATTGTTTTTCATTTTGTCTCCTTCTGTTACAATATTAGTTATATCTTAAAAAATATGTACAAAGTCAAGGATATTCCTAGATTTTAGAAGAGGTTTAAATGAAAGCTTTAAGAGATAATAAGTTAAGAGAAGCAGCCATCCTATCGATGGCCCTAATCACTGCTGGAAATTCTGCTATTTCCGGCATCCTTGTTTTTATGCAAAAAGAATTTGCCATAACAAGACAGTCTTCTGAATTCATAATCACCCTATCATCAATTGCCACAATCATCTCCATTGCCCTAAACGAATCTATAACGAGGCTTATCGGCATGAAAAAATGTGTCCAACTAGGTACAATCCTGGTATTTACAAGTGGTATCATACCCATAATTCATACATATTACCAGACCATCCTACTATCCCAAATCATTCTAGGCTTTGGGATGGGGCTTTTTAATGGGCATTCGGCAAACTATATCAGTCATCTTTTTAAAGGAGAGAAGGCTTCCTTCCTCCACGGTATGAGAAGCTCGATGGAGTATATCGTCCAAATGGCCCTAGCCTTTCTATAATTTATTTATTCCTTTTCCTCATCTATTTTTACGAATATATCAAGGTCAACAGAAAAGGAATAATTTAAACAAAAATATTTAGACCCAAGTCCTGGGAGATGATTTTGAAAAGCTCCTTACCCCTGACGGAGTTGCCGGTCTTATCAAGTCTTGGAGAATAAACAGCAAGGCCGCAGACTCCTGGGACAACTCCTACTATGGCCCCACTTACACCAGATTTGGAAGGGATGCCTACATTCATCAAATAGTCGCCAGAGTTTTCGTACATACCGCATGAAGCCATTTGGCTAACTACGATTTGGACGATTGATTCTGGCACTAGCATGTCCCTGTTTTTGACCGCATAGCCCTTGTTGGCAAGGACTGCTCCCATAGTAGCTAGACCTTCGATATCAGAGCTTATGGAACAAGACTTGATGTAAAGCTCTAGGACCTCGTCGGGATTTGCTGTAAAAATATTTTTACTCTTAAGATAATAGGCTATGGCCTTGTTTCTATCTGTCGTCTTCATCTCAGAATCGAAGACATCTTCCATCAATTTACTTTCCTTAAAGTCAGATATCCTCTGATAGAAATTTATTATCCTATCAAATCTCTCCTCATTATCCCTTCCGAATATCATAGAAGTCGTAGTAATGGCACCAGCATTGATAAAGGGATTGGCCGCCCTATCTCCTATTGGGACAAGAGAATTAAACTCGTATTTGGTTGGCTCACTTCCTACCTTCTCGTAAACATCTTGGGGATTGTTATCAGTTAGGGCTATTATTAGATCTACAATTTTTGAGATGGATTGGATGGAGAAAACTATATTCTCATCGCCGAAGTTAAAGGCGTCTCCGTTAGTCGTAACCAAGGAGAAGGCGAAATTATCGCTATCCACATTCAAAAGCTCTGGGATGTAGCTCGCTGGCTCCCCTATACCTATGTAGTCTTTACTTTTTTCAATTGCATTTTCTAATTTCTCGCAAATTAATTCTCTATTATATAACATAAGTCACCTCTAATATATGATACCCTTTATCAAGTATAAAATATGTTGTACAATATTATAAAGGAGTTATTATGAGAGTTATAGATATTTTAAATAATGATGAATGGATAAGAAAATACGATTTTTATGAAGGCTTTATGGAATCGATTTATTATGACAAGCTAGTAGAAGCCTACGAGAAACTAAACTACGATATACTTTTTGTATCGGATATTCACGGGAGAAATCACATAGAAAGGGTAATCTTTTACTCTGTCCTCCTAGCCTATGCCTACAAGCTAGATGATGACGATACTTATATATTAATCAACGCAGCAAGCCTACACGATACCCAAAGACAAAACGACGGTTGGGACACAGAGCATGGACAAAGGGCTGCCGAGAAGTCTATCCCTTACGCTCATGATGTGAAAGAGTCTGACTTAGCCATCCTTAAGGCAGTAATCGCTGCCCACTCCAGGGAAGATGAAATAATGGATGAGACCCTAAGAGAATTTGTAGGAGAAAGCGACTTCGATAGGGGAAAAGTCCTTGCCAAATACTTCAAGGACGCAGACGGACTTGACAGGGTTAGGACCAACCACCTAGACCCAGCCTATCTAAGAAATGATTTTTCTAGGGGTCTAGTTGATTTTGCCTATGAGTTTTATAAGAACTTCTAAATTTCTCCTTAATTAATTAGCAATCTATGCTATAATAGATATAGAGATTATTGCAAGGAGAATATTGGTGAATTTTAAGAAGAAATTACTAACAAAAAGTCTTATCCTAGCTGGCCTTATCTTAGCCTATCCAAAAACAGCTCAAGCAGATAGCATAATGCTTAATAGGGAGAAGACTGAAGGAGTAAATGTAAGAAGTGAAAAGTCAAACTATGCTGAAATCTTGGGAGGTATAGAAGACTTTAAGAGATATGAAATCAAGGCTGAAGATAAGTTTTGGTATACTATAGAATTTGAAGGAAAAAAATCTTACGTGGGAAAGGACTGGTTCTATAGGCTAAAGGAAGTCAAAGTAATAAAGACCTGTGACCTAAAGACTGCACCAGACAAAAACGCCAAAAACAAGAATCCCTATAGCTTATTTAGCCCAACTAAGCTTACTATCCTAGACTTTGTGGAAGGAACAGACTATGTAAAGGTAGCCTACAACCCAGCAGAAGCTAAAAATAAAAAGATCAATATAGATGAAAATGACAAACTTAAAGATAAAGATGTCGATATGGACGAGCAGGTTGGTTTCGTTAAGATTTCAAGCTTAGACCTATCCAAAAGAGATAAGAAATATATAAATAAGCTTAAGGAAAACTACAAAAAGCTCAACGAAACTAAGGAAAAATACGAGAAAATCGAAGAAGAAAATCAAGAAGATGATGTAGTCTATGAAGTTATCTATGTGACCTACTTTACCGACGATGATGGCGAAGTCATAAAAAGTGATGATTCTCAAATAGGTAAGAGTATCTACAACTACGCCCTTGACTACGTGGGAAGCCCATATGTCTTTGGAGGAGTCTCCAAAGAAAACGGAATCGATTGCTCTGGTCTAGTCCTAAGAGCCTACGAAAACTTTGGACTTGCCCTACCTCACCTTGCCAAAAGCCAGGCAGAATATGGAGAAACTATTGCCTTTGGAGAAGAAAAGGCAGGAGACTTGGTATTTTTCGGATCAAGCTATTACGATATCTACCACGTAGGAATCGCAGATGGTATGGGCAATATGGTCCACGCAGCAAGCCCAGGCCAGGGAGTAATAGTAAGCCCAATCAACGATCCATTTGTAATCAAGAGAATTTTCGAATAATTAAAGTATAATAAAAGTGTGTGAAAAGTATTTTATCCATAGCCCTCCTAGAAGAGGGCTTTTGATTTCTTAATTTTTCTAATAAAAAAGCAAATCCTAAAACCGGCTTATAATTTTGCCATAAGGATTTGCTTTATTTTTATTAATTTATTCTAAGGAAATCTACTTTTCTTCCTTTTTGCTTGCTTCAAGTATTGACTTTTGGAGCAATTTGTTGTAGGCATCGTAGGCATCTTTCATTCCATAAAAGTGGACCCCATCTGTTCCCTCGTAGTATTCGGGATGGTCCATGGCTTCTTCTTCCCAAGGCATGTATGTTATAAATTTATATTTATCAGAGATTTTTTTCATAGCTAGACTTACCCTATGGGGATGATCGTATCTATCATCGAAGCAGGAGACAAGAACTAGCTTAGTCTTTTCAGGAAGGGCCTTAACTACCCTTTCAAGAGATCTTTCAGGATCTTCTACAGCATTGGTCCCGAGGGATAGGACTACTATCTCACCAAGCTTTCCTTCCTTCTTGTATTCTTCTATAATGTCAGGCGCTGTCTCTAAGAGTCTATATCCTTCGGCATCTACAGAAGTCCCTGGGATTTTCTCTTCTACATACTCCCTATTTCCCAAAAGCACGGAATCGCCAAGGATTGTCGTAGTCACTTCTTTATCTTTTAGGATTTCGTCGGGATTTTCGTCCTCGTAGATTTGTTTGTCGATCTCCTTCTTGTCCTTATCAATTTGTCCTAGGTCTTGTTTAAGTGATGCAATCCAAATTTGTTTTTCAAGACTTACCATATCATCTGAGGCGTAGGATAGGCCTATGGCACTTACAAAAGAAATTACCATCACACTTACGAGGGTGATTATCCTCACTCTCGTGCTTGGATCTAGTTTAAATATCCTAAGGTCAATCTCCTCTCCCTTAAAGACTGGCTCGAAGATATGATAATTTATCATCACAAGAATTCCTGTCACTATTATGGTCATAAGGAGAGCTGTTGGCTTGTTAAAGGCACTTTCCATTATGACAAAAACTGGCCAGTGGAGGAGGTAAATCGAGTAGGTATATGGGGCTATTTTCTTAATTGGGCTTACTTCTTCTATGTCTTCATTCGATACAGCGGCAAGGATTGCAATAATTGTAAGAAGGTCGGTTAGGAAAAATCCTAATATATAGGTGATCTTCATATCGTATGATAGGCTAAAGGACATAATTAAAATTATAAGTCCTGCCCCAAGGCTTGCTTCTTTGTAAGGGATTTTCCTATAGCCAAATCTTTTGACAAAGCATGCTACAAAGGCTCCCATAAAGAAGGAAGAAAGTCTCGTAAAATCAGAAAAGTAAACAAAAGACCTATTTTTATCAAGCACGGTCATACCTATGCTAAGCCCTAGGCTTAGGATGTAGAGGATTAGGCTTGTTAGGAAAAACCTATTGGAGAAAGTCTTTTTTACGTTTTTACTCCCCTTGCTCATTTTATAGATAAAGTTGGTAAGTATGGGCCAAAGCAGATAGAAATGGACTTCTATAGCCAGAAACCAAGTGTGAAGGAAGAGGTGTTTGACAAATTGAGACTCATAGCTTCCTCCAGAAAGTATCTCGTAATAATTGCTAGTAAAGGAAAGACTTGCTATAAATTGGTCAAAATAAGAAACTGTGAAGTCCTTATTTATAGCAAAGGCCATAAGGCTTACTACAAAGATCATGAAGAGGACTCCAGGAAAGATCCTTATAAATCTCTTCTTGTAATAGGCTACAAGATCGATTTTCTCATCCTTATAGACTTCATCCAAGAGATGAAAGCTTACCAGAAAGCCCGATAGGACAAACATTATATTTACTCCCAAAAATCCTGCTGGAAGGATTTCCTTGAAGATATGATAGATTAAAATTATAGATATTCCGTAGACACGGAGATAATCTAGACCCTTAATTCTCATCTTTTACTTCCTCCCATTTCCCATTTGCCTTCTTGTAAATTCTTCCATCATTAAACTTAATCTTAACCTGACTCTTTTCCTTTATATAATAAAAGTTATCGCCTATAAAGACTCCATCTTTTCCGATTCTACCCTTATCGAAGTCTCCCTTATAGATTCCTTGCCTAGTCTTTAGGACTCCACTTCCTTGAAACTTCCCTTGGTAGAGATCTCCAGTGTATGAAATATCATCAGTTAGCTTATAATTTGTGACAGCTTTTGTCTTTGGCCTTCCTATGGTATAGATTCCTCCGAGGATAAAAACTCCTAGAGAGAATTTGGCAAAATATTCTAAAAATTTCTTATATTCCATATTAAATCTCTTCCAAAAATCCTCTAACGTCGCTCTCACTAGTTCTAAATGTTGTTACTAGTCTTACAATATTACTATCTTCTAGCTTATCCATAACTTCAAATCGGGCAATCTTTTTCCATCTTTCTAGGTCCTCATCAGTTAAGTTTACAAATATCTGATTGGACTCGAAGGGATATGTAAGCTCATAACCCTTTGCTTCAATCCCTTTGGCAAGATTTCTAGCCATGGCGTAGGCCTTCCTGCTCCCTCTTAAGTAGAAGTCATCTTCACAGAAGACCCTCTCCCACATGATTCCAGAGATAAAGCCTTTGGCAAGCATAGCCCCCTTTTGCTTGATTAGCTTTAGGCTATCTTTTTTGAGCTTATCATTTACTATAACTAGGGCTTCTCCAAAAGGAAATCCCGCCTTGGTTCCTCCAAGATAGAATATATCGCACATAGTACTCAAATCTTTCAAAGTATAATCGCACTTTTCACTGACGAGGGCGGCCGCAAGCCTTGCCCCATCTATGAAAAGATACACATCGTTGGCCTTACAGAAATCATATAAATCCATAATTTCAGCCTTGGTGTAGACTTCTCCAAGCTCTGTGGTATTTGATATATATACTTTTCTAGGTCTTGTACTAAATTCAGTATCAAACTTTTCAAGCTCTTTTTCTAGGATATGGCGATTTAATTTCCCTGAATCAGAATGACAAAGCTCGACCTTAAGTCCTGTCGCCGCAATTGATCCTGCCTCGTGGCCATTGATATGGCCGGTTTCTAGGGCAAAGATTGAGTCTTGTTGGCGCATATCAAGACTTAAGCCTACGATATTGGCAGAAGTCCCCCCTGGGATAAAGTGAATATCTACACTAGGATCACCCAGAGATTTTCGAATTAGGTCTCTGGCATTTTCACAGTGATCGTCGAAGCCATAACCGATATTTGCTTCATCTATTTTTTCTTTAAGAGCATCCAGGATTTCTGGATAGCAAATCGAATTATAATCATTAACAAAAAAATACATAAAAACTCCTTTCCTATATTATAACAAAGTAAGAAAGATTTTGGGAAATTTTTATAAAATAAGCCACATAAAAACAGACTCTAATTGAGCCTGTCCTTATTTAAATACATCCGCATCAAATTCCAATTCCCCACCTACTATGTTTGCCTTGATAGGGTCCTTGTTGAAGGATTTGATATCTAAAGTTAGGGTGTTATTATCTTTTGACCACTTTCCTGTATAGACAGTAGAGCCAGTTTCTAGTTTTACATTTTTGTCATTATCTAAAAACAAGCTATAGCCTTCAAGGAAATAGTATCCTGCAGGCTCTTCCTTGGCCTCGAAGTTGTCGTAGTAGGTTAAGCCGTCGACTTTGAGATTGCCATCATTTAAATAGCTTAAAAGATCATCTACTAGGGCAAAGCCCTCATAGGATATATCATAATAAGTATCTGTCTTATCATCTAGGCTTCTGTGAGTAAGCCCCTCTCTTATAAGCTCTATGCCAGAACCCTTATCGATTAGGCCTACATAGTAGTCAAAGGCCTTGGTCATATCTCCAACTTTTTCCTTGCTATTAATTTTATAGACATAGATCTCCTCGCCAGCCCTTTTAGCTTTACCCATAAACTCATGGCTGGTAACTTTAGTTAGTTCACTTCCCCCAATATGATCTTTTATATACTTGCTAAACTTATCCTTCTTATCATCAGATACCTGATTATTTTCTTCCGTTTGTTCTTTATCGTCCTCTTCTTCCTTGTCCTCTTCCTTTTTATCTTCTTCTTTTTTCTGATTGTCTTCCTTGTTTTCCTCGGCAGTAGGGTTCTCATCTGGACTAGGAGGTCCTTGTTTTGCTTTAAGACCTTCTACCTTATAGTCTCTTGTCTGGTTGGTAAATTTTATATTAAAGTCTTTGGCCTTGTCATAATCGATAGTTATTGTAATATTTACAAGCTCTCCATTAGTCAGACCATGCTCCTTACTTACACCAAAGCTGGTGTTTTTTTCCAATTCATCTATTAATCTTGCTGTTGATACCTGCTCCTTGCTTTTTCTATCATAGACTCTTCCCTCGTAGTCGTTTATGAAGCTTTCCTTATCATATTTGATATCAAGGCCTCCATCACCATTTTCTCCTACAGCACTGATGTTCAGATAGTAATTTAGGTCGATATTTACTTCTTCTATTTGGGAATCCTTGTATTTTTTTAAGCCAAAAAAAGCCACGAGAGTCACAAGAATAGCTAGTAGGGCTGTAGCGATTAGCTTTTTAGTCTTATTCTCCTTGGGAGGACCTAGCTCTTCTAGAAGCTCGTTGATGTCCTTATAGATTTCTTCCTCATCTTCATCATAATAGTCATCATCGTCTATTAAGTCTTCTTCATCCGATAAGTCGTCTTCTAAATCTTCATCATTATCTTCCAAAAGCTCTACCTGATTTTCTTCTCGACTTTCTTCTAAATCTTCTTCTCTCAGGTTCGTTTCCTCGCCACAAAAAGGGCAGACCTTGGAGTTTCTATCTATCTCTCTATTGCAATTTTTACATTTCATACTCTCTCCTAAAAATAGGCCCCCTTATGGAGGCCCAAAATTTATAATCTTATATTTTATATATCTTCTACTGTAAAGTAAGGCTTGCCGCTTGCCTTTGGTGCATAGCTTCTTCCCTTAAATATTATAAGGATAAGTAGGGTTGCGATATATGGAATCATTGAAATAAATTCTATAGGTATGCCTATTGAGGTTGAACCTAGATAGGTTGCAATAGCCTGGGCTAAGCCAAAGAATAAGGATCCTACAAGCACTCCCTGTGGCTTCCAGTTACCAAATATTACAGTAACAAGGGCGATATAGCCTTGACCTGCGATTAGGGTTGGAGAGAAGGATGAAACTACTGCAAGAGACATGCTCGCTCCTCCAAGTCCCCCCATAAATCCAGAAAATATAACTGAAAGATATCTTACCTTTACTACGTTGATATTTAAGCTCTCACTTGCCTTTGGATGCTC
Source organism: Anaerococcus sp. (assembly GCF_030825785.1). Lineage (GTDB taxonomy): Bacteria > Bacillota > Clostridia > Tissierellales > Peptoniphilaceae > Anaerococcus. The sequence goes on from NZ_JAPJPG010000016.1 coordinate 12,440, forward strand.
TCCAACTGATATTACCCTAAGGCCTATTTTAGTTTTGTATAAAACAACATACAAAACTACCACCATGATTAGTGATAAATATACTGTCGCATATTGGCCAAATATATTGTTAAATACTTGATTTGAAGAAATCCCCTTAAAAAGTCTTGGTATCTTGTTTTCTAGTGGGATTGAAGGAGTTTGGGTTGCTCCATTAAAGAACAATCTCGAAAGAAAAAGCGCAAGACCAGGGGCTAGGGTATTTATTGCAATACCTGATATAGTCTGATCTCCAGCAAGACTTACAGAGATAAAGGCATGGATTAGGCCAAAGAAGGCTCCAGCAAGTCCTCCCCCTAATAGAGCTATCCAAGGATTTCCTACATAATAACCAAGGACAGCTCCAATTAGGGCTCCTATAGTCATCATTCCCTCAAGACCGATATTTACAACACCGGATTTTTCACTCATCATTCCGCCAAGTCCAGTAAGTAGAACTGGGGCAGCGTTTGAGAAGGTATTTCCTATGATTAGGGCTAGAATTGTAAGATTAATCATAATTCCTCCTTCTTTTCTTCTATTTCCTTGTTGACATAAGACATGTCTACAGCAGTTTTTTCATTTCTCTTTGTAGAATTTTTCTTTCTAATTTTTGCCTTGATTATTCTAAATACCAAAGGCACAGCTGTAAAGAGGATAATAGTTCCAATAATAATTGAGATAATCTCGCTTGGAACTCCCATAGTTCTTTGGAGATTTCCTCCTGCATATTTCAAAGATCCAAAGAAGAGTCCTGAAAATATAACTCCAATAGGATTATTAGATGCGAGAAGGGAAACCGCTAAGCCATCAAAGCCAAAGTTTTGCATGGAAGATAGGATAGATAGATTGTAGGTAAAGCCTAAAACTTGGGTCACACCTGCAAGTGAGCATATTGCTCCAGAAATTGCCATAGATTGGATAATCTTATTTCCTGCGTTGATTCCTCCATATTGGCTTGCTTCTTTGTTGAGGCCTACTGCCTTTAGCTCATAGCCTAGGGTTGTTTTATTTAGGATATACCAAACAATAATCACAGCAACAATGGCTATAATAGTTCCCCAGTGGATTGGAGCTCTAAAAAACTTAGAGAAAAATCCATCGAATCTCTTGGCAGCGTCAGTAAAGAGGGTAATCTTTGCATTATCAGCCACATCAAAGGAGCTCATAGAGTTCGGTTGCCTAAATCTATAAACTACAAAGTTTTGGAAGTAAAAGGCAATCCAGTTGAGCATGATGGTAGAAATCACCTCATGTATTCCGAATTTCGCCTTTACAAAACCAGCTATGGCACCGAAAATCGCTCCGATAACCATGGCAAGGACTATGGCAACTATAGGAAGGACTACTGGAGGCAGATTTAGATTATAGCCTACAAGAAAGGCTACTACAGTTCCAATTATAAACTGGCCCTCTGCTCCCATGTTGAAAAGTCCAGTCTTAAAGGCGAAGGCAACACCCAAACCTGTCATAATAATAGGGGTCGATGTTACAATTGCCCATCCCATATTCCTTGGGCTCTTAAATACTCCCAAGAATAGATTCTTGAAGCCTTCGATTGGATCAAATCCAGCTATTACAAGAACCAAGGCTCCTACCAAAAGTCCCAAAAGTATTGATATTATGGTAAAAAGTATCTTAGATGAGCCTAAGCTTTTTCTTCTATTTACTTTATTTGTCATCGATACCTCCTGCCATAAGTCTTCCTATTTCAAACTCGTCTGTCTCTTTAGGGTCCTTTTCTCCTACGATTTTACCATCATAGATTACGAGGATCCTATCTGATAAGTCCATTATCTCATCAAGCTCGAAGCTTATAAGAAGGACTGCCTTGTTTTGATTTCTAAGCTCCACTAGATATTGGTGGATAAATTCTATAGCTCCTACGTCAAGTCCTCTTGTAGGTTGAGCTGCTATTAGGACGTCAGGATTGTTTGAGATTTCTCTTGCGATTATTACCTTTTGTTGGTTACCACCAGAAAGGCTTATCGCTTTTTCTTCTATATCGTCTGGTCTAATATCAAATTTTCCTACCAAATCCTTGGCATTATCGTCTATATTTTTGAAGTTGAGTCTTCCTTTTGTAGAAAATGGCTCTTGTCCTACTCTTTCTAGAATCAGATTGTCCTTTATAGGATATTCTAGGATAAGTCCTCGCTTTTGCCTATCTTCCGGGATAGAATTCATACCAGTATCGAGGATTTTCCTTGTAGAAGCGTTGGTTATATCTACTCCATTTAGGTTCACGCTTCCCCTATTTGCCTTAGTCATTCCAGTTATGGCATCGATTAATTCTGTCTGTCCATTACCATCAACTCCAGCAATTCCTAAAATTTCTCCAGCGTGAAGCTTTAGGTCAAGGCCTTTTAGGGCATCAATTCCTCTCTTATCCTTAACCCATAGGTCCTCGATATTTAGGACAACTCCACCCTTTTCGATTGCTTTCTTGTCGACATTAAAGCTTACATCACGACCTACCATCTTCTCAGCTAGGATGTTTTCGTCAACGCTTTTGACATCGACCTTGTCTATAAACTTACCCCTCCTAATTATGGTACAAGTATCAGCCATGGCCTTAATTTCGGATAATTTGTGGGTTATAATTATGACTGACTTGTCTAGCTCGGTAAGTCTTTTGACTATTTCTATAAATTCCACAATCTCTTGTGGTGTAAGAACTGCCGTAGGCTCATCGAAGATTAGGATATCTGCCCCGTGATATAGGGCCTTTAGGATTTCGACTCTTTGTTGCATACCTACTGATATGTCTTCGACCTTTGCCTTAGGGTCGATTGTTAGGTTGTACTCTTTGCTTATCTTTTCTACCTCAGCGTAAGCCTTTTTCCTATCGAGGAATAATCCCTTGGATTTCTCATAGCCAAGGATAATATTTTCTGTTACAGTCAAGGGCTCTATAAGCATAAAGTGCTGGTGCACCATACCGATCCCCGCTTCGATTGCCTTTTTAGGAGTCATAGAAGCAAAGGTCTTGCCATTAATTGTAATACTTCCCTCGTTTGGTGGAAACATGCCGTAGAGAACATTCATAAGCGTAGTCTTACCTGCACCATTTTCTCCAAGGAGAGCATGGACCTCGCACTTGTGAAGGTCAAAGTCTATATCTGTCAAGACTTCCTTAGAGCCAAAGCGCTTGGTGATGTTTCTCATACTTACAACTGGGGCCTTGTCAAAATATTTTTTCATAGGTTTCCCCCTTAATAACTTTCTACCTTTATCATATCATAAATCTAAAAAATATTATAAAAAAAAAAGCAGAAAACTTACTCCCGAATGCTCAGGAGCAAGTCTGCTAATTTTAAATTTTACTTGTCATATCCCATAGAATTGAATTCTTCTTCGTTTTGTGGAACTTCGATTTTGCCATCAACGATTTCTTTTCTCAATTCTTCTACCTTATCTTTAATCTCTTGGCTAACTAGGTCGTTTTTAGCGTAAGCAATATCAACTGCTTTTCCATCTGCAAGTGTAAATTCTTTTGTTGTACCACCTTCGAATTCACCCTTGTTAAGTCCGTCGATTACAAGTTTAACTGCATCGCCTACACCCTTGATTGTAGAAACTAGCATATGATCTGGTGCTTCTTCTGATTGGTCACGGTCAACTCCGATAACCCACTTGTCGTTTTCTTTTGCAGCTTCGATTACTCCGATACCAACTCCACCAGCAGCGTGCATTACAACATCTGCACCTTCTTGATACATTTGGTTAGCGATGTTTTTACCCTTAGCTTGGTCTGAGTAGCTATTTGCGTATTGTACATCTACCTTGATGTCAGTACCTTTTTCTCTAGCAGCTTGTTTTACACCAGCCTTGAAACCATATTCAAATCTGTCAATTACGTCTGATACTTGTCCACCTACGAATCCTACGTGGTTAGATTCTGATTTCATTCCTGCAATATATCCTGCTAAGAATGAGTTTTGGTGGTCAGCAAAGGTAATACCCAATAGATTTTCTACCTTGTCAATATTTGCATTGTCGATTATAGCATATTTTTGATCAGGATTTTGCTCTGCAGCAGTAACTGTATCGTTATATAGAGCATAACCTACAGTTAGGATTAGATCTGATTCACTATCTAGAGCAGATTCAAGGTTTGGTTGGTATTCTGCTGTTGAGTGTGATTCTATATAATCGAAGTCAGATTTTCCTTCATCCTTGTAAGCGTTAAGTCCTTCATAAGTTGATTGGTTAAAGCTCTTATCGTTAACTCCACCCTCGTCAGTCACCATAGTAACTTTTACTGTTTCACCAGTAGGAGTTTCAGCTTCGCCATCCTTATTTTCTTCTGCTTTGTTATCAGCACTCTCGCTTGTCTCAGCTGGAGCCTTTGCATTATCATTCTTCTTATCATTTGCTGTATCTCCTCCGCAAGAAGTTAGCGCTAATGATAAAGTTAATGCAGAAGCAACAGACATAATTTTACTAATTTTCATATATTCCTCCCTAATTATGCTTGTTTAGTTACACTATAATCATATAATATATCGCATATTTTGTCCATAGTTTGTATGTAAAGTTTAGCTTTTATCAAATTTCTATGTCTTGACTAATTCCAAAGAAAAAACTTGATATTTTTTAAGGTCCGTGCTATACTATAAGTGTAAATGTTTTCACAACTTAATATCCGAAGAGCCTGGCAACAATATATTTATTTGTTGCTTTTTGTTTACTATCTGATATCTACTAGGAGGAAATTATGAGAGATATTATTATGGGTGAATTTTTCGGAACAATGATTCTTATACTACTCGGTGACGGCGTAGTAGCAAACGTTTTACTCAACAAGAGTGGACAAAAAGGTGGAGGCTCAGTCCAAATAACATTTGCATGGGGTCTTGCAGTACTTATCCCAGCATTTATATTTGGAAAACTATCTGGCGCAAGCTTTAACCCAGCTTTATCAATCGCCTTAGCTTTTAAGGGAGATGTTGCTTACTCTGACTTGCCAGCTTATATCATAGCTCAAATGGCTGGTGCCTTCGTTGGTGCTGTTTTGGTATATATTCTCTTTAAAGACCACTACGATGCAACTAGCGATGATCCACTAACTGTAAGAGGAACTTTCTGTACAGCTCCAACTATACCAAATACTTTTAGAAACCTACTTTCAGAAATTATCGGTACTTTTGTACTAGTATTTGCTATCCTAGGTCTTTCTCAAGTAGACGGAGCAGGAACTGTCGGAGTTGATAAGTTATTAGTATTTGCAATAATCGTCTCAATCGGTATGTCTTTGGGTGGACTAACAGGTTATGCTATAAATCCAGCCAGAGACCTTGGACCAAGACTTGCCTATGCAGTACTTCCATTCAAAAACAAGGCAGACCCTAACTGGGGATACGCTTGGATTCCAGTAGTAGGACCAATCTTAGGTGGTCTACTAGCAGTAGTAATCTATAACTTTATCTTTATATAAGATTTATAGAAATTAGAAAATAGGAAGTGAGTTTATGTTTGATGTAATTATAATAGGAGCAGGCGTGTGCGGGGCCTCCATCGCCAGGAGGCTATCCCGTTACAAACTTGATATACTCCTTCTTGAGAAAGAAAACGACGTATCTATGGGCGCAAGCAAGGCCAACTCTGCCATAGTCCATGGAGGATATGCAGAAAGCGGCAAGGAGCTTAGGGGTAGGTTATGCTATCCTGGAAGAATTTCTTTCGAAAAACTCAACGAAGAGCTAAACTTTGGCTTTTTGGCCAATGGTTCTCTTGTTTTAGCCTTCGATGAGAACGATATGAAAATGCTCGATGTCCTCTATAAGATGGGCAAGGAAAACGGCCTCGATGATATAGAAATCATAGGTCAAGAAAAGCTTCGCGAGATCGAAGAAAATGTATCTGATGATGCTATTGGAGCCTTGCACTGTAAGGGTGCAGGAGTTTGCTCTCCTTATGAATATGTAATAGCCCTAGTGGAAAACGCCATGGATAATGGCCTCAAGCTAAAACTGGATAATGAAGTCGTAGAAATCGAAAAAGAGGAAGATGTATTTAAGGTTAAGACAGACAAGGGCGAATCTTTCGAAGGAAGATTTGTCATAAATGCGACTGGACTTAATGGTGCCAAGGTTTCTTCTATGATTACTCAAACTGATTTTGATATCCATCCAAGAAGTGGGGAATATCTAATCATGCAAAAGGGAACTGGATCTCGCATTAAACAGGTCCTCTTCCAAACACCTAGTCCTAAGTCTAAGGGTATTCTTGTAACTAGGACCTATCATAACAATATCTTGATCGGACCTGATGCAATAGATGAGGAAGAAATTGACCTAGGTACCCACACAGAAAGACTAGAAGAAATCTATAAGCTTGCACAAAAGTCTGTCAAGGAAGACGTCCTAAACTTAAAGGAATTTATAAGATCTTTCACAGGACTTAGACCAGCATCTTCAACTGGAGATTTCATAATCGAAAATACTGAGACTAATGGCTTTATAAATGTTGTCGGTATCCAATCACCTGGTGTTACATCATCTCCTGTAATAGCAGAGATGGTCGAAGATATACTAGTTGATATTGGACTAAGCTTAGAAGACGATCCAAACTATGATCCATATAGAAAGCCAATAATCGAGTATAAGGAACTTGAAGACTTTAACAAAGTAAAAGATAAGGTCGACCTACCTTTAGGAGATCCAGAAAGACTTGTTTGTAGGTGCGAGCAAGTAAGCGAGAAGACTATTAAAGATGCCCTTAATAGAGGAATCGAGCTTACAAGTTTTGACGCAGTCAAGAGAAGAACCCGCTGCGGTATGGGCTTTTGCCAAGGAGCCTTCTGCAGAAATAGGGTCCTTGAAGTAATGGAGGACGAATATGGTCATCCTATAGAAAACAAGAAGTTTGACAGCGAAAACTCAGGAATTTCTAGGATTAATAAGAAAGATATAAATGAATTAATAAAGGAAATCGAAAATAAATAAGGTTAAAATAAAGACTCTTGATTTTATCTTTAACTAAAATAAGAAGGCGGGAAAATTTCTCGTCTTTTCCTTTACAGAAACCTTGCCCTTATAGCAAGCTCCTTGAGATTTTTATCAATTATATTTTCCTTAGAATTATAAGAAGTTTAAATAGTAAACATATGGCTAGTTGAGAATAGATCTAGGATGATAAGACTTAAATATTTTTATAAGGCTAGTATTCTCATTATTAATTTTTCTTAGGATATTTAGGATTTTCCACTTAAGACCAAAAGAAAATCGCCCCTATAGGGCGACCCTTAATTTATTTTTTCTAGATTATCTTAGTATTCAAAGCCAAAATATTTCTCGACTGCCTCATGTTGGGTGCCGTGTTTAAGTTTGGCTACCGCCTCATCTCCTCCAATTATATGAGCAAGTCTTAGGGCTAGGTAGTTGGTCACGGCAGCTCCTCTTCCTGTGGTGATATTTCCATCAGTTACCACGATTTGATCATCGATATATTCACCTGTCTTATCCATTTCATCTTTCATATCTGGGAAGGATGTTGCCTTTTTGTCAGATAAAATTCCTGCCTTATTGAGGACTACTGGTCCTGCACAGATTGATACTATGATTTTTCCCTTGTCATTAAATCTTCTTAGAAGGTCTAAGACTTTTTCATTGTCCCTCATAGCATAGGCTCCCTGGGTGCCTCCAGGAATATAGACTCCCATGTAGTCTTCTTCCTTGATTTCAGAAAAGCTTATATCTGCCTTAAAGGAAACATCCTGACTTGTCTTAAGATATTTACTTTCCTCGGTAGATGCTAGATCAAGCTTAACTCCAATTCTTCTAAGATAGTCAACTACTGTAAATATCTCTATTGTTTCGTTTCCATTTGCCACTAATACTAAAAATTTATTCATCAAAACTCCTTCTTATTTATGATAAGGATGGTTATTTATTATTCTAAAGGCCCTGTAGATTTGCTCTGAAAGGATGACTCTCATAAGCTGGTGGGGATAGGTAAACTTACCAAAGGATAACTTCTTATTAGCACGCCCCGTTACATTTTGGGAAAGGCCATTGGATCCTCCTATTACAAAGACCAGGTCTCTCCCTCCTCCTATAAGCATCTCTTCTTTGATAAAGTCTGCGAAGTCCTCGCTAGTCATCTCCTTTCCTAGAATTTCTAAAGTCACAAGGAAGGATCCGTCCCTGATTTTGGCTAGGATTTTTTCCCCTTCCTTATCCTTTATCTCTTCAAGCTCCTTAGCCGAAAGGCTTTCTGGCGCCATAATATCTGCTACTTCTATGATTTCTATATTGTTGTAGGCTCCCATCCTTTTTATATATTCGTCTATAGCATCCCTATAGAACTTCTCCTTAATCTTTCCTACTGCAAGAATCTTTATATTCATTAATCTTCCTTGATGTAAGAGATAAAGGAATCATATAATTTTGAGTAGCCTTCCTTAAGTAGGGAATCCTTGATGTAGGATTTAATCTCGCTAGTCTTATAGACCTTTCTAGGGTCTGAGTCTAGAGTGTCTAATACATCATCCACAATTATTGCAAGGTCAGATGTGTTCATGGCTGCCTTCTGATCTCCTGCAGCATTTTTGATAGATCTTTCGATCTTGTCCTTAGCAAATCTCTCGACAGCTCCAGACTTCTTAATTACATAAGTGTTCTCCTTATCTTCCAGCATATCACCCACAAGGTCTACGTCTAGGGTTTGTAGGTCACTTCTTATATCGTCCAGACTTAGCTTATTTTCATCAAGATATTTTTTTATTTCTGTACTTAATTTAGTCATTTCTTCCTCCTCGCTTTTTATATTTATACCCAATGATCAATTTTTGGCATAAAAAAAGCAGATTTCTCTGCTTAATTTGCTCTTAAAGCCTCTATGGCTGATAGTTTAGTTGCTCTTCTGGCTGGGATGTAGCCTGCAAGGACTCCTACCATTGATGAAAAGCCAACTCCTACTAGGGCTAGCCATATTGGAATTAGGAGGATTTTAACATCTTCTCCCCCTCCCATAAAGATCCCCGATCCTTGGGCGAATTTATTTATCAGACTTCCTATAAGTAGGGAAATTATAAGTCCCACAATTCCTCCGAAAAATCCTATAAAGCCCGATTCTATAAGAAACATGGACCTTATATCATTGATGGAAGCACCTATCACCTTCATCACTCCGATTTCTTTTTGTCTTTCATAGATACTCATAAGCATGGTGTTGATTATTCCTATAGCCGAAACTATAAAGGCAACGGAGCCGATTCCCCCAAGTATAAGGGTTACAATCATACTGGTCTTTTTAATTTCTTCGGCAGATCCTGCAGATGATTGGGTCTGAAAGCCCGCCTTTCTTATGGTTTTTTCGACTTCTTCAAGCTTTTCAACATCTTCTACTACAACATTTAGGTTATCGTATTTAATCTGTCCATCATTTTTGACCTCTACTGGCTTACCGTCTGGACCGAAGTTTTGGTTTAGCTGTGGACTTTCTAGTTTCTTATCTTCCTTTTGGAGCTTCTTGTAGAGGCTTTCGTTAATTACTGATGACCAGCCCATTACAAAGGACTTGGAGTTTAGGGTTCCTGAAATCTCTACAGGGATATCCGCATAGGTAGGCTTTTTCTCCTCGCCATTTTCCTGATTTTCATTTCCGAAATTGACCCCGTCGTCGTTTTCATCTTGCCATCCTAGCCTTATAAAATACTTATGGCCCCTGTAGTCGAAATCTTCGACAGGCTCTCCGGAGTAGCCTCCTCCTCCTTCACGGACCATCTCCATAGGCTTAACCTCAGATCCTAGGATAAGCTTATTATCATCAGTCCTATTCATCTTAGAACCTGAGCTAAACATATCTCCTGTAAGTTTATCTATTACATCATCAGGCATTACTTGGATTTGGCTATCAAGGCTATAATCATCTTCTCCTTCAATTTTTATTTCGCTATAGAAACTTTTGAAGGGAACTACGACCTTGACCCCATCTATGCTTTGAAGTCTCGAGATACTTGCCTGGTCAACCTTAGTGCTTCCTCCATTATTTTCCGTGAGAATGGTAATAGAAGTAAGACCTCCGAATGATTCGACCATATCCTTTTGTTGTTGGTTGATGCCTAGGGCGAAGGCGATCATTAGAATTATGGAGCTTGCTCCTATAACTACGGATAGGACTGTTAGGACTGTCCTTGATTTCCTTCTGACTAGGTTTCTTAGGGCCATCTGGAATCTGTCACTAATCTTCATCGTCTATTATTAGCTCCTCGTCCTTTTTAGCCTTTCTTTTCTTCCTCAAGAGTAGGAGAAGGAGGGCTGCGAGAACTATGATTCCTATCCAGATAAAGGGAGATGAAAGTAGAGATGAGTTTTCCTCCATAGGAGGAGCTTCTCCTATCATCTCTCCTGTTTCAGGATCGATCATTCCGCCTTCGCCTTCAAAGCCTCCCATTACCTCAGTACTAAATTCCTTAGTCTTCTTGTAGGCCTTGCCTCTGGAGTCTTCGTAGATTATTTCTATAGTTCCAGATAACTTGCCTTCAGATTTAGGAGTTATGTTACAAGAGAAGGTTTCTGTGCTTCCAGCGTTGAAGTTTCCGATGAATCTCTCATTTTCATCTACGTCGAAGCCATCTCCTTTGACCCTTACCATTACCGTGTCGAGATTGTCTTTTCCTGTGTTATAAATATTTACAGATAAAGATCCAGGAGTATTGGAATTTAGCTCTCCCAATTTGACCTTGCCGAAATTTACCCCAGACCTTTGGGCTACAGGGATGCCTATAGTCTCTGTGCTCTTGTATTGGTTTCCCCAATAGTCCTCATATTCCATGGTAAGATTTACCACATAAGGACCTGGAGTTGCATTTGGCAGAACGCTCATTGTTATGTATTTACTAGTCCAATCCCAAGGGTAGAGGGCTGCTACATAGAAGGTATTTGACCTATCAACTGGTGTAAAAACAGATCCGTCAGATACTAGAGTATTGTTGGCACTGCTCGTATTTTGTGGAGCAGATGCCAGGGTTTGCTCCAAGGTAACTTTAAGATTGTAGATAGTATTTTCGTTATTAGTGTTGTATAGAGTAAAGGATAAGTCGAAATTCTCTCCTGCTTCTGCTATAGATGGGCTAAGCTCATAGTCTGATATTATAAGCTTGGGTTGATTTTTGATAGGACCTTGGGAAGAGCCTGTATCATTTGCCCCTAGGCTAGCTTGGCCAGAGGAAGTTTCAGCTGTATTTGTAGTTTCTGTCGGATTAAGATTCGCCATCATTTTCTAGTACCTCGTCAATTGTGTATTTTTCGTGAATTTTCTCTAAACGTCCATCTCTCATAAAAAGCACCTTGTCAGCAAACTCGGTCATCTCATCGTCGTGGGTGACCATAATAAAGGTTTGCTGGTTTTCTTTAGTAATTTTTTTGATAAGATTCATAATCTCAAAGCTCGTCTTGGTATCGAGATTTCCTGTTGGCTCATCGGCAAAGATGATCTTTGGAAGGCCGACAAAGGCACGGGCTATGGAGACTCTTTGCTGCTGACCACCGGAAAGCTCGTTTGGCTTGTTGTCCATCCTATCAGAAAGACCCACTTCCTTTAAGATCTTTAAGGCCTCCTTCTTTCTCTCCTCCCTACTAAGTCCCTTGAAGGTTAGGGGAAGGGATACATTCTCCCAGGCTGATAGATAAGGAAGGAGGTTGTAGGATTGGAAGACAAAGCCTATATTTAGGTTTCTAAACTTAGTAATCTGTTCCTCGTTAAGGTCCGTTAGGGAGATATTTCCGTATTTTATAGATCCCTTGGTCGGTCTTTCAAGACCTGCGAGCATGTTAAGTAGAGTAGACTTTCCTGAACCACTCGTCCCCAAAAGAGCTACAAACTCACCCTTTTTAATATCTAGGTCTATACCATCCAGGGCCTTTATGATATTACCTCCTAGCTTGTAATATTTCTTAAGCCCTCTGATTTCTATTAGACTCACTAGTCTTCCTTTTCTTCCTCTTTCTTAAAGTGAGGATTTTTCTCCTTGATATATTCGTCATAAAGCTTTTCATCTAGGACAATATCGATTTCTCCTATGAGATTTTCTACATTTTCTTCTGTAAATTTCCTCTTAAACTTATAAAGTCCATCAGAATCATCAGCCTCGAAGATTCCTCCCATATCATAATGGTCATAGCCTTTTTCTGCTGCGTATTTTACTTCTTCGTAGTTTATCTGATAGTTTTGTCCCATGTCCTTGTGCTCATCACTAGAGCCTCCATAAAGGGCAAGGGCCCTGTTTCCATAGCAGATTAACATAGATGAGCAAAGTGGAGTCTCGTCTAGATAAGAAACTGAAAGTCTTATCTCGTCCTTATAATTATCGTACAGAGCCTTGAAATACTCGTAAGGTCTGTGATTGATTCCAGCTCTTTCAGCAGTATCTACCACTTGCTTATAGAGAATATCCACTCCTTCTTCCCCGACTTCCCTGGTCTCGATTCCGTCCCTGTAGGATTTTCTGGTGTGTTTTCTAGTATTTTTGGAGAAGTTCTTGAAGATCTCTTCCCCATCTCTTCCGTCTATGTCTAGGACCATGTTAAGAAGGGGCTGAGATGAAGTAGTCTTATCGTGACGGATAGTAATTCCGTTTTCCGCATAGAGCTTAACTAAATCCTCATCCCTACGAACTAATGGATCTATACGAAGGAGGAAGCCGTCATTTTCCTTAGCAAAAGCACTCGCTTCATCGATTAATTTCTTCACCAATTCTATATCTCTTAGGTCACAGACAGGTCCTCTTGTAGCATAGAAGAAGTTCTTGCCAACTTTTCCATCTCTAATATATAAAACTGAAAGGGCTCCCTTGATTTCGCCATCTTCTTCGACATAGAAGTAGACGCTTTCCCAATTGGCCTTGATATTCGCCCAGCGCATATCCTGCATGAAGTTACCATATGGCGAATTCTTGATAAAATCATTGTATTTTTTAACTAAGTCCTTGTTGTTTTTATCTAAAATCATATTACTCTCTCTTTCACTTCAAATTAACTGTTATGCTCCTAGCCATACATTTCCTTAATTATAACAGGAGCTAGGGGTTTTTTCAATAATATTTTATTGATAGATTAGCCTTCCCTCATCATAAAACCAGGTGATTTCTTGGAATTTTCCTTCATAAATCGTAAAAATCTTATCCATTGACTCCGAAAGATCCTTGCTTTCTTTCATATTCTCATAAGAATCCCAAAAGAGCCTACCTTCTCTATTATTTTCGATAAGCTCTCCCTTAAAGTCACTTGTCCTAAAGAGAAATCCCATATCTCGCCTTCCTTCGACAATCCAAGTTATAAGTCCAACAAGCACTGGATTTTCGATATCGAGATTGGTCTCCTCCTTGGCCTCTCTAATGACAGAATCGGTAAGGCTCTCCCCTTCCTCGACCTTGCCGCCAGGAAAAGTAAGCCCCTCCCGGCCATATTTTTTGACCTTGTCAAGAACAAGAACCTTATCATTTTCCTCATCACAAATCATTACCATATTCATTAATCTAGTCTGCATAAATCCTCACTAACTTTATCTTCTCTTATTATTATATGTTATTTATAATTAAGTAAAAGTTTGTACAAAAAATTGGACCCTAAGGCCCATTGAATTAGGGATTTTAGAAAAACTAATTTAGAGAGTCTTTAGGTGGCAAGAGAAAAGGCTATGAGTTTAATGCTCACAGCCTTTTTTATTCCTACTTAACATAAGATGTTTATTCTAAACTTCTTATTCTATCTATAAGACTGTTTTGACTGTGCTTTTCATAGAATCTACCTGTAAATAATATCCCAATAATTATATTTACAAAGTTTACAAGGATAAGCGGCATGATTACAAATTTATAGGAAGTCCACTTAGTTGCTGCCATAAAATCCATCAAGATGTATTTATCTACAAAAAGCGTAATGATGAAAGAAAATACTAAGCCACATAAAGAATAAATCAAATTCTTTTTCACCAAATATTTTTTAATATTTTTCTTTGTCATTCCAATTGCTTCAAGGATTGATAAGTTCACCATGTTTCTTAATATTTCAGTAGCAATAACGTTAATAAAGTTAAGCACCGATATTAAGAATAATACTATAGATAGACTGTAACCAGCAAATTCTATTAGGTTTTTGAATTCCATTGTAGATATAATCTGAAGATCCCTTGAATCGTAGGAAAATCCCGGTTCATTTTCAAAAGATTTTAATAACTTATCAAAATTTTCCTTTTTGCTATCTTCTACATCAAATCCATAGGACATTATACTCTTATCTCCTGTAAGCTTACTATACTCATTCGGCTTCATATAAATGTATTCCAAGCCTAAAGTAGGACTAGATTCGTCGTTTATATCTTCCTTAATTACAGGAAAATATCTAAGACCATTTGAAAAATTATATTCAACCTTGCCCATAACTTGGACTTCTTTGACCCTGTTTTTTACATTGATTTTTATTTTATCGCCAGTTTTATAGTCAGAATCATTTTTTGTTTTTTCGCCTATGATAATATAATTTCCTGTTTGCCATTTTTCTTTATCAAACTCTCCATCTATAAATTTTTGTTTATTTATTAGAAACTCATCCATACCGAATAGAATTGGTGCCGCTTTTTTATCTTCTATTTTTATACTTGGAAAGGAGTACTCATAACCATAGGAATATAAAGCTCCTCCAGCTTTAAATCCCTTTTGATTTTCTATTTCATCAAAGAAATTGTCCTTGATACCGTCCTCACTTCCTGAGTACATATACCTAAAATATTTTGGGCTTGCTATATTATAGTCCGTTACGATTACATCAGAAATCCCCTTTTCTAAATCAATATTGCCGGTATAAGTTAAAACGCTATTTAAAATAACTGCAGAAAGGCTAATAGATAGAACTATGGATATAAATCTAAATTTATTGGAAAATACTTGTCTTCTAGCAAGTTTACCTAGAGAAATATCCTCGCTTTTATACTTCTTTTTTATCGTGGTTTCATTGTATCTGCTGGCATCTATTGGAGAAACTTTTGCCGCATACCTTGCAGGTCTCATCACCGATAGAAATACTGTAAGCAAAGTAAAGGCTGTCGAAAATAAGATAATTAAGATTATTACAGCAAGTGATAATCTTACATCCGTTAACATCTCATTATTTGCAAATATTTTATTTAAAATAATTTCCCCATAGAAATTCCCACTATATCTCCAACTATTATTGAAGGAAGTGCTACTGCTAAAGACTCAAAATGAATAAGCCTTTTGATTTGTGGCTTTGTCATTCCAATTGTTTTTAAAAGTCCCAGAAGTTTAATATCTTCATTTACGGATATCTTGAAAATATTATTTATTATTAAGTAGCCTGCGACTATTACCAAAATTAAAAAAGCTAAGAAAGGTAAAAATGTTTTAAAATCAAAACTACTATCACCAGAAAAAATATAAGCAAAGTTAACACCAATTCTTATTTCTTTGTCGGATAGATTTCCAGGGTCATATACCACTTTATAACCATTTCTCTCTGCAATTTTTAAAAGTTTATCCCTTATCATAAAGGAATTCTTTAGCATTACTTCCACGTCATTATTATTTTCTGGAAGGAATGATTTATCTACATAAGCTTTTGATAAATAGATTTGACCTACACCAACATTGGAATCAATAGGATTTTGAAAAGTCCCCGATATAATAAATTTATCACTTTTCTTTTCGATAATCTCTCCTGTGTAAGCTTTTTCTATTTTAAAAGGAACTTCTATTTCTTCTCCTATCTCACCCTTATAACCTAATTTTTTAGCAGTTGATATATCTAGAAATACTTCATTTTCTTTTTCTGGAAACTTTCCCTTAACTTTTTCTATTAGAGACCATTCAAATCCTTTCTTATCCATATAAGATAGTTCTG
>NZ_JAPJPG010000017.1 GCF_030825785.1 Anaerococcus sp.
ACGTTATATGCAACCGTTTTATTATTATAAAGAAATCTAATAGATTCTTATAATTATTGTAAAAAATCAAAGTCGCTCTTGCAAGCTGAGTACAAGTCCGAATTTTTAAAAATATCTTATGATTTACATCAACAATAGAGTGTAAATCAGAAAAAAATGGATTATAAATTCCCTTTGCAAGTGTATTTTTTTGTGGGAAAATTTATTTAAGTATTTTTCTCCTATCAAAATCAAGCTTTTTAAAGATAAATACTTCTTGACAAATAAAAAAAGTCCTGTTATATTAGGGATAGTTAAAACGTTTTAATTGTGATGAGGAGTTGCTTATGCCTACTATAAAAGATGTTGCAGCCTTGGCTGGAGTTTCTATTACTACTGTTTCTATGGTGCTTAATAGGACTGATGACAAGATTTCTGCTAAGACTAAGGAGAAGGTTTTTCTTGCTGCGGAGGAGTTAGGTTACAATGCCAATAAGATTGCCAGAGCCCTCGCTAGCAAGAAGAGCAACGTGATTATGGCGGTTATTCCTGATATTTCCAATCCTTTCTTTTCGGTTTTGGTCAAGTTTCTAACAAATTATTGTCTAGAATACAATTATTTTTTGTATATTCACAATTCAAATAACAAGTCCATATCCAAGAAGGACTTCAAAGCTCTTTTGGAAAATGATTACATAGCGGCCTGCCTTCTTGTAGATAGAAATGTTAAGGGCTTGGACGACGAGATAATAGAAAAGTACAATGTGGTCTTCCTAGATGAGGTTGATTTCTCAAATTCTAAGAAAAATCTAGTCACAGGCAACAATGAGCTTGGTGGCATGCTTGCCATGAACTATCTTTTGGACAGAGGCTTTAGGAAAATTGGCATGCTTATAGGGCCAAGGTCTACTGCTAACTCTTCTAGGAGACTTTCTGGTGCTATAAAGGCTAGCATGAACCGTGATATTTATATCGACCCTAAAAATATTATCCATGGAGATTATTCATATGAAGGAGGATATGCAGCAGGAAAGTTTTTCCTAGATAGGCAGGTAGATGCTATATTTTCTTTCTCGGATATGAGCTCTTATGGACTCTTAAATTATTTTAGAGAAAACAAAATAAAGGTTCCGAGGGATATTTCTCTAGTAAGTTATGATAATTTATTTTTAAATAAAATTGTAAGTCCAAGGCTTACATCGATTGACCAAAATCTCGAGCGTATTGCCAAAGAGGCTATAGATTTGGCTGATGATTTGATAAATAAGAGGAAGACAGACAGTAGGATAGAGGTTGAGCCGATACTTTTTGAAGGAGAAAGCGTGGGGAGGATTTATGAAAATAATTAATTTCGGATCTATCAATATTGATATATTCTTTGCGGTAGATCATATAGTTAGACCAGGTGAGACCATTAGTGCAAGGTCTATAGAAAAAAGAGCAGGAGGCAAGGGTCTTAATCAATCGATCGCTCTGGCGAAAAACTCTGATTCTGTATACCATGTGGGAAATATCGGTATTGATGGGAAGTTTTTAGCAGAGTATTTGGAAAATGAGAATATAAATACTGAATTTGTGAGAGAAAGTAAAAGTCTTACAGGAAATGCCTTAATTCAAGTCGATGATAAGGGGGAAAATTCCATAGTTCTCTATAAGGGAGCAAATTTCGATAATGATAAGGACTTTGTAGATAGGGTATTTGACCATTTTGATGAAAACGATATATTGGTCTTACAAAATGAAATAAATATGATGGATTATATCATTGACAGGGCCTACGAGAAGGGCTTAAAGATAGTCTTAAATCCTTCACCAATCACAGAAGAGATCAAGAAATTTGATTATGATAAGATCGATATGCTACTTTTAAATGAGCATGAGGCTAAAGCCATTAGCGGAAAGGAAGGAGTAGACGATAATATAAGATATTTCAAAGAAACTTATCCAAAGCTTAAGCTAGTCATAACCTTGGGCAAGGAGGGGTCAATTTATATATCACAAGAAGAGACTATAAGACAAAAGGCCAAAAAGGTTAAGGCTATTGATTCTACAGGGGCGGGAGATACATTCACAGGATATTTTGTAGCAAATTTCTACAAAGGAAAGAAAGTTAAGGATTGTCTTGAGCTTGCAACTTCTGCATCAGCTCTATCTGTTACCAAAAAGGGAGCGAGCGTCTCTATACCAAGCTTTTCAGAAGTAGAGGAATTTATGAAGGAGTCACTATGAAAGTAAAAGGAATTTTAAATAGCGATATAGCAAATGGCCTTGCTGATTTGGGTCATATGGACCTTATAGATGTGGGAGATTGTGGTCTTCCTATAGAGAATAACAAAAAAAACCCCTCAATCCGTATTCCGGCTTTTGGGGTTCAGTTCATAAATCTGTGGTCTGCGGAAAGTTTTTTTAATCTATAAAGCTAAACAAGGATTACTTTGACATTGAGCTTTTCTATATATTCGAGAGTTATCCTATCTATATCGCTATCTGTGATAATAAAGTCGATATTTTTCAAGTTTCCTATTTTGAAGTTAGTAGATTTTTTAAATTTTGAGGAATCACATACCAGGATATTTTTATCCGTTGATTCATTTAGCATATACTGATTAACTTCTACTTCATCAAGAACTGAAGTTGTAAGCTCACCTTCGTCTGTTATACCAGATATACCTAGAATAGTAATATTCGAAGCGACACTTTTTAGATTGTTAAGGGCAAAAGATCCAGTGAGAACATTTTTAGGAGAAGATACTTTTCCGCCTGTAAGTATCACACTTACCAAAGGATCTATTTCCACACAGGATGCTTTAGCATTATTTGTGATAATATTAACCCTTTTATTCTTAATATATTTTATAACCATTAGTGCGGTTGATGAAGAATTTATAAAAATATCGTCGTTATCACTAATAAAATCAGCACATTTTTTAGCGATTTTTTCTTTTTTATTTTCTAAAAGTAAGTTTTTAGAATTTGGGTTTTTAATAGCTCTTGCCCCACCATAATATCTTTCTATTTCTCCAAGCTCTTGAAGATAATTCAAATCTCTTCTGATGGTTATCTCAGATACATCAAAGTTGTCTATTAATTCGGCTGTTGTGATTGATTTTTTACTTCTTATGAGATCTAAAATACTTTCTCTTCTTCTTTCAACTACAGTCTTATTTGTTTCCATATTCACCTCTTTCCTATATCATATCCTTTATATAGATAAAAATCAATATTAAATGATTGTTGTGATTGCTAATCGAATAAAAACGTGCTTTTTCTAGGTTAAAACTCTAGAAAAAGCGTGAAACAATCTAAACAATCATAAAATATAATGATTATTTGATAGATGATGCTTGACTGATCATATATTTTACGATATCATATAATTGAAAATAAAACTATTTTAAATTAAAATGGAGGTGGCTAGATGAGTCAAGTTGATGAAATTACCAGGGAAAAATGGATATTAGGCGCTTTCCCAGAATGGGGTACGTGGCTTAATGAAGAAATTGATGAAGAAGTCGTAAAAAAAGGAACTTTTGCGATGTGGTGGATAGGTTGTACAGGTATTTGGTTTAAGACTGAAAACGATACTAACCTTGCAGTAGATTTGTGGTTTGGAAATGGTAAGAGAACAAAAAAGGTTAAGGATATGGCTCCTTACCACCAAATGAGAAATATGACAGGGGGTAAAGCTCTACAGCCAAATCTTAGAGCAAATCCAATAGTTTTCGATCCCTTTGCAGTAACAAAGGTTGATGCTGTTTTGTCTACTCACTACCATAACGATCACATCGATCCTTATTTTGCAGCAGCTGTACTAAAAAATTGCTCAGATGATGTACCATTTATAGGACCAGAAGAATCTGTGAAAAAGTGGTTATCATATGGAGTTCCTGAAGAGAGATGTAAGATTGTAAAGCCAGGAGATGAGATTACTATTAAGGATACGACAATTGTAGTTTTGGATTCGTTCGATAGGACTTGCTTGGTAACAACTGAAGTTGGCGAAGATATCGAAGGTGTTTGCCCAACAAATATGGATGAAAAGGCAGTAAACTACCTAATCCAAATGCCAGCTGGTACAGTTTATCACACAGGTGATTCTCACTTCTCAATAGGTTATGCTGAAGTTGGCAAGAAATATGATATAGATATTGCTTTTGGATCATATGGTGATAACCCTGTAGGAAACCAAGATAAGATGACTTCAATTGATATTTTGAGAATGGCAGAGTCTGTTGGCTGTAAAGTAGTTATCCCTATCCATCATGATGTATGGACAAACTTTAAAGCAGATCCTAAAGAGATTAAATTTTTGTGGAATTACAGAAAAGATAGGTCAAAATATAAGTTCCACCCATACATTTGGGAAGTAGGTGGCAAGTATGTATGGCCAGATAACAAGGATGATTTTGAATTTAGATACAGACCTGGTTTTGAAGATGCTTTTGAAAATGAAAGAAACGTACCTTTCAAGTCCATATTGTAAAGTATAAGTCAGCTTAGTATAAAAGACTAAGCTGCTTAAATACATATAAGTGAGGATAAAATGATTGATAGAATAATTGAAAAAGGTCTATTTGATTTCTATAACGAGATAGATAGCTGGCAAGAAGCTATAAATAAATCATGCAATAAATTGATTGAAAAAAATATAGTGGATGAAAGATATCCTAAACAAGTTATAGAGACAGTTGAAAAATATGGACCATATATAGTTCTGATTCCTGGGGTAGCGATGCCTCATTGCCAAGAATGTGCAGAGGGAGTAAATGATACTGCTGTTTCTTTTATGAAAGTTGAAAAGCCAGTTGTATTTGATAAAGATGACAGAGATAAGGATGCTAGGTTATTTTTCACTATAGCGAGTGAAGATTCTTCAAAGCATCTTGAAAACATTGCCGCACTTTCTGATATCTTATGTGATGAAGAGATTGTGGAAGCTTTTAATAAGGCTAAAAATGTAAATGATTTGAAAGAAATCGTAAAAAAATATAATATTTAGAGGTAGATATGAATATAGTTTTTGAAATTCTACTTGGTTTCGTAAAAAACGTTCTCACTAAACCAGCGTTTTTTATAGGGTTTTTAGTATTGATTGGATATTTGCTAGATGGTAAAAAATGGTACGATGCTTTGGCTGGTTTTATAAAAGCTACAGTTGGCTACATGATTTTGATGGTTGGTTCTGGTGGCCTTGTTTCTACTTTTAGACCAATTCTTACAGGACTTAAGGATAAGTTTAATATCTCAGCTACAGTTATAGATCCATATTTTGGTCAAAATGCAGTAACTGAGGGTATGGAACATATTGGCAGATCTTTTTCCCAAGTTATGATTTTGTTATTGATTGCTTTTATTATCAATATTATCTTAGTAAGAGCTAAAAACATAACAAAAATGAGAGCGGTATTTACAACAGGTCACGTTCAAATGCAACAAGCAGCAACTGCTTTTTGGCTAATTGTATTTTGTTTTCCTAAACTTGGTCAAACACCAATTCTTATAATTATGGCTATACTCCTAGGTCTTTATTGGGCTGTAGGTAGTAATTTGACAGTAGAAGATACTCAACATTTAACAGATGGTGCAGGATTTTGTATAGCCCACCAACAGATGTTTGGTATAAAGCTAGCTTGTTTTTTAAGCGATAAATTATTTGGTAGGAAAAAAGATGAAAGTAAAGATATCGATGATATAGAACTTCCAGGATTCTTATCTATATTTAATGAAAATATGGTTGCTACAGCAATCCTCATGACCCTATTTTTTGGAGTTATCCAAGGAGTTTTGGGAAAAGATTATTTAGTTGCACAAGAAGCTTTAAAAATGGAAGATAACTTTTTCTTCTATATTTTGCAATCTTCATTTAGCTTTGCTGTTAACCTTGCTATTTTACAATTAGGAGTAAGAACTTTCGTTGGCGAGTTGACCAACTCATTTGATGGTATACAAAACAAACTCTTGCCAGGAGCTTTACCTGGAATAGATTGTGCAGCTGTATTTGGATTTGGTGCTGCTAATGCTGTTACTATAGGATTCTTGTTTGGAGCCCTTGGTCAGTTCATAGCTATCGCTGCATTATTTTTGCTAAAATCTCCAACTCTAATAATAGCGGGATTCGTACCATTATTTTTCGATAATGCAGTAATAGGAGTATATGCAAATAATAGAGGAGGATATAAGGCAGCTATGCTAATTCCTTTATTATCAGGTCTAATCCAAGTATTCGGTTCAGCTTTCATAGCTACTTATACAGGACTTGCGCAATACGGAGGATATCTAGGAATGTTCGACTGGGCAAGCATATGGCCAGCTTTCACAGTAATAATGAACAATATCTCATATATTGGTGTAGCAATAGTTGCGATAGTATTGATAGCTATACCACAAATCCAATACAGGAAAAATAAAGCCGGTTATTTCATGATCACAGAAGATTATGAGGAATATAAAAAAACAATTGAGAAAAAATAGGAGGATAAGATGAAAGTAATAGTTGCATGTGCGAATGGTGCAGGAACATCACTTATGATGATGAATAAGATTAAGCAAGCTTTTAAGGAATTAGACTATAAGGGAAAACTTGATATTTCTCATTGCTCTTTATCAGAAGGTAAGTCTACAGGAAGAAATGCAGATGTAATCTTTTGTGCAATCAATTTTATGAAAGATTTCGACCAACTTAAGGCTAAGGGAGTTAAAATAGTTGGTATGAAAAATATTTTGTCAAAAGATGAAGCGATCGAAAAAATAAAAGAACACAATTTGTTAGAAAAGTAAGAGAAGAATTATGTTAGAAGAGATTAAGGAAAGAGTATTTAGGGCGAATTTACTATTGCCTAAATACGGATTAGTTAAGTTTACCTGGGGTAATGTTTCGGAAATTAGCCCAGATAGAAAATATGTAGTGATAAAACCTTCTGGTGTTGAGTATGATGCTATGAAAGCAAGTGATATGGTTGTAGTAGATCTCGATGGAAATGTAGTAGAAGGAAATTATAAGCCTTCTAGTGATACTCCAACTCACATCGAGCTTTACAAAAAATACAAAGATATTTGTGGAATAACTCATACTCACTCTAGATGGGCAACTATTATGGCCCAAGCTAAAATTGAGATTAAGGCGTCTGGAACAACTCAAGGAGATTATTTTTACGGTTCAATCCCTGTAACTCGCGATATGACTAAGGAAGAAATTGAAAAAGACTATGAGAAAAACACAGGTCTTGTAATAATAGAATGCTTCGAAAAAAAAGGAATTTCCCCAAAAGATATACCAGCAGTTTTAGTTAGTAATCATGGACCTTTTAGCTTTGGTAAGGATGCAGAAGATTCTGTCTTTCATTCAGTAGTTCTTGAAGAAGTTGCCTTTATGAATTGGCATTTGGAAGCGATAAATAGACATGAGCCTATGAGTAAAGAATTGTTGGATAAACATTACTTGAGAAAACATGGAGCGAATGCTTATTATGGACAAAATTAATTTAGGAATCTACGAAAAGGCCTTGCCTAATTCTTTAAGCATCGATGATAAATTAAAGATTGCAAAAAAGATAGGTTTTGACCAGTTAGAAATATCTATTGATGAATCTAGCGAAAAATTATCGAGATTGACAAATGATTTCGGCAAAAAACTCTTAAAAGCTCAGATAGAAAATAAGCTTAGAGTAAGGACAATGTGCCTTTCAGGTCATAGGAAATATCCTCTAGGATCTCTGGATGAAAATATTAGAAAAAAGAGTCTTGAGATAATGAAAAAGGCTATAGAATTTTCTGATATCAATTCTATTAGGATAATTCAACTGGCAGGCTATGATGTATACTATGAAAAAGGAAACGAAGATACAAAAAAATATTTTATAGAAAACCTATCCAAGTCAGTAGATATGGCCTCAAAGTACGGGGTAATTCTTGCCTTTGAAACAATGGAAACAGAATTTATGGATACTGTAGAAAAGGCTATGGAGTATGTAAATATAATAGACAGTCCTTATCTTGGAATTTACCCAGATATAGGTAATCTTAAAAACGCAGCTGTCAAATACGGTACAGATGTAGTTTGTGATTTAAAAAAAGGAAAAGGTCATATATTTGCAGCCCACCTAAAGGAAACTAAACCAGGCGTATATAGGGATATGCGCTTTGGGACAGATGGTCATACAGAATACGATAGATGTATAGAAGAGTTAAGAAAACAAAAAGTTTCAATTTTCACAGGTGAGTTTTGGGATCAAGGAGAAGAAAATTACGAAGAGATTGTAAGAGATTCTTATGAATTTCTTAAAGATAAATTAGTATAGGAGTTAAAATGAGTAAACCTAAGTTACAAATAGCTTTGGACAGTCAGTCTTTAAGCGAAGCTTTAGAAACAGTTAGAGAAGTTGGAGATGTAGTCGATGTTTTAGAAGTTGGGACAGTTCTTTGCCTACAAGATGGTATGGAGCCAGTAAGGGCAATAAGAGCACTTTACCCAGAAAAAACAATCCTCGCCGATACAAAATGTGCAGATGCAGGTAAGACTGTAGCAAAAAATTGCAAGGATGCAGGTGCAGATTGGATGACAGTAATTTGTTGTGCAACAATTCCAACAATGGAGGCTGCTAATAAAGAAATCGACGAGCTCCAGGTAGAGCTTTATGGAGATTGGACCTTTGATCAAGCCGAACAATGGAAAAACATTGGAATAGAGCAAGTTGTTTACCATCAATCAAGAGATGCTCTACTTAGCGGACAAACATGGGGCGAGAAAGATTTAGACAAGATTAAAAAGCTCGTTGACATGGGATTTAAGGTATCTGTTACAGGAGGACTTGATGTAAATACTCTTGACCTATTTAAGGGTATTAAAGTTCATGCCTTTATAGCAGGACGTGGTATAGCTAAGGCAGATGATCCTAGAAAAGTCGCAGAAGACTTTAAGAAAAAAATTGAAGAAATATTTTAAGTAAGGTGATAAGATGAAATTTTTCTTAGATACAGCAAATGTAAGCGGAATAAAAAGAATAAATGAGCTTGGTCTTTGTGATGGAGTTACTACTAATCCTTCCATTATCAAAAAAGAAGGTAAGGATTTTGAAGAAGTTGTAAAAGAGATTTGTTCAATCGTAGATGGACCGGTTTCTGCAGAAGTAACAAGTTATGAATATGAAGGGATGGTTGAGGAAGCTAGAAAATTATCTAAATGGGCAGATAATATTGTAGTTAAAATTCCTATGACAGAAGAAGGCCTTAAGGCAATCAACACCTTAAGCGAAGAAGGAATAAAAACCAACTGCACCCTAATCTTTTCCCTATCCCAAGGACTTATGGCGATAAAGGCTGGAGCAAGCTATATTTCACCATTTATGGGTAGAATTGACGATATGGGAGAAGATGGAGCAAGGCTTGTAAGTAGGCTTAGGGAAGTTATTGATATCTACGGCTACGATACTGAGATAATTGCAGCAAGTATAAGAAATAACTTGCATCTAGAAGAAGCAGCCCTCGCAGGGGCCCATATTGCTACCATTCCAGGAACGCTTTTCGAAAAACTCTGGACCCACCCACTTACCACAGCAGGAATCGAAACTTTCAAAAAAGACTGGGAAGCTTTCGAAAATAGATAAATTTAAGGAGTTAAGGAAAATTTGTATTGGTTTCTAGCTTATTAGAATTCTAAATTTTATTTTATGCTAAATTCCTAATATTTTCCTTTAACTCCTTTTCTTTATCTAAAAAATGTGAAAATTTATAGTAAAGTATAAGGTAGAAAGAATTATAAAGGAGAGCAAATGTTTAATAATAATGACAAGTTAGCAGTAAATGCTATAAGGGCTTTGTCCATAGCTCAAATAGAAAAGGCCAACAGCGGACACCCAGGTCTTCCAATGGGAGCAGCTCCTATGGCTTATGTTTTGTATAACAAGATTCTTAAGGCAAATCCAGAAAATGCGAACTGGTTCGACAGGGATAGATTTATCCTATCAGCAGGTCATGGTTCATCCATGCTTTATTCCTTGCTTCATCTTTCAGGCTACAAGCTTTCCATGGATGAACTTAAGGAATTTAGGCAAATCGGTTCCTTAACTCCAGGACATCCTGAGTACGGCCATACCGAAGGAGTTGAGGTTACAACAGGTCCTTTAGGTCAAGGTATAGCCCAAGCAGTGGGAATGGCAATCGCTGAAAAGCATATTGAAGCTCTATACAACAAGGATGACATGAAGGTTATAGACCACTATACCTACGCTTTGTGTGGAGATGGAGACTTAATGGAGGGAGTATCTTACGAGTCTATGTCTCTTGCGGGCCATCTTAAGCTTGATAAGCTAATCGTTCTTTATGATTCAAACGATATTTGTCTTGATGGAGACCTTAACACATCCTTCTCTGAAAATGTAGAAGCTAGAGTTAAGGCACAAGGCTGGAATTATCTAAGAGTAGAAGATGGAAATGATCTAGAAGCAATCTATGACGCTATCATTAAAGCAAAAGAAAATACAGATGGACCAACACTTATAGAAGTAAAGACGGTAATAGGTTATGGTTCAGCAAATGCCGGAACTAACAAGGTTCACGGAGCTCCAATTGGATCAGATGACTTCGCTGCTGCCAAAAAAGTTTACGCTTGGGACTACAAAGACTTTGAAATCCCAGAAGAAGTGTATGAAACATTTAAAGAAGGCGTAGCTAAAGCTGGTAAAGAAGCGAATGATAAGTGGGATGAAACATTAAAATCCTACCAAGAAAAATATCCGGAAGATTATAAAGAATTGATTGCAGGTATCAATAGAGAACTTCCAGAAAACTTTATGGATCAAGTCAAAAAATATGACTCATCAATGAAGGGCCTTGCTACAAGAGCATCTGGAGGAGAAATTATCCAAGACCTTGCTAAAATTACAAGAAACTTCTGGGGAGGATCAGCAGATCTATTCTCATCAAACAAGACAAACATCAAAGATGCGTCAGCCTTCAGAGACGAAAGCCCAGAGGGAAGAAATATCTGGTATGGGGTAAGAGAATTTGCCATGGCTGCTATAGGAAATGGTATCATGGCCCACGGAGGAAGCTTCCACCATGTATCTACCTTCTTCGTATTTGCAGACTACTTAAAGGCTGCTGTTAGACTATCAGCCCTATCAGGACTTCCACTAACATACGCAATGACCCACGATTCAGTGGCTGTCGGAGAAGACGGACCAACCCACGAGCCAATTGAGCAACTTGCTATGCTTAGAGCAATACCAAACACCATTGTCCTAAGACCAGCAGATGCTAATGAGACAAGACTTGCTTGGAAAGTTGCCCTAGAAAGCAAAGACAAGCCAGTAGTAATAGCCCTAACTCGTCAAAACGTCCCTAATCTTAAAGAAACAGAAGAGATTGATAATATCGACAAGGGAGCCTACATCATAAAGGATGCTGAAAACCCAGATCTCGTATTAATAGCAACAGGATCAGAAGTAGCCCTA
This sequence comes from Anaerococcus sp., assembly GCF_030825785.1. GTDB lineage: Bacteria > Bacillota > Clostridia > Tissierellales > Peptoniphilaceae > Anaerococcus. The sequence continues at coordinate 11,430 of NZ_JAPJPG010000017.1, forward strand.
GCCCTTGATACAGCCAAGGCCCTAGAAGAAGAAGGAAAGAAGATAAGAGTAGTATCAATGCCTTCTATGGAACTTTTTAGAGCTCAAGATGATTCTTACAAGGAAGAAATCCTTCCAAAAGGAGTAAAGAAAGTATCAATCGAAATGGGAACAACATTCGGTTGGGCAGAATGGACAGGAGCTTGTGGCCTAAACATAGGAATAGACAGATTCGGAATCTCAGGCAAGGGAGACTTGGTTCAAGAAGAACTTGGCTTTAGCGTAGAAGCTATCAAAGAGAAAATCAACGAGAGATTTTTTTAAATAAATCCTAAGATATAAGGTGCGTCTTAATTGGCGCATCTTTTTTTCTTTACAAAAAAACCTTTTCTCTGCTAGAATAGTACTTACATGGGAGGATTTTATGGGAGATTGTAAGATTGAGCTTTTTGAGGTAAGTCCCTATGTTAGGGGAGGCTTTGTTTATGAAAATTTTGATTATGCTTATAAGGGAGATTTGTTTTCTGCTTCTTTTATTATAGAGAATGTTTCGTCTGATAATTTATATGTCAGGATCGAGCCTTCTTCTCTAAGATTTTCCGAAGCCAGTATTTCTTCAGATTATATTTCTATAAGGATTGTCCAAAAAGCTAGAGGTCATATTGGAAGAGGGTATGATAGGACTCTTATGCCAGATTTTCCAAAAATTGAGCTCGATGATATTATAGACTATAAGTCTCAAGCTAGAATAAAAACCAATTCTTCACTTAGGTTTTTCTATTATGTAGATTTTCCCAAAGATGCTAAACCAGGCTTATATAAGGGTGAAATCAATATTTATCATGACAATTCTAATTATAAATTTGAGTTTTCGATCGAGCTCTTAGACCTTTGTAGGAAAGAATCATCTTTTGATATAAATCTTTGGCAATATCCTTTCTCTTCTTATAGGTTTTACAAGCTTTCCGACAAAGAATTGTTTGGTAAAAGGCATTTGGATATTTTAAGTAAACATCTACTCCTATATAAGGCGCTTTCTGGAAAGACTCTTACTACAACAATAGTAGATGAACCTTGGGCCCATCAGACCTATGACGATAGCCCTTCTATGGTTAGAGGAGTTTCGAAAGGTGGATCATATGAGTTTGATTATTCCTACTTCGATAGCTTTGTTGGTCTTGGTGAAAGTTACAATATGCTTGATAAAATCTATGCTTTTTCTCTAATAAGCTGGAGAGCTGCAACAAAGGATAAGAAATTTCGGCAAATATTTCTTCCGGATTTTATAGAACATTTGGATGAATTAGGATATTTTGACAAGACTTATATAGGAATTGATGAAAGAGACGAGGGAGAAGTAAGAGATGCTATAGATTTTCTATCAAACTTTAAAAACAAGGATGGGAAAAGTTTTAAAATTGCCTATCAGACTTCTTTTGACAAAGATAATATCAAGCTTTTCAATAGGATAGAGGATGTCTCCTTTATTTTATCTAGCGTCGACGATGATTGTATTTCCTATGTTAGAGATAGGAGAAAAAAGGGTCTTTTTACAAGCATCTATACTTGTACGGGAGAATTTCCTAATACTTTCCTTTACTCAGAACCTTTCGAGGCAACTTGGCTAATTCTTTTTTCTTATCTAAATGGATTCGATGGATTCTTAAGATGGGCTCTTGATGCTTGGGTAAAAGATCCTAGGCAAGATACGAGCTTCTTTCTTTGGGAAAGCAGGGATTCCTTTCTCATATATCCATCGACTGATAATAGGAAAAATTCCCCTAGTCCTAGTCTAAGCTTTGAAGGTATGAGGATTGGACTTATGATGGTAGAGAAAATAGCATTTATTAGAAAGACCTTGAAGGGATATTACTTGGAGCAATTTGAAAAAGAAATACCTAGGTTAAGACCAAAGACTTCCTTCGAAAATGAATATGGAGCAAGAGTTTCTAGCAGAGACGAGCTAGTAAAAACCCTAGAAGAAGTAGAAATAATTTCAAAATTGATTTATAAGTATAGCAGGATTATTGAAGAGGAATTTTATGAAAATTATTGATGGCATATTAAAAGATATAAGATATACAGATACTAGGATAGGGACAGCTTCTGTGAGAGATTTCTCTAATGGAAATACCCTACCCTTGTGCGGGATGCCTCATGGGAACAATTATCTTACATTGATGACTAGGGACGATGGGACTTTCTTCTTTCATCCAGAAGATAAGGATCTCCTTGCCTTTCGCATAAGTCACCAGCCTAGTCCTTGGATGGGAGATTTTTCCTATATCAATATCCTCCCCCTTACTGATGATGAGAGTATAAGTTATGACAGGGAAAAATCGATTTTTAGACCGAATTTTCTTAAAATCTCTTACAAGAATGGGGGAAGGGTCCTTGCTTCTATGATGGATTTGGGAGGAGTAATCAAGTCTTGTGGAAAGAATTCTTTTAAAATCTTTGCAGATGGTCTAAAACTAGATAAGACTGGAGATTACTTGGAAGGTTTTGTCATAAATTATGCGGCTTGCGAAGACAAGAATCTTAAGATGCACATCAAAATTGGTTTTTCAAAAGCCTATAAGTTTTCTTTCGAGGAAGGCTGCTACTATGTAAAGACAAGTAGTGATGAGACCTCTCTTAAGTTTGCAACATCCTTCATCTCAATGAACCAAGCCCGAGATAATTATGAAAAGATCCCTGATAATCTTGAACTTATCATCAAAGAATCTAAAAAGGCCTGGGATAAATATTTCGATATTTTCCAAATAGGAGACTCTGACTATGAGGATAATTTTCAAAAATTCACCCCTTACAGAAAGTTAGACAAGGTAAAGTTTTTTTACCATTCAGTCTATAGAGCCTTCCTTTTTCCCATGAAATTCTTCGAGAAGGATAAGGAAAATCAGGACATCTATTTCGATACTCATTCTAGGTCCATAAAGAGAGGGAAGTTTTATACCAATATTGGCTTTTGGGATGGACAGAAGACTCTCTTTCCCCTTCTTAGCTTAGTAGCAGAGGAGGATTTATCAGATATTCTAGAAGGGATTTTGAACTTCTATCGTGATACAGGCTATCTTCCAAAGTGGCTCTCACCAGATGAGAGGGGGCTTATGCCAGGGACCTTGGTTGAAAATGTGATAGCTGATGCTCTTACCAAGGGGATTTCTATCGATAAGAAAGAAATTTTCCTAAAAGTCCTGTTGGATGCGGCTGAAAAGGAAGGAGAAGACGATAGATATGGTCGTTTCAAGGCCAAAACTTACAGAAAGCTCGGTTATGTTCCATCAGACTTTAACGAATCGGTCAACCAGACTCTTGATAATAGCCTGGCGGATTTTTCTATAGGAAGGATCGCAGAGCTTTGTGGGAAGGAGAATTTGGCAGATAGATATTATTCTTATTCAAGAAATTGGGAGAAGCTCTTCGATTGTGAGACTAAGTTTCTTAGGGCAAAGAATAGAGCAGGAGAGTTTGTAGGAGATTTTGATCCACTTTCTTGGGGTTCTCCCTACACAGAAGGTTCAGCCTTGCAGAATTCCTACAATTGCTACCATGACTTTCCTAGATTGATAGAGCTTTTTGGAGGAGAAGATAAGTTTGAAGATAGACTTGATTATATGATAAACGCCGATTCTACTTATCATGTAGGGTCTTATGGCTATGACATCCATGAAATGATTGAGATGAGTGATGCCCATTTTGGTCAATTTGCCATATCGAACCAACCCTCCTTTCATCTTCCTTACCTATACAATTTAGTCGGAAAGTATTGGAAGAGTGAAATTTTAGTAAAGACTTTGATGAGAGATTATTTTTCCTATAACTTTAGGGGCTTTCCTGGGGATGAGGATAATGGGTCTATGGCATCTTGGTTTATCCTATCTGCTATGGGAATCTATCCCATCGTTCCAGCAAGTGGATTTTATGAAATGGGCATAAGCCTTTTTGATAAGATGAAAGTGAAGCTTTCTTCGGGAAATACTATAGAAATCAGGACTGAGGAAAATTATCCCCACAAGAATTTTGTCAAAGATATAAAAGTAGACGGGAAAATCTTACAAGGTAAAAGAATAAGCCATGAGGACTTTATAAGGGCAAGGGAGATAGTCTTTAGCTTGAATATACTTCCGGGGAGGAGAGATTATGAAAAGTAAATATTATATAGAAAAAATAGATACTAATCAAAGAAGAATCAATCTTAATAAGTCCTGGAGATTTGCTTTAGGAGATATTCCAGGTTTTTACAAGAATTTCTTCGATGATTCATCCTGGGATTATATAGACCTGCCCCATGATTACTCGATAGATAGACCTTATTCTAGGGCGGGAGAGGCCCAGTCTGCCTATAAGCTCGGAGGAGTGGGGCTATATAGGAAAAGTTTTACTGTAAAAGAGAAAAAGAGAGCTAAACTTTCCTTTGATGGAATCTACTGTGATGTAGAAGTTTTCTTAAATGGGAAGAAACTAGCTTGCCACCATCATGGATACAGTCCCTTTCTAATCGATATTACGGATTTCCTTTATTATGATAGGGAAAATATTTTGGCTATCAAAGTTGATAACCCAATTCCTACTAGCCGTTGGTATTCTGGTTCTGGTATTTATAGAGACCTTGATCTCATCCTTACAGACGACATAGCCTTAGATGAAGTTAGGATTGATGATTATGGTTTAGAAAATAAGAAAGGAGAAATCGACCTAGAAATCAGGTCCTTTATTTCAAACAAGAGTGATTTTGATGAAGAAATTAGCCTTGAACATAAGCTTATCTACGAAGACAGACTAGTTGAAAGATATAAATCAGAGGTCTTTTCCATAGAAGCTATGGGAGAAATAGAGCTTAAAGATAGATTTCCTATTTCCTACCCAAGACTTTGGAGCGTGGATAATCCCGAGCTTTACAAGATAGAATCTTTTATAAAATACAAGGAAAAAGTAATTGATAAAGTTACGACCGATTACGGCTTTAGATATTTTACTGCTACAGCTTCTAGGGGATTTTCCCTAAACGGAGAGCCTATAAAGCTAAAGGCGGTCTGCCTCCACCACGATCAGGGAGCCCTTGGGGCGGCCGATTATTATAGGGCAATCCTTAGGCAAGTTCTGCTTATGAAGGATATGGGAGCAAATGCTATAAGAATCACCCATAACCCAGCTAGTAAGAAGTTAATCGATATAGCAAACAATGAGGGCATCCTCCTTATAGAGGAGATATTTGATGGGTGGATTTTGGATAAGAATAATAATTACAAGGATTATTCTAGGTATTTTGCCCAAAAGATTGGGGAAAGTGAGCTTATAAATGCGACTTGCTACATGACTTGGGCAGAATTTGACTTAAAGGAGACCTTAAGAAGAGATTATAATTCCCCATCAATCATAGCCTATTCCTTGGGCAATGAAATTTTGTGCGGGACTAACCAGACTAGGAGCAAGGAATATCCGAGTATTGCCAGGGATTTGATAGGCTGGGAGAGAGAGCTTGACCAGAAAAGATTTCTAACTATAGGGGATAATTCCCTAAGAGATGGCTACGATAAAAACTTAGTCGACATCGAGGAAGAACTCACAAGATCTAAGGGACTTGTCGGTCTTAACTATTGTGATGGGGATAAATATGATAAGATCCACAAAGACCACCCTAAGTGGATTCTCTGGCAGTCAGAATCTGCTTCATCAGTTAACTCTAGAGCTTGTTATGATAGGTTGGGAGATGATCTAAGAGAAGATATGCGTCTTACTTCCTATGATGAATCTAAAGTTGCCTGGGGAAATCTTGCAGCAGAAGCCTGGTTTGATGTAATAAACCGCGACTTTGTAATGGGAGAGGCTGTGTGGACGGGCTTTGATTATCTAGGTGAGCCAACTCCCTATAATGGCATAGAAAGGGGAGCGCCCTACGGCTTTCCTGCTCCCAGATCTTCCTTTTTCGGCATAGTTGATACGGCGGGATTTCCCAAAGACTCCTACTTTCTCTACAGGGCCTTGTGGAATGAAAAAGATACAACTACCCATATCCTTCCTTCCTGGAATGCTATAGAACTAGGAGATTTGGCAGAAAATGTACCGATTGTTGTCTACACTAATGCTTCTGCTATTGAGTTGATATTTACTGATGAAGATGGGAATATTAAATCTTTGGGAAAGAAATATATGGAAGAGGTTAGGACTGAAGCGGGCTTTACTTACAAAAAGGTCAAGGGAAAGGAGGGTCCAAGATCTCTTTATATGACTTGGCATATGCCCTATGAGAAGGGGGAGATATCTGCCATATCCTTTGATGAAAATGGCAAAATCATAAGGAAAACTATAGGAAGATCTAAAATTAAAACTCCTACTGAAGATACTTTTATAAAACTAGAAGCCTTTTATCCTTCTATGGGAGAAAATCGAGAGGGAATTAACTTCATTACTATAGACCTTGTAGATAAAGATGGGAATATCAAAACTGGCGCATCAGATGAAATATCTGTAGAAGTATCAGAAAATGCAAAGCTTCTTGCCCTGGATTCAGGACTACAGACTGACTTCGAGTCCTTTGCGACTGATAAGAAAAAGGCTTACGGAGGAAGGCTCCTTGCCATAGTTAAGGCAAAAGGTCCCGGTCCTCTTAAGCTTAAAGCCTCTGGCCAAAATTTAAGACAGGCAGAGCTTACAATCCCTGTTTGGGGAGAATTTCACAAAAGAAATAGTCTAGTTTATGATAAGTATCTGATAAATTCTTCGCCCGAAGATCTTAATCTTGAAGCCAATAAGAAAATCACCTGGAAGCTAATGGAAAAAGGTAAGTATCATAGGACCTATGTGGGAGATTGTGAGAGTGGACCTATCAATACCTACGTCTTAGATATGAAGGGTGAGATGAAGCTAGTAGATTATGAAATGGGAATTTTCGAAGAAGAGCTACCAATCTTTCCTAAATCCCTTCCCCTAGTAGATGAGGAAGGACAAATCTATTATCATGGCAAGGAGATAAGCTATGATGATTTTGATGAGGAAAAATTTAGGAGAGAGGGTTTTGTAAAAACCAGTGCAAGGCTTAAACTCCTAGGGAAAAATTATAAATCTTCTGTTAGTGTAAGAAAGCTAGTAGAAAGATACAGGAAAGATGCCTATATAGAGGATTTCGCCCTAGAAAAAAGAGTTAGTGAAGATGAGATATATCTTGCTTACGATACCCAGCAGATTTTTGGAGAAATTGAGATCTATCCTCAAGGATCTTTTTCTGCTCTTAAATTTTTCATAGGAGAAAGTGAGAATGAAGATAGCTTCAAGGAGATTAGGGCTAATAAGATAGTAAAAGATTCTTCTAAGACTACTTTTATCTTCGAGAAATTTCCTGCAACATTTATCAAAATTATAGGCGATGTAAGAAATATTAGTAGAGTAAGGCTTAGGTCTATGAAGATTAAAGTGGAGGAATAGAAGAAGCTCTTGGAAATCGGTAGAATATATAGTGAAAGAAAAGAGGTAGTATGGAAGAAAAGAAAAGTTTGTGGCAACTATTTAAGTCCACCCTGTATCTGTCCGCCTTTACCTTTGGCGGAGGTTATGTAATAATTTCACTGATGAAGGATACCTTTGTAGATAAGCTAGGCTGGCTAGAGAAGGACGACATGCTAGATATGACCGCTATTGCCCAATCAGCTCCTGGAGCTGTCGCTGTAAATGCAGCTGTAGTAGTAGGCTATGAGACTTTTGGCATCTCCGGTATGCTTGTAGCAATCCTTGCAACTATTATTCCGCCCCTTGTGATAATTTCTACGATTTCTATTTTCTACAAGGCCTTTATAGCAAATAAATTTATAGCGACCTTTCTTAAGGGAATGCAGGCAGGAGTCGCAGCCCTTATCTTTAAGGTAGTTATAGATATGACTAAAGATCTCTTAAAACTTAAGTCGAAGACCCTCCCTCTAGTAATGGTTTTAAGCTTTGTGGCAGGATTTTTCTTTAAGATTAATATTGTCTATATAATCCTTGCTTTGATTTTAGTGGGACTTATCTATTCATGGAAGAAGAAAGGAGAAAGCCGTGCTTCTTGACTTATATTTGGCCTTTTTTAAGGTGGGACTTTTTTCCTTTGGAGGAGGTTACGCTGCCCTTCCTCTAATCCAGCAGGAAGTTGTCGGGGCAAATTCTTGGCTAAGCATATCCGAGTTTAACGACCTTATTACCATAAGCCAGATGACTCCAGGACCAATTGCTGTAAACTCTGCAACCTTCGTGGGAGTTAGGGTAGGAGGTATTCTTGGAGGGCTTGTAGCAACCCTAGGTTGTGTTACGCCTTCTGCGATAATCGTTGGAATTTTGGCCTATTTTTACAAAAAATACAAGGACCTAGATTCGATTTCCAATGTCTTATACTTCCTAAGACCTGCTATAATTTCTATGATTTTGATAGCTGGCGTAGATATACTTATGACTGCTTTATTTGACACAAGAGCAATTGCTTTAGTAAATCTAGATTATAAGATGTTATCTCTTTTCGCCTTTATCTTAATATTAATGGTCAAAAAGGATATAGATCCGATTAAGCTGATGCTTGCATCAGGAGCTATCTATCTTTTGGTAAGCTTAATATGACACGAGGGACTTGATAAAAAATTTGCATATCAAGTCCTTATTTTATATAATAAAAGAAAAGCTTTTCATGAAGAGGAGCGAACAAAGGAGTTTTTATGAAAATCAAATTACCTTATGGGAAAACTTTCCAAGAAACAGAAATTGACGATTCAAGGATCCAAGGGATTTTGACATCTCATCTAGAGGAATACCACCCAGAAGAGGACCAACTTACAATTGTAAAAGAAGCTATGGCTAGTCCAATTGAGTCTAAGAAATTAAAAGAACTTGCTGTTGGTAAGGATAAGGTTGTCATCCTTATAAGCGATCATACAAGACCAGTTCCAAGCAAATACATACTTCCACTAATGCTTGCTGAAATCAGAGAGGGAAACCCAGATGCAGACATAACCCTCCTAGTAGCAACAGGCTGCCATAGAAATTCTAAGAAAGAAGAATTGATATTTAAACTAGGCGAAGAGATTTATAATAATGAAAAAATCTACATCCACGACTGCGATGATGAAGACATGCTCGTAACTTTAGACGAAAAGCTTCCTTCAGGTGGAGATATTGTAGTAAATAAAATAGCTGCTGAGGCAGATCTTCTAGTAGCGGAGGGCTTTATTGAGCCACACTTCTTCGCAGGATTTTCTGGAGGAAGAAAGTCAGTCTTTCCTGGATGCTGTTCTAGAAAAGCTGTAATGTACAATCACAACTCAGAATTTATCGACAGCCAATACTCAAGAACAGGAAATCTCGAAAACAATCCAATCCACAAGGACATGGTTGCAGCAGCCAGAGCCCTAGGACTTTGCTATGTAGTAAATGTTGTTATAAACTCCGAAAAGAAAGTAATCCACGCAGTAGCAGGAGATCTAGAGAAGGCTCACGAGGCTGGAACAGATTGGTTAAAGGATAAGGCTGGAGTTGAAAGAAAAGAAGCAGACATAGCTATAACATCAAACGGAGGCTATCCACTTGACCAAAACATCTACCAAACAGTTAAGTCAATGACAGCAGCAGAAGCTACATTAAAAGATGACGGAGTAATCATAGTTTGCTCTGAATCAGGAGATGGTACTGGAGGAGACGCCTTCCACAAGGCCTTCTTAGAAGAAAGAGATATAGAAAAGCTCTACAAAGGCTTCCTAGATACACCAAAGATCGAAACAATCCCAGACCAATGGGAATCACAAATCCTATGTAGGATTCTTCTAAAGGCAAAGGCAGTAATCTACGTATCAGATTATGATTCAAAGACCCTAGAAGACTTCCACTTTATCCCAGTCAAAACTCTAGACGAAGCAATGGAAAAAGCAGATGAATTAATGGGCATAGACAGCACAGTTACAGTTATACCAGACGGTATTGCAGTTATAGTAAAATAAAAAATTAAGCCGGTTTATAAGGACCGTCATTTTTTAAAAGAGTAAAAAACAATTTATAGTGGTAAAAAACAATTCTAAGGTGTATAATAGTTGTGACTAGAAGAGTAAAGTTCAACATGTTGGACACAAAAAAAGACTGGAGTAGCCGCTCCAGTCTTTTTTTGGGCTAGTTACTATCTTTATTGCCGTTTCCATCTAGCCGCTTGCAGATGTAGTGACTAAGTACACCTGCCATGATAGAAACTGTCAAAGAGTAAAGTAAATTATCCATGTTAGACACCCCCCCCTTTCTGTTACCAGTCTGGGGATAGTAACAACTTAATTATACTCTATAATCGTTTATAAAAATTATAATTTTAAAACTTTAGCAATTATGCTTCATATTTTGCTTTTTAAGCGATTATAATATGTAAAGTATGTAATAATTGTATTAGTAATATCAGTCTTAATTTATCAGATTATAAATATAGTTTAAAAACAAGTCTGAATATGTTCATGTATACGTTTAGAGAAAAGAATCCTGATTTTCTTGTGGAAATTTTACCACGTATAAAATTGAGTATATTATAGTTTTCCAAGTATTTTATTTTAGAAAAATTAAAATAAAATTTCTATAGCCTTGGTAGGTCTTCCTTTATTTCCGTCTTTTATATAAAGTTCTGTAGCATATTTATTTTCGATAAGTTTATTCATAATTCTATTAGCGGTTCTTCTAGTTATTTTAAGGATAGAAGATAATTGACTACTTGTTATAGTGGATGTCTTTTTATTTTTAGTATAGAGAGTGATTTTTTGAATATATTCTAGAGAAATCCCGCAAGATCTAGATATTTCATACAAGTGGTCACTATCAATATCATAAGAAGAAAATGTTTTGTTTGTAGCTAAAAATTTTATATTTTCTCCATCATACATTACGACAGATTTTCCTGTATCCAGAAATTTTCTAGCATACATTGAGTTATCTATACCTTCTTTTATGGTATTTCCGCTTGCTAGAGTAAGTTTTAGCTTGATATTTTTCTTGTTGAAAATTTCGATACTTTCTTTCAACTCATTAAAACTAATTCCTCTATTAGATATAACTAAGACTCCACCATCTTGGTCTAATACTAGTCCTTCAAAGACAGAGGCATAATCATCTATCAAACTCCCTAGATATGAATCATTGAAATCCATATGGAAATTGTGAATTAGAAAAGATTTGTCTTCAGTATCCTTGATATTGATCCTTGTAATCAATTTCTCGAAGTCTTCTTCTATATCGGTTTTGGTCGCCCCAAGCCTAAATACTGGGATTCCCATATCTTTTAAGACATTGTAGCTGTAACCGTAGGCGGTGAAGACACAATCTATTTTGCCTTTTTTATATAGGTCGATGTGGTTTAGTAGATAAGCATTTTCCCCATAGGTGGAATTGTATTTAATTATTTTATAGTCGTCTATATTTATATCATAATCATAAATTAAAGAGTCTAGCAATTTTTTATCTAGACAATCAAAAGATGGATTCTTGTAAGTTTTAATATTTTCGTAGTTTTTAATGAGACATTTGCTAAAGCTTGTAGCTCCTCTTTTGGCATAAGATATAGGTACATCTATATCATAAGAATGGATTAGCTTGTTAAATACACCAACACCGCTTGCAAAGATACCGTCTATATCACTTGGCAATAGACCAAGAACATCAACTAGCGAATCAGTATCGTCTATGATAACTCTCATAAATTCTAGTTTGTATTTTTTTATAATTGATTCTATTTTATTAATGGACTCAATAGTCCCTATCAGTAAGATTTTCATATTAAATATTATATCACATAATTAAATTTTAGTTGACGAATACGTTTTCTTATTATATAATGAATTTAAGTCATAATAAAGACATATAAATGTAATATTTATATACGTATGGAAATTATAAAAATAGAAAGGGAAATTATGGACTACAAACAATTAGCTAAAGCCAATGAAGATGTATGTATCAAAATGAGAAGAGACCTTCATAAGATACCTGAGCTTGAACTTGATCTTCCTAAGACATCAAAATACATCAAGGACAAACTCACTGAATTTGGAATCGATTACAAGGAATATGTAAATGGGAATGGAATATCAGCCCTAATCGAAGGAAAAAATCCTGGTAAATGCCTTGCCATAAGGGCAGATATGGATGCTTTGCCAATTACAGAAGAAACTGGCCTAGACTTTGCATCTGAAATAGAAGGACAAATGCATGCTTGCGGTCACGATAGCCACATGGCAGTAGCCTTGACAGCACTAAAAATTATTAACGAGAACAAGGATAAACTAAATGGAAGTGTTAAATTTATCTTCCAACCTGGAGAAGAAATTCCTGGTGGGGCAAAACCTATGATTGATGAGGGAGTTTTAGAAAATCCTAAGGTTGACTATATTGTAGGTATGCACGGAGGCCAATTAGCAGATGTGCCTCACGGCAAAATTGCCTTCAAAGATAATGAAATGATGGCTTCTATGGACAAGTTTTCTATAAGGATAAATGGCCATGGTGGACACGGCGCAAGTCCTCAAGCCACAGTTGATCCTATAATTGTATCAGCAGAAGTTTTGTTAGGCTTACAAAAGATAATTTCTAGAGAAATAAATCCTGTAGATAGTGGACTTGTTTCTGTTTGTAAGATTGACGGTGGGTTTACTCAAAATATAATTCCAGACACTGTCGATATGATGGGTACAGCAAGAGCCCTAAGTGAAGATGTAAGAGATACTATTGAAAAAAGAGTAGAAGAAATTTCATCTGGCATAGCAAATACCTATGGTGCAAGTGCTGAGGTTAATTATGAAAGATTCTATCCAGTATTAAATAACGATCCAAAGTTTAACTCTTTTGTTAAAAGCCTAGTTGGGGAAATGTTTGAAGATGACATTTACGAAATGGATAAACCAGTTATGGGAGCAGAAGATATGGCGTTTTTCCTACAAGAAGTGCCAGGATCATTTATGTTCTTGTCAAATCTTTTCCAAAGAGAAGATGGAAATGTTTATGTAAATCACAACTCTAAATTTGACCTTGATGAGTCACTATTTTATAAGGGAGTAGCTGTATTTGTTGCGACAGCTTTCGAGTTTTCTAAAGGAGGACTAGATGGATAAGTCTAATAAAAAACACGAAATAAAAATGCACTTAGTTGTTCTATTAGTTGCAGTAATTGCGATTCTGATAGGGGCTAAGTCTGTTGATATAAAGGGAATTACTATTGTATTTTCACCACTAATATGGGCTATGCTTATATCTTTTGCCATATATATGACAAAGAAAAATATTCTTACAGAAAAAGACGCTCCACAGGCTAATGCCATGATGGGGATAATGCTTGCAATCTTGATTGCAAAACTTGGTGTAACAAGTGGAGGTCAAATTGATGCTATCAAAAAAGCAGGTCTTGCCCTAATACTTCAAAACTTCGGTAACCTAGGAACTATAATTATAGCCTTACCTATAGCTCTCCTTCTTGGAGTAAAAAGAGAATCTATCGGTATGTGTCATGCCCTAAGTAGGGAGGCAAATGTAGGTCTTATTCAAGATAATTACGGAGCAGAATCTCCAGAGTTTAGAGGAGTAATGGCAGTTTATATTATAGGAACAATATTAGGTCCTATTATTTTAAGTATAATCTCATCTGTTGCTATTAGTTTAAATATAGTATCACCTCTCGGAGCTGCTATGGGAACAGGAGCAGGGTCTGCTTCGATGATGACTGCTGGACTATCTGCACTTATTGCAAATTATCCAGAGCTTGAAGCACAAATGACAGCCTTTGCTGGTTTATCGAATTTGATATCTAGCGTAATAGCTCTACCATTAGGAGTTTTCTTGGGATTGCCTCTAACAGAGTTCTTATACAAAAAACTATCGTTTTTCAGAAAGGATAAATAAATGCAAAAATTTAAAACAGATATGCCAGCTCTTGTAGTATCGCTGTTGTTCACAATAATATCTTCTACTATATGTAATGTTTTGGGTGAAGAAAGCTTGGGTGGATCTCTTGCAGGAATGATAGTTCTTACTTTAATAACACTAGTAGGATATTTCTTATCTTATGTTGTTCCAGCAAAGAAGATATCGGCAGTATTATGGATTTCCATTATAGCTATATTAATAGCAAGTCCAATTTCACCTGTATCAGATTTTGTAGTTAAAAGTGTTGACAATATAAGCATAAACGCAATAATAACCCCAATCTTAGCTTATGCTGGAATCATAATCGGAAAGGACTGGGGAGCCTTCAAGAAGGTTGGAGCGAGAGGAATAATAGTTTCTATCTTTGTTATCATAGGAACCTTCCTCATTTCATCTTTACTAGGCGATTTCTTTATGAGTATATTTTAATAACTAATGATAATCCGGAATTCCTTGGGAGTTTCGGATTTTTGTATTTACTTTAAGAAAAAATAGTATAATGGAGCAAAGGAAGAATAGATAAGGAGATTTTATGCAAAAAAAGTGGTGGCAGAAGGAAATTGTTTATCAGATTTATCCTAGGTCCTTCAAGGACTCAAACAATGACGGGATAGGCGATATTAGAGGAATCGTTGAAAAGTTAGATTACTTGAAAAACTTGGGCATTACTATGATTTGGCTTTGCCCAATTTATAAGTCTCCAATGGCTGATAATGGTTATGATATTTCTGATTATTTCGATAGCAATGAAGAGTTTGGCAGTATGGAAGACTTTGATCTTCTTGTAAAAGAAGCTAAAAAAAGAGATATCAAAATTATGATGGACCTTGTCTTAAACCACACTTCTAACGAACACGCATGGTTTAAGGAGGCGATATCCGATAAGGATAGTCCTTACAGGGATTATTATATAATTAGAGAAGGAAAAGACGTTCCAAACAATTGGAGATCGATCTTTGGTGGATCTACTTGGACTAAGATAGATGGTGAAGATGCCTATTACTTCCACTCCTTTGCCAAAGAGCAGCCGGATCTCAATTGGGAAAACCCTAAGCTTAGAGAAGAAGTGATTAATATAGTTAATTTCTGGATTGATAAGGGAATTACAGCCTTTAGGATGGATGCGATTAATCACATCAAGAAGGATCCATCTTATAAAAGTGGAGATCCAGACGGGGCTGATGGCAGAGTCTCTGTCGTAAAATTCGGCAGAAATCAAGAGGGAGTTGAAGATCTCATAAGGATTCTTTCAGACAATACCTTCAAGATCCACGATTCTATGACTGTGGGGGAGACTGCTGGTCTTTCTTATGATAAGTATGCTAACTACATCGGTGATGATGGGGTATTTTCCATGGTATTTGACTTTATCCCAGCAAACTTCGACGTGGTCGAAGAAACCTGGTACAAGAGACTTGACTGGAAGGTAAGCGACTTTAGAAAGTCAATTTTCGATAGTCAAGAGTCAATCCAAAAATATGGCTGGTCAGCAAATTTCATTGAAAACCACGACCAACCAAGAGCTACTACTAAGATCTTAAGGGAAAAGGACGAGGATATCGATGCTATAAAGATGCTTGGAGGAATTTATTTCTTCTTTAGAGGAACCCCTTATATCTATCAAGGTCAAGAGCTCGGTATGAAAAACTTCGTAAGAGAGTCAAAAGACGACTTCCAAGATATTCAATCTATAGACTCCTATGAAAGGAGCCTTGAGGAAGGCTTTAGCGAGAAAGAAGCCCTCTACTTCACCAACCTCAGAAGCAGGGACAACCCAAGAGTTCCTTTCGCCTGGACTGATGAAAAGTACGGAGGCTTCTCAGAAACTAAACCTTGGCTTGCCATGGCCTACGAAAATCCTAAAGTAAATGCTGAGGATGAGGAAAAGGATAAGGATTCTGTCCTAAACTTCTACAAAAAAATGATAGACTTTAGGCAAAATAGCCAGTATTCTGATATCCTAGTATATGGAGACTTCAAGCCTTTGGAAGGCATTGATAGCGAAATAATAGCTTACGAAAGAATATTAGTCGATAAAAAAGTAGAAATTATCGCTAACTTCTCAGATGAAGAAAAGAAAATAGAAGCAAAGGGTAAGGATATAATCTTTTCCAACTCAAGGGGAGAAATAGAAGAAGATAAGCTAAGTTTAAGTCCCTATGGCTTTGTAATCTTAAAGAATAAAAATAATAAATAACAATTAGAAAACGCAAAATCCACTGTCTTACAAGCCTTGGTTTTGCGTTTTACTTTAATTCTAGAAATCTTCAAAAAACATTTGACATTCCTTTGACTAAGTGTTATATTAATATCAGAAGAGGTTGTAAGCGATTACAATAAGAGATTATTTTTGAAATCTCTTAAAAATTTTTAGCATAAATTGCAACCGCTTACAATAATTTTTGATTAACTAGATATTTTAGGAGATCAGGAAATTTTACAAGGTACGAAACGATTAGGGTATAAGAGAAATAGGAAGCTTTAGCAATTAAAATGGAGGAGTTTATGGAACTAAAACTAGAGAACTTAGATCAAATTCTAGAAAAAGTGGACAAGGGTCCAAAATATGACGTTAAAAAGCTTAGAGAAGAATCAATCAAGGATCCAAAATGGCTCGCTTTTGGTTCAGGTAATATTTTTAGAGGATTTATTGCAAGAGTAAACCAAGATGCCATAAATAAAGGCAAGGAAGATCGTGGAATTTCTGTTGTAGAAACCTTTGATGAAGAAATCATCGAAAAGATCTACAATCCATACGACAACCTAGCCCTATCAGTTACCCTTCACAAGGATGGTAATTTCGATACAAA
>NZ_JAPJPG010000018.1 GCF_030825785.1 Anaerococcus sp.
GTTGCATATAACGTTTTCCTTAATACTAAATCAAAATGAACTTCTAATAGATATTGAATTTATATCCTAAAAAATTTTGTTTTATACCATTAAGAAGTAAAAAAGATTTTAAGAAATGAAACAAATTTCATATTATTGGAAAAGTAGTTAACACAAAAAATCTAAGTTTCTAATTTAACATCCACGATTCGAAAGAGCAAATATTATTATCTTCTTTAATAAATTCCTTTATTTCTGCTTCTATTGTTTCTATAGATTCCTGTTGATTTATATTCATATACCTACTTTTTATTTCATAACATATTCTAGGAGAAGGCGGCTCGTTTAATGTATAATATGTCAAATTTTTATTAGAATTCATAGCAGCGTTAATAACTGACATAGGTGCAACCGCCCATCTTCCAGGAACATTTAAATATCTTTGAAGCAGAGACCCAGTATTAACTTGTATTAGAGGATAATCATCAGGATTCCAGTGGTAAGTATGCCATTGATAATAATCTAGACCCCAATTTAGGTATACTTCATTTTCAATTTTCAAGTCTTTACACATTTGATTATTATTGTATGGACTATCTTTATGACATACAAGGTACATTAACTCTCTATAAATTGGAATAGATATTACATCTGGATGAGAAATCTGACTGAAAACAAATCCTATATCAGATGACCTGTTAGCAATAAGATCATATATTTCTCCAGAATGATGCGTATTAATGCACAATCTTATATTAGGAAACTTATCTAGATGATTCTGAAATAGCAAAACAAAAGTATAATTATTGACAGCGTCTACGCTCGCTATATTTAAAGTTTTTATATCAGCTCTATTCTTCAGATTTTTTGTCTCTCTCTGCAAAGCTAGCCATCTATT
Organism: Anaerococcus sp.; assembly: GCF_030825785.1. Lineage (GTDB taxonomy): Bacteria > Bacillota > Clostridia > Tissierellales > Peptoniphilaceae > Anaerococcus. The sequence continues at coordinate 878 of NZ_JAPJPG010000018.1, forward strand.
AGCAATTGATATAAATGAAGAGCCATAGGGAGTTACAACTATATTTCTTTGACCTTTTTTTCTAATTATTAAGTGAGCACCAATCTCTTCTTCTAATTGTTGTATTCTACTACTCACTGTAGATTGTGAAACATATAATTTTTTTGCTGCAGATGTAATATTTCCACACATAACTACAGATAAAAATGTTTCTATATGCTCTTGATTCATATAAGCTCCTTGTAATATAATATTAGTAATACCGATATTATATTACTATTTTAGCGGAAATACAAATTTACTAATCACGATATTTATTAGTTAATGCTTTGTTTTTATTTATATTCGCAGAAGAAAATTAATAATTTACAATTATAATTATTATATTATTCGATATTAAATACTAAAATTATTCGTTTTACAGGATATATTTGAGATGATATAGTTAATATGTAAAACGATTCCATATATAGGCGATTGACATCATTGAAATATTTATGGAAGACAATGCAAAGTGTTTTGAAAGGAGTAATTTATGAAAACGCAAGATCTTATAAAAGATTTTAAAAAAATGGACACTGCAAGCGTATCTGATGCTATGGATAAATTAGGTATTCCTTGTGGGTTACTGGGATTGCAAGCTGTTGTTAGAGGAAACAAAATTTGTGGCGAGGCATACACTGTACACTATATCCCTTGCGGTTCATTAAAAGGAACAGTTGGTGATTTCATAGATGATGTAAGTGAAGGACAGGTCGTAGTAATTGATAATGCTGGAAGAAATTATTGTACAGTTTGGGGAGATATTATGACTTTCACTGCTAAATTCAAAAATATTGAAGGAACAGTTATAGATGGCGTTTGTAGAGATGTAGATGGAATTGAAGAAATAGGTTATGGAATATATACTAAAGGAAGATATATGGTTACTGGAAAAGATAGAGTAACCGTAGATAGTATAAATGTTCCTATCAGTATTTCTGGGGTCCAAGTTTGCCCAGGTGATATTATTTTAGGAGACGATTCAGGTGTAATTGTGATTCCTAAAGACCGAGCAGAAGAAGCACTTGAAATTGCTAAAAGTATCGAAAGTACAGAACAAAAAATAATTGAAGAAGTCAAAAAAGGAAGCAGCTTAAAAGACGCTCGAAAAAAGCTAGGTTACCACAAGTTGCAAACTAAGCAAGATAAATGATGGAGATTTGTTATGGATAAACAAAAAAGTAAGTTTGCTGCCTTATTTTCACTTTCAGCAGTAATGTATGGCGCTTATGTAGGACCTGGTTTTGCATCAGGTACTCAAACTGTATCTTATTTTAATAATAAAGGATGGATAGGTGTACTCTTAGGTCCAGCTATAGCAGGATTGCTATGTTTCTTGTTTAATATTTTATTATTTGAGATAAATAGGGTATACAAACCAAATTCATATCGTGAAGCGTATAATAGTATTTATAAATCAAAAGGATTGCAATTGTTCTTTGGTAATTTCAAAGAATTACAGGTAATAGTAGTAGTTTTAATTGCTCTTTCTGCACAAATATCTACCACTGCTGTTTTACTAAATCAATTATTCGGACTCCCACAAATAATAGGAATCATCGGATTTTGCGCTTTGGTTCTTTTCTTTGCACTTTGGGGATCAGAGGTGTTAAGAAGAGTTGGAACAGTACTTGGCTTTGCGATACTGATTATATGCATTTATGTAGCTATAATATGTATTGGAAATGCCACTCCTCAAGCTTCAAACTATCTATCTATGCGCGTTTCCTATACAGAATACGGATTTAATGGACCTAACGCTTGGTTTTCTATGTTAATGATTGTAGTATTTTTCATGAACGGATACGAAGCATGCGTTCCAGCCTCAAGAGGAATAATTGAAAGTCGAAAAGATGTATTTGTACAATCCCTAATGACTTCATTATTATGCTCAATATCAACCATGGTATTCACATTCATATTCGCAGCTGGAATGCCTGGAATTTTAAAAGAAGAAATACCTACATTATGGGCCATAAATAACCTATCATCTTCTGGATGGATTTCTAAAATTTTGTATGTTGTCTTTGCAATAGCTGCTATGTTATCTAGTTCTGTTGCATTTATATTTACCGTTTGCAATAGATTTGAACCTATAATAAAGAAAAATTGGAAAAGTAGTACAGCATTTTCTCGAAAATTCGTAATAGCTATAATATTTATTTTAATTTGTACATTTGGATCAAGTTTTGGTCTTTTAAATATAATAAAATATGGATATGGTACATTCACTACAATAGTTGGTCCAGTAATGTTGATTCCTCTAATAGTTAGTGTGCCATATAGATTATGGAAAGATAGAAACGACGGAATCCTAGACGATAATTATAATTTAATATATGAAAATATAGAGGATTAAATATGTATTTAACAGATGATTTGAGAAAAAAATTAATTAAATTGCCTACAGGAAATATTGCTGATAATAATAATTCCACTCCTAACCAAGGCGTAATGGATACTGCAATAAAACCTGTTGATAGAAGTATGAAAATGATTGGCAGAGCTTTCCCAGTTAAATGTTTTCCTGGTGATAATTTAGCTTTTCATCAGGCTATATATGAAGCTAAACCAGGAGATGTATTAGTGTTTGATGTACATGGTTACTCTAATGCAGGACATTTCGGTGATATTTTGGCCTCTGCTTGTAAGTTGAGAAATTTATCAGGAGTTGTAATAGATGGAAGTTGTAGAGATTCAGAAGATATTAAGGAATTAGGATTTCCCGTATTTGCAAGAGCCTTTAATCCTTCTGGCACTGTAAAAGAAAGCCTTGCTATATTAAATACTCCAATTCATTGTGGAGGTATTCAAGTCAACCCAGATGATATTATTTTTGGGGATTGTGATGGAGTTGTTGTAATCCCAAAAGAATATGAAGACAAAGTCTTTGAAGATGCTATTAAAAAATTCGAACATGAGCTAGAAATAATAGAATTACTCAAATCTGGTAAGTCTACATTAGAGATATATGGATTTGATAAATTGATTGAAAATAAATGTAAATAGTTCTATAAGTTATCTTAATAATTCACAAATAAAAAAAATTTAAAATTTCACATAGGTTTTAGTTCTAGAACTTATTGTTCTTTGTCAAATCGTGTTGGTAAACAATAATTAACCAAATATTTTTCCATGGATAGGATTTCTTATCCATGGAATTTTTTTCATAAAACTCTAGCTAAATTGAATATTTTTTCTAGCTTAATTCAACTAAGTTTTTTGTTAAAAATATTCTACTTCTGAAATTAACAATTCTTCTATAGCCAAAAGCTATCCTCTTTAAAACCTTAATAAAATTGTTTATATCCTCAATTAAACATTGGAATACTCCTAAACAAATGAATTCTCAATTAAATCAGTATTGCTTAGACAAGTTTCTATCGATATCTTCATTCTATCACTTACATTATCCTTAAAACTTAATAAATGCTTCTTAAACATCTCAAAATCTCTATGTACAATGTCAGATCTAATACTTTGATAACAATAGTAAGTATTCTCTAAAATATCATAAATATCTAAATATCTTTGAACTACATATAATTCAAACGCGAAAGCTTCAGGAAAATGAATTCTCTTAGTAAAATCAACACAGTCCAATAAATCATCTGCCTTCAAAAAAACTTCCAATACCTCTTAAGAAAAGGAAGATGTACATTCTCAAACACATTAATAACATTTCCGGTGGGATAATCACAATAAATAAAGCTTATAGAACCTTTATTATCCCTGGTTGACTTAAACTCATCAAAACACAAATGAAATGAGGTAGACTTAAAATCAACATTAAAGCTATTAGTAAATCTATCCATAACCCTAGTAACGGTATTGGTAGAAATAAAGAAATATCCTTGACTGACCTCTTCTTAGTAAGACCGTAGATAATTTGTTCAGGAGACCAATGCTCATTAATTTTTATAGTTAAATAATCAATAACATTTTTAGAAAATTTACTTTTCCTATGACATTCTTTCCTTCTATCAATATATTTTTCGTTTGCTTTTATCGGAAAGTATTTAGTGTAATTTCCTCTACTATTTATTGTTTTCGAAGAATTTCTTTTTATTTCTCGAGATATTGTACTAGGTGCTCTTCTAAGTGCTTGTGCAATTTTCCTTATACTCATTCCTAAATTTAAAAATTGATAAATACAAGCTCCCTCTTCTATGGTAAGATAATTATAGCTCATGGTTAATTGCTCCTTTTAATATGCTTTGTTTGGTCACTTACATATTAACATAGCTGATTAGCTATGAGTTTATTTTATGTTGCACTTGTTATGATAAATTATTATTAAAAAAAGACACCAAATTTTTGGTGCCTTCAGTTAGTGTTTTCCATATAATCTAGCCAAAATCAAAGCTCCCTCGGAAGGGTTTGCGTAGGGTTTTTCTATTTTTATTTTGTTTTTAGACTTTTCTTCTATTTTCTTGATTAGCCTATCTCCTAGGTTAAAGACTCCTCCTGAATAAGATACCTTTACTTCTTCCTTAAAATTTAGTCCCTTTATTATTGAATCTATGACTTCTGCGGCTTCTTTGGATATTTCTTCTAAAAGCACCTTGCAATATGGATCTTCTTTATCCAAGGCTTCGGCAAATATTCTAGATAGGGAAGCTATCTCATCTCTTTTCATCTTCTCTGCCTTATCAATTATTTCCATATCTTCCTTAAGATCTAGCCTTTCTCTTATGATATCATAGAGGATAGTCTTATCACTCCTTCCATCACTCATTTTGGTAAAATGATTGAGTAGCTTTAGTCCTATATAATATCCACTCGCCTCATCTCCCAAAAGTGGTCCCCAGCCACCAGATCTCATGGAATTTCCCTCTTCATCTACACCGTAGCCTATTTGTCCAGTGCCTAAGACTAGATTTATACCAGGTTTTGCATTAAGACTTCCTGCCCAGCCATTTACGCAGTCGTTAGCCACCTTAAATCTATCTGAGCCAATTGCCTCTCTTATACCTTCATCGATATAACTTTCGGTGTCAGGATATTGGCCGTAACCCGGAGCTGCCACGAAGGTGTAGAGGATTTCTTCTGGATCTATACAAGCTTTCCTACACACTTCTCCCACTCCTAGCTTCATTATTTCAAAGAATTGTTGTTTCGTAACTTGTTTTGGGTGAATAGTGATTTGCTTAGACTCAAAACGCTTTCCATCTACATCCAAGAGAAAGGCAGTCTTGGTCCCTCCTCCATCTACTCCTAGATAAATTTCTCTTGTCATATTTTCTCCTCATTTCGTAATCTTTTAATTCAAATATATATGAAAAAAGAAAGTTTGTCAACACTTTCTTACAAAATCAAACATTTTCATAAGCTAATTTATAGGATTCAGCTAAAAACAAAGATAATGTTTACCTACAAATCTTTGTCTAAGATGATATAATGAGACTAAGGAGTTAATATGAAAATTATTTTGGCAGTTGATAAGAATTGGGGCATCGGCAAGGATGGACAGATGCTTTTTCATATAAAAAAGGACCTTAAGCATTTTAAGTCCTATACTTTAGGGAATATCTGTATCATGGGCAGAAAAACCTACGAATCCATAGGAGGAGCCCTTCCTCATAGGGAAAATATAGTTCTTTCTAGAAATAAGGATTATAAGGCAAAAGATGCGAGAGTATTTACAGACTACCTTGATGTCTTATCCTATGTTAAGGAAAAGAAAGAGGAAGCCTTTGTTATAGGTGGGGAGAAAATCGTAGAACTCTTCCTTAAATATTGCGATGAGGCCGTCATTACCAAGATTTATGAAAACAAAGAAGCCGATAGTTTCCTTCACAATTTTGATCAAGATGATGAGTGGTTCCTAAGCGAAGAATCTGATATCATGGAAGAAAATGGGGTATCTTTTAGATATGTGAGATATAGGAGGAAAAATTATGGAAAAAATTGAAATTTTTGTAAGCGATAAGTGTCCTGATTGCACTCTGATCATGGCAGATTATGACAAAAATCCTGATAAGTACAAGGGAATTAGCTTTTACAATATTACCGACTCTATGGCAAATCTTAAGAGATTTCTCTACTTTAGAGATAGGCTGGAAGGCTTTGTTGAAGTGAAAGAAGCCGCTAGAGTTGGGGTTCCTTGTAAGGTCATCGATGAAAAGGAAGTGGAATTTTTATAAAAATATATATGAATTAATTAAACAAAAATAATCGCCTCAGTTATTAGCTAGGTCAAAGGCTAATAATGGGACGATTTTTATTTTAAGGCAAGTCTTATCTTATAAAATAATTTAATTAAATAAGGATAGCTAAAGACTGATAGGTCCTAGCCTAAAATATCCTCCATTTTCTCCTTAAGCTTTCTCGTATCCTTGTAGACATTTGGGCTATCCATTATGGCCCTTACTACGCATATGCCATCTGCCCCAGAAGATTTTAGAACGTCGATATTACTGGTATTGAGTCCTCCTATGGCGTAGACGTCTATAGATACCTTGTTTTTTATTTCCTTAAATGTTTCTACACTGGTTCTTTTGGTCTTAACGTGGGTTTTGGTATCAAAGATTGCTCCTACTCCAAGATAGTCCGCTCCGTCCTTTTCCGCCTTTTGGGCCGCTTCGACAGACTTTGCAGTCGATCCGATTAGGGCATCTTTTCCCAAAAGCTTTCTTGCTAAATCTACAGGCATGTCTTCTTGGCCTAGGTGGACTCCTACTCCCAGAGTCCAGGCCAGGTGGGCCTTATCGTCAATTAGCATAGGGACTTTGTATTTTTCGCAAAGGGCCTTTACCTTTTTCCCTAGTTCTAAAATTTCCCTATCAGGTCTATCTTTTTCTCTAAGTTGAAGGATATCCACTCCTCCCCTTAGGGCTTCTTCTACCCTCCTTAGAAATTCTACTTCGTCATATTTATCTGAATTTGTTACTAAATAAAGTTTTGTCAAAATTCTACCTCTCTTATATCAGCTCTTTCGCTTATAACTTCATCTTCTATCGTAGAAATTTCATCCATAAGATTTACAAGAAATGTTCCTAGCCTATCGGTATTTGCAAGCTCTGCAGAAACCTCAAGAAGGACTAGGCCCATAAGGGATGCTTCTATAGGATCTGTAACAGCCATAAAGCTAGAAATTATTCCTGTAAGCATACAGCCTGTCGCTGTAATTTTAGAAAGATTCACTACTCCGTTATTTACTACAAAATACCTATCCTTACTTATCAATAGGTCGGATTTGCCAGTAATTAGGATGGTCGAATTATATTTTTGACATAGCCTTCTTCCTATTTGGGCAAGACTATCTATATTTTCTTCTCTTATTTCATCCTTCTTTCCTACATCTATGCCCAAGGCCTCGCTTTTTTCTCCAGCAAGGGCCTTAACCTCCGAGCTATTTCCCTTTATCAAATCGAAATTATATTTTCCTAAAAGGTCATTGGCAAAGGTCAGACGAAGGGTGGAAGCTCCGACTCCCACCGCATCTAAGGCTAAGGGAATGTTTTTCTTACTAGCACATTGACTAGCCTTTCTCATAGCGACCATTCTCTCACTTGTTATATTACCCAAATTAAGACTTAAGGCCTTGGACATATTTACAATTTCTGAAACTTCATCAGGATGAGCTGCACAAATCGCCTTAGCGCCAGTTGCAAGAATCCCATTTGCCACCATGGTTATGGCTATGGGATTGGTTATGGCATGGATTAGGGGTGAAGTATCTTCTAACTTCTTCCTATTTAGCAAAATCTGATTTAGATTTTTCATAGACATTGACTCCTAATTTCTTTTGGATTGGGTAGAGAGCCTTAGCCCTTTGTAGGGTTTTTAGGAAGATAAAAGCAACCGTCCCTCCTATAAGTGTAGCTATCAAAAAGCTTGGAAGGTAGAAGTACCAGGTGATATCTCCCTTGCCCCAAAGAAGGGACATAACTGGGTAGGATGCTATTGATCCAATAATTCCTGTTCCTACAATCTCTCCTATAACACAAGCAAGTATTGATCCCTTGCTCTTCCTATAAAGAAAACCTGACAAGAAGGCACCAAAGACTTGCCCTGTTATAGCAAGAGGAGGAATTCCCATAAGACTCATACGGATAGCAGCTGTAATGATTCCGTTTAGTAAGCTATACCAAGGTCCTAGAAAGACTGAGCAAACTATATTTACAAAGTGAGCTGTAGGAGCAAAGCCCTCAAACCTTAGGATTGGAGAGATAATAACTCCGATTGCTACAAACATGGACATAGTTACTAGTATTAGAATTTTTCTTTTGTTTTCCATACTTCTCCTATAAATTTATATAATCGGTAAAGACTGGTGTCATGCCGATTTTCTTGAGGTCCTCAAAGGCTTGTTCGGTAGAACGGCTATCGTCAATCTCAAACTGCTCATCTCCTTCATCAGCACTTCTTTTTGACCTGTGACCTATAGAAGTATCTACTGAAGCAGAGATTTTAGTAGCCGCATATTTTACTGCCAAGTCCCTAAAGTCTTTAGACTCACGTGTTGAAAGGGTAATAGAGGCAAAAGGTAAAAATATTCTAATTGCAAGCATGATTTGGAAGAACTTCTTGTCATCAACTATATTAAAGTCAAGAGAATCGTCAGCCCCGTGGGTTGGCCTAATCCTTGGAAGAGAGATTGCAATTTCTGCCTGAGGATATTTTCTTTGAACTTCCTTGGCATGGATGGCAAGCTTAAAGGCATCTTCTATAGGATCAGAAAGTCCAAAGAGAGCACCGAAACCTACTCCCCTAAAGCCTGCCATAAGGGCACGCTCTTGGGTGTCGATTCTATAGTTAAAGCTTCGCTTATGCCCTGCGGGATGATAGTAGTCGAAAGCTTCCTTGTTGTAGGATTCCTGAAAAACTGTAACGAAATCCGCCCCAGCCTCTCTTAATTTCTCATAAGAATCTACGTTAGCTGGATAAACTTCGATTCCAACAACCTTAAAATATTTGCTGGCAATTCTACAAGCATCTGCTATATAATCTACAGAAGAAAATCTCTCGCTTTCACCAGTGAGGATTAGAACATCTTCAATCCCAGTTTCTGCCAAAGCCTTCATCTCTTCCTCGATCTCTTCTAGGTTAAGCTTGGCTCTTTTGATGTCGCTTTTTGCCCTAAAGCCACAATATCTACAAGAGTTCTCGCAATAGTTAGCTATATAGATTGGAGAAAATAGGCATACATTATTGCCAAAATACCTAATCCTAGCGTCTCTTGCAAGCTCTGCCATCTCTTCTAAGTGATTTTCTGCCTTATCGCTTATGAGATTGTAGAAGTCTCTTTCTGAAAGATTTTTCTTATTAAGACTTGCTAGAACGTCTCCCTCACTTACCTCGATATCTTTTACTACATCGTAAGCTTTCTCGATTCTTTCTTTTATATCTGAGTCGATTATATCCATTTCTGGGAAATAATCATTTACGCTTTTAATATTCATATCAGTCAAAAAAGTCCCTTAGTGGTGATGATGGATCAGCACCCTTATCTAAAACTCTACCTGGTCTTGCAAGGTAGGCGCATCTTCCTGCCTCGATTCCAAGCTTGAAGGCTTTCGCCATCATAGTAATATCAGATGCACTAGCAATTCCAGTATTGGCCATAATAGCAGCAGCTCCCATCTCCATTGCTTCTGCAGCATGGCTTGGAACTCCAATTCCCGCATCGACAATTACAGGAAGATCAATCTCATCTATTATGATTTTGATAAAGTCCTTGGTAGCAAGGCCCCTATTTGATCCTATAGGACTTGCAAGTGGCATTATTGAGGCAGCTCCCGCATCCCTTAAGTCTCTTGCAAAGTTTAGGTCTGGGTACATATAAGGAAGAACTACGAAGCCTTCCCCTGCTAGAACTTCAGTCGCCTTTAGGGTTTCGGCATTGTCTGGCAAAAGATACTTGGTATCTCTCATGATTTCAATTTTTACGAAATTGCCACAACCCATTTCTCTAGCAAGTCTTGCTATCCTAATTGCCTCATCGGCATTTCTTGCACCAGATGTATTAGGAATTATGGTAACTTCCTTTGGAATATAGTTTAAAATATTAGCAACATCCTTGGTATTAGCTCGTCTTAGAGCCACAGTAATCATCTGAGCTCCCGCAGATTCTACTGCAGCGTCTATTAATTCTGGTGAGTATTTACCAGATCCTAAGATAAATCTGGACTCAAACTTCTTATCTCCTAAAACTAGGTAATCTTTATTTTCCATTTGCTTCTCCTATTATAGTGTTAACAGCATAGAGGGCTTCAAGACTCGCAATAACAGCAACACGCGGTAAATAGAGCCCGCTTTCAGGGCTTGTCTTAAAGTCACCTATCATAGTCACATTGTCAATCTGTTTTATTTTTATATCTTCTAGCCCAGCTAGTCCAGAAAGCCCTGATGCAATTATAAGTTTCTTGCCTTTTTTTCCTAAAAAATAATCAAAAACTAAAGACTTCATTTCTTTTTTATCAAATGCTTCAATGAAAATATCAGTCTTTTGACTAATTACATCTAGATTGTCCCAATTTATTTTTATATCATGCTCATAGATATTAACATAGGGAATGGCTTCTTTTATTTTTTTCTTAGTTTGTTCTACCTTAGACTTTCCTAGGTCATCAATACCGTAATTCTGTCTGTTTAGGTTTGAATACTCGACCTTATCGAAATCGTAGATATGAATGTTTCCAACTCCACATCTACTTAACTCCATAGCTATATTAGAACCTAAGCCTCCGCAACCAAGAATCGAAACCGACGCCTTTTCCAATATTTTATTCACACTAGGCTCTTGTCTTTGTAAAATTTCTTCTCTTAAATTCATATCAACCCCCTCCTACAAAGGAAAAAACCTCTATCTTTGATTCATCTTCAACTACAAAGTCCTCAAAGTCTACTTTCTTTACAAGCTTACTATTTACTTCGCAAGCAAGAAAATCTGGGTCATAATTATTCCTTAAAAGAAAGTCTTTAAGATTTTCCTCTTCAAGAAAATTTACTTCCTTATCGTTTAACTTAATCACAAAATCACCTCCTCAAAAAAGGCACAAAAAGGACAACCATACCCGAGGTGGTATGCCCCTTTGTGCCAATTACATCACTTAGCTATTGATCTTAAAGTCTATTTTAAGTATAAAAATAGACCCCTTCTAGGGGTCTTTAAACTTTTGCTTTATAATAACTTAGCTTTCTTACGCAGGTTTTAACCTAACAAGTTTAAAGGGTTAATGGATAATCCATCTCTCAGCTATTGCACCCCTAGCTACTTACATTATAAGATAATTCTTTTTATTTTTCAAATTTTTCTACCATCTTTGTATTTTTTATACTTAAGATAGGCATTTGCACTCATTAAAAGAGCCGCTATCAATACCAGATAAAAGTAAGGTTTTGATTTAACATATTGATAGATTGTAAGAACATATAAGAGGATAGCTGATACTAGACTCGTTATAAATTCCATCAATTCAAAGTTTTTTAAATTCATATTAGATAGTCTGGTCAAGTGTCTTCCATGATAGGAGGGCACACTTTACTCTTTGTGGCATGTTTTGGATGTTCTTGAAGGCTACTGCATCTTCTAAAAGCTCTAGCTCTTCATCTGTAACATCTTCTCTTTTGATCATTCTTACGTAGATATCAGCAAGTTTTTTGGCTTCTTCCTTAGTCTTTCCAACTATAATATCACACATAACGCTAGTTGCAGCTTGGCTTATTGCACAACCATCTCCAGTGAAGGCTGCATCTTTTATGATATCTCCATCCATCTTTAATTGAAGGACGATCTCGTCCCCACAGGATGGGTTGTGGCCTGGCTCTGTGATATCCGCATCTTCTAAGTCGTGTCTATTAGCTTGATTTCTTGAATGATCTAGTATTATTTGACTATAAATTTCTTCCATATTCATTATAAGCCCATCACCTTTCTTACATTCTTTAACTCTTTGGCAAAAATCTCTGCTTCTTCCTTGGTATTGTATATAGAAAATGATGCTCTAGCTGTTGCAGATATGCCTAGATATCCGTGAAGTGGCATAGCACAATGGTAGCCGCTTCTTACAGCTATTCCCTTGCTATCAAGGATTGTAGCTATATCGTGTGGGTGGATGTCTGTAAAGGTAAAGGATATTACAGATCCTGCCTTGCCATTTGTCGGATAGAAGATTTTGATATTTGGGATGTCCTTTATCAAATCATATGCATAGGAAGTTAATTCATGCTCATAGGCAAATATCTCATCCATGCCAATTTTTTCTACATACTCAATCGCAGCTTTTAGTCCAAGAACTCCTCCTACATTTGGAGTTCCAGCTTCAAATTTGATAGGTGGCTCTTGGAAAGTAGACTCTTGTTCATAGACATATTCTATCATATCTCCACCGTAGTTGAAAGGCTCAAGCTTATCTAAAAGCTCGTATTTGCCGTAAAGAACCCCAATTCCCATAGGCGAGAACATCTTATGTCCTGAAAAGGCTAGGAAATCACAATCTATATCTTTCACGTCTGTTTTTACGTGAGGTATAAGTTGGGCTCCGTCTACTATTGATATAGCTCCTACTTCGTGGGCCCATTTTGTAATAAGCTTTGAATCGATAAGCTCTCCTGTAACATTGCTTGCTCCAGTTACAGAAACTATCTTAGTCTTCTCGTTGATTTTATTTTTCAAATCGTCGTAGTCTAGGCTGTAGTCCTCATTTAGGTAGGCATAGACAAGTTTTGCCCCAGTCTTTTTCGCTACCATTTGCCATGGAACTAGATTTGCATGATGGTCTAGGATTGTAATTAGAATCTCATCATCTTTTGTAAGCTTGTTTAGACCATAAGAATAGGCCAAAAGGTTAAGGGACTCTGTAGTTGATCTTGTAAATACAATCTCAGAAGATTTTCTAGCTCCTATGAAGTCTTTGACAACTTCTCTAGTTTCCTCGTAAGCTTCTGTAGCCTTCCAGCTTAGAAAGTGGGCTCCCCTGTGAGGGTTGGCATTAGAATATCTGTAGTATTCGTCAACTGCATCTATCACACAGGCTGGCTTCTGGCTTGTCGCTCCTGTATCTAAGTAAATAACTTCCTTTCCCACCTTTTCGCTATCAAGGTAGGGAAAGTCAGCTCTAATTTTTTCTACATCAATCATAAATCATACCCCAGGTTCATTTGGTGAACTTTTTCTCTAATCTTATCTCTTAAAGCTTCTTCTTCAATATTATCAATAGCTGGAGCGAAGTTTGCTTCAAGCATCATAGCTTCGGCTTGTTTCTTGCTAAAGCCACGGCTCATGATGTAAAATAACATTTCCTTATTTAGTCTACCTACGCTTGCTGCGTGATTTCCGGAAACTTCCCTTTCCTCGTTTAGAAGGATTGGGGCAGACTTGTTGATTACATCATCTGAAAGCATCATAGAATAGTCGCCTATTTTGCCGTCAGCCTTGTGGCAGCCTCTTCTTAGATCAACTACTCCCTTGAAGTTTTTCTCAGCCCTATCTTTTAGGGCGCCGTTGAACATACATTCTGAGTCAGTATCAGTTCCAAAATGCTCGTTAGTAGCTAGTAGGTCTAGGAAGTCATCTCCTTCTTTGAAGTAAACTCCCTTTTGGATAACCCTAGACCTATCTCCCTTAAGGATATTGTCGATATTTACAAGACTCTTGCCAGCTCCAACTTCTATATAAGTGATATCTAATATAGCGTCTTCGGCAAGGTATGTTCCAATAGAGTTTAAGTTTGTAGCATCCTTACAAAGATTTGTTACTACTACAATTTTGACATAGGAATTCTTATCAAGTTTCGCCCTAATTCTTGAGTTAAGGAAGATTTTTTTTGAACCATCATCGAAGATATTTATCAAAAATGATGACTTGCTAGCTTCACTCGCCTTGATATCGATGTTTGACACTAGGATATTATCGTCCTTATTTAGGTCAAATTCGATAAATTCTGTTTCTCTTTCTCCCTTAACATCAAAGTTATAGGATCTGTTTCTAAAATCTTTATTTTCTTTTTCAATTTTTTCGGAAATTCCAAGATTGTGACCCTCAAAGGCTTCTTCGACTTCGCTTATTTCTGATAAGTTTTCTGCCTTAGAGGTTTCTTCTATATTTTCTATATTAACTTTATCTTCTTTTAAATAATTTAGTCCGAGACTTGCCCAAGTTGGCATTCTCATTTCGTTAATTCTTGCCATCAGCCGTTTGCTCCTTCCAATTCCATATCGATAAGACGATTCATCTCGACAGCATATTCTAGTGGAAGCTCTCTAGAAATTGGTTCAGCAAAACCTCTTACAATCATTGATTTAGCTTCTTCTTCAGGGATTCCCCTGCTCATTAGATAAAAGATTTGTCCTTGGTCGATTGAGCCGATTTTGGCTTCGTGGCCACAGTCTACATCATCATTTCTTATATCTAATACAGGTATGGTATCTGATTGGGACTCTTCTGAAATCATGAGGTTCTCACAATCTACTGTAGATCTAGAACCAGCTGAGTTTTTCTTCATCTGAACGAGAGACCTTGTCATACTCTTACCAGAACCTGCTGTAATTGATTTTGTAAGAGCAGTTGAATAAGTGTTTGGAGCAAGGTGAATCATAGAACAACCATTATCGATATATTGGCCGTTGGATGCAAAAGTAATTCCTGTATATTCTGCACTAGCCCCTTCTCCTGCAAGAACGCTTGTTGGATAAAGCATAGAAACCTTAGATCCGAAAGAACCTGATACCCAAATCACCTTGCCGCCTTCTTGAATGATAGCTCTTTTGGTATTTAGGTTATACATATTCCTTGACCAGTTTTCTATAGTTGAAAATCTAACTTCAGCGTTTTTGCCGACAAAAATTTCTACAGAACCTGCGTGGAGGTTGACTACATTATATCTTGGGGCAGAACAGCCTTCTATAAAGTGAACCTTGGCATTATCTTCTGCTATGATCATTGTATGCTCGAATTGGCCTGCTCCTGGGGCGTTTAGCCTGTAGTAGGATTGGAGAGGAATATCTACCTCAACTCCTTCTGGGACATATATTAATGATCCTCCGCTCCATACAGCACCGTGAAGGGCTGCGTATTTGTGAAGGGTTGGAGGAATGGCCTTTTGGAAGTAGGCCTTTACTATATCCTCATGTTCCCTAAGGGCTGATGAAAAGTCCATAAAGATTACACCTTGATCAGATAGGTGTTTTTGGATTGAGTGATAAACTTCTTCACTATCGTATTGGGCACCAACACCTGCAAGAGACTCTTGCTCAGCTTGAGGTATTCCAAGTCTATCGAAGGTATCTCTGATCTCTTCTGGGAGAGCTTGCCAGTTAGATTTCTTATCAGACTTTGGTTTTACATAAGTTGTGATATCGTCCATGTTTAGCTCAGAAAGGTCTGGTCCCCAAGAAGGATTGTCTATCTTTTCAAAAAGAGCAAGAGACTTTAGTCTCCTTCTTCTCATCCAGTCTGGCTCATTTTTCTTCTTAGAAATCTCATTTACTATATCAGCATTTATACCCTTGTCAGTTATATCTGCATATTCAAACTCATTAAAGAAGTCGTAGTATCCTCGATCTAGCTCCTTTAATTGATCTTCAATATTAATTTCTTTCATCTTATACCCACTCGTATCCTTCTTTTTCAATCTTATCCATGAGGCTATCGTCGCCTGTTTCTTGGATCTTACCATCTTTTAGGATGTGTACATAATCAGCCTTGATATTTGAAAGCAACTCTCTGTGGTGAGTTATGATAACAACTGCATTATCTTCGCTTAAAAAGTCCTTAATACCTTCACTTACAATCCTTACAGCATCCACGTCAAGACCTGAATCTGTCTCATCTAGGAGGGCAAGTTTTGGATTAAGCATCTTCATTTGAAGAATCTCTGATTTTTTTCTTTCACCACCAGAAAATCCTACGTTTACATATCTTGTAGCGTAATCATCGGAAAGTTTTAAATCTTTCATCTCTTTTGATAATTCCTTGTTAAAGGCAAGGATTGAAGGTTTCTTCCCTTCTCTTTGCTCTTTGGAAATCCTCAAAAAGTCGTTAAGCTTAACTCCTGGAATCTCATCTGGATGTTGGAAGCTCATGAAAATCCCACGTCTAGCTCTCTTATCTACTGACTCTTCAGTGATATCTTCTCCTTCAAAGAAGATCTTTCCTTCTGTAACTTCATAAACTGGGTTAGCCATAATTGTATTCATTAGGGTTGATTTACCAGAACCATTTGATCCCATTACAACGTGAACTTCGCCCTTGTTTATCTCTAAATCTATACCATCTAAAATCTTCTTATCTCCAACGGATACGTGAAGATCTTCTATCTTTAATAAATTAGTCATCTGCACCTCTTTTTATTCTTTCAAAAATCTATTTAAAGTATACTCTTTTACTAGGGATTATACAACTATCCCTCTAATCAATTTACCCTAAAGAAAGGTAAAAATAAACATCTGAGATGAATCTTTGTAAGGTAAGATAAATTTTCTAACGGAAAATAATTCTAGTAATACAAAAAATACACACAAAAAAACGAGCTAAACTAATAGTTCGTTTAATGTGAAAGTATTATTATTAATAATCTGTAAGCTTATTCTCAACTAAGTCAATGAGTGCACTTACAGCTTCATTTTCTGATTCACCGTCTGCTCTAATAATTATCTCATCGCCTTTAGAAGCACTCATGCTAAGAACTGACATGATAGACTTTGCATTGTAACTCCTACCAGCTTTCTCTACTGTGATGTCACATGGGAACTTAACGGCTTGTCTGATAAAAATAGATGCTGGTCTAGCATGTAAACCTATTTCATTAGAAAGTGTTACTTTTTGTTCGTACATAGGTACCTCCTTTTCTTTAATAATATACTTATATATTACTAGATAATTAATGAAAATGCAAACGTTTTTTATATAGTGGGCTAAATCGTTTAAATTTAAACGAATGATAGATTTTTTACAAAATTATTTAGAATAAAATTTAGAATTAATAAAATTCTAAAAAAGTGGCCGAAAGTTTACTCTCTGCCACTTGATTTTATTCTTCTCTTTCAGAAAATTCCTTAAGTTTACCCAAGGCCTGATTTTCGATTTGTCTGATTCTCTCTCTAGATAAGTCGTAGATTTTACCTATTTCTTCAAGCGTCTTAGGCTTTTCGTTATCTAGTCCATATCTAAAGATTATGATTTGTTTTTCCCTATCTGTTAGTTGGTCTAGGGCCTTTAGGAGGAAGTTTTCCATGTCTTTTTCTAAAATTAGCATATCGACTGGAGTTGACTCATCTCCTACCATATCCATAAGCTCATCACCTGTCGAATCCTCACTGTCTAGGTTGATGTTAAGGGAAGTTGAGTTTACTTGGTTCCTGTTGATTAGGAAAAGATCATCGGCTTGTTTCTTATCGATTCCTTCCTTTTCCAAAATCCTATAAAGTTCCTCATCGCTTGCTTCTGGATTTGCCTTAAGAATTTGCTTGAGCTTGTTAAGCTTTAGGTATTTACCAGCAGGTATTCTTATAGTATGGCCTTCTTTGTTGATGGCCTTTCTTATAGCCTTATCAATCCACTTGTAGGCATAGGTTGTAAACTTATATCCTAGGGATAGGTCAAACTTTTCTGCCGCACGAATCATACCGAGCATACCTGATTGGACCAAGTCCTCTAGGTCTAGGTCGTTTCCGTGGGATCTAAAGAAATATGAGGCCCTACTTCTAACAAGCCCCTGGTTTTTTTCTACAAGGGCTGCTAGGGCATTCTGATTTCCTATTTGGAATTGTTCCACTATTTGCTCATTTGTAAGATCAGATAGCTCTATCATATCACGACGACTTATAGGCATGATTGAAGTTTTTGATACATTTTTATTTCTTTCTTCGAAGTCATCGTCTTCGTCTTCGTCATCATCCACTTCGTCTGATATAATATCCATTATCTCATCTTTTTCTTCTTCTGTTAAACCTTCAAGAATTGAGATGATCTCCTCTTCGGTCAAGTCCTCTGAGTTGAGATACTCTTTTAATTTCTCTAGGGTTTTTTTGTCTTTTAAATTTATTTTATCCATTTTATCACCCATTTGAATTTATTTACCTAACTTTTATTTTCCAAATCTTCCTTTATTTTATCAATCACATCAGAAAGTTTATCTGATATAGGGAAAGTTTTGAAGTTTTGGTTGAAGTCTTCTTTCCTCTTTCTTTTGATCCTGCCTCTCATAGTATCTAGATCTTGTCTTAATTCAAGAGCCGTAACCCTGCTTGCTCCCTTGCTTGTCACCTGGGTTTGGATAGCACCATCGTCTGTTACTACCTTGATATTATGATGCCTATTAGCCCTTGCGAGCTCTCTTTCTATGTAGGTATCAGCAGTCTGAAACCTTTTGGTAAATACAATCTTCATCCCATATTTTTCTATGATAGTTTCTTTTATCCTGTCTAGATTGTAGGCATCAAAGACTATTACAAGCTCTTCCCCAGATAGGGACTTATATTCTGCCATCTCTTCTATGAGTTTATCTCTTGCATCCGCTAGGTCAACTCTTTTAATTTCTTCAAGTTCACTCCATTTATTTATGACATTGTAGCCATCAATAAAGGTTATATTTTTCTTAGTTAAAGCCATTTTGTCTTAACAGCTCATACATAGAAATCGCCGCTGCTACAGATGCGTTTAGGCTATTAACTCTCCCAAGCATTGGTATATTTATAAGCATATCACAATTCTTCCTCACAAGTCTAGAGATTCCTTCACCCTCATTGCCTACAACGAGGGCTACCTTACCTCTTAGGTCTGCGTGACTTATGTCAGAGTGGGCTTCACCTGCAAGTCCATAGATCCAAAATCCCTTATCCTTAAGGTCTTTTATGGTCCTAGTTAGATTGGTAACCCTTACTACCTTGATATTATTAATAGCTCCAGCACTAGTCTTATAGACTGTAGAAGTTACAGAAGCTGATCTTCTTTCTGGAATTATTACTGCGTCAAAGCCAAAGCTTTCTGCACTCCTTATGATAGCGCCTAAATTGTGAGGGTCTTCGATTTTATCTAGGATTATAAGCCTAGAAGAATCAGATAAGTCCTCCAAGCTAGAATAATTAAAAGATTCGACCTCAAGCATAACGCCCTGGTGGTTCATATCTATCTTATCAAAAAATCTCTTATCTACAAAGGATATTTCTATATTTTTTTGATTTAGCTTATCTATTATCTTATCTACAAGCCTAGAATTTTGCTTTAAGATATAGGCCTTGTAGACTTTGATGTCAGTATCCAGGGTATCTAAAACTGGCTTTCTTCCATATATCTTATCCATTAGCTAATCTCCCACTTGACACCTTCTCTGGTATCTTTAATAGTAATTCCCATAGCAGAAAGCTCATCTCTTATTTTATCTGCTGTGGCAAAATCCTTGGCCTTTTTAGCTTCGCTTCTTTTTGCTATTAGCTCTTCGATTTTAGATACGTCTACATCAGCTTCCTTTTTATTGGCAAGAAGACCCAAGCTATCAAAAAGCTCCTTATAGAGCTTATAAGTTTTATCTACAAGATCTATACTTGATGATGAATCGAGCTTTGTGTTTACAAATTTTGCTATGTCAAATAAAACAGTAATAGCATCAGCTGTGTTTAAGTCATCATCCATCACTTCGATAAACTTATCCTTAAAGGCCTTAAGGTTATTTTCTAGATCTTTCTCTTCTTCTGATAAGTCCTTGTCCTCTGCCTTATCCAATAGCTCTTCTAGTCTGAAGTAAGCATTGGTTAGTCTTTGCAGGGAGGCCTTGGCCTGCTCTATTATTTCTCTTGTGAAGTTGATAGGTTGCCTATAATTTGTCGTAAGTAGCCAGAATCTAATAATAGATAGG
Source organism: Anaerococcus sp. (assembly GCF_030825785.1). GTDB lineage: Bacteria > Bacillota > Clostridia > Tissierellales > Peptoniphilaceae > Anaerococcus. The sequence goes on from NZ_JAPJPG010000018.1 coordinate 20,698, forward strand.
TCGTATTCCTTCTTGATATCGTGAAGGGTGAAGAAGTTTCCCAAGGACTTGCTCATCTTTGTTCCGTCAACTTGGATCATCCCATTGTGCATCCAATAATTGGCAAATGTCTTGCCATTAAGGCCTTCTGATTGAGCGATTTCGTTTTCGTGATGAGGAAATTCCAAATCTTCTCCACCGGCATGGATATCTATAGTCTCTCCTAAGATTTTCTTACTCATGGTAGAGCATTCTATATGCCAGCCAGGTCTACCCTCTCCCCATGGAGATTTCCAGCTTATTTCGCCTTCTTTTTTGGTTTTCTTCCACAAGGCGAAATCTACTGGGGATTTTTTCTTAGATCCATCGGCAGTATCTAGTCTATTACTTGCTCCGTGGATTAGATCTTCTATATTTTTTCCTGAAAGCTTACCGTAATCGTCTGCCTTTGATACGTCGAAGTAGACATCTCCTTCTGATTCATAGGCCATGCGCTTATCGACTAGGCCCTTGACAAAGGCTATGATATCATCCATAACCTCGGTTGCCCTAGGATGGATGGTATCACCTTCATCTATATTTAAGTCTTTGGCATCTTCCATGTAGGCAGCTATATATTTGTCTGTAACTTCCTTGGTGGTGATTCCTTCGGCGATAGATTTGTTGATTATCTTATCATCTACGTCTGTAAAGTTTACCACGTATTTTACATCGTAGCCCTTAAACTTCATGTAACGTCTGAAAGTATCAAATACAACTAGTGGCCTAGCATTTCCAATGTGCATATAATCATAAACAGTTGGCCCACAGACATACATCCTTATTTTGTTTTCTTCTATCGGGATAAATTCTTCTTTTTGTCTTGTAAGCGTGTTATGAATTTTCATTAAAAGTTTTCCTTTACGTAATTTAATCTTTCTTTGATTTTTTCCTTGCCCATGATTACGAAGGCATTAGATAGTTCTGGTCCATGAACTGATCCTGTTATAGCAGCTCTTACTGGGAACCATAGGTTCTTGCCCTTGATTCCTGTTTCTTTTTGGATTTTCTTCATTATAGTTGATGCGAACTCTTCATCAATTTCATCGATTTCTTCAAGGTGATTTAGGAAGGAGTCGATTAGTTTTTTGGCATCATCTGTCTTAATTGCTTCAACTGCTTCCTCATCCCAAGTCATATCCTTATCAGCTAGGAAATAGTTCTTTGATAGCTCTGGCGCGTCTGAGAACTTATCGATTGCTGATTGCCAAGTTTTAGCTAAGAGTTTTAATTTATCTTCTGGGTAAGATTCGTCTATTAGGCCAGATTTTACCATGTATGGTTTGATTTTTTCTGTAAGCTCATCTACTGATAGGTCTCTTACATAGTGGCCATTAACCCAGTCAAGTTTTCTCTTATCAAAAACTGCCCCAGTCTTGTTTACTCTATCGAAATCGAATTGTTCAGCCAATTGTTTCATAGTAAATATTTCTTCTTCGCTATCTGGTGACCATCCGAGTAGGGCTAGGAAGTTTATAAGTCCTTCTGGCATGTAGCCTTCTTCGATGAAGTCTTCTACCATACCATCTCCGTTTCTCTTTGAGTATTTCTTATGGTCCTTGTTAAGAACGGTTGGTAGGTGGATGTATTCTGGTGCCTTCCAGCCAAAGGCTTCGTAAAGGTAAACGTGTTTTGGAGTTGAAGAAACCCACTCATCTCCACGAACTACGTGGGTAATTTCCATCAAGTGATCATCTACTACTACAGCGAAGTGATAGGTTGGGAAGCCGTCTCTTTTGATAAGGACTTGGTCGTCTTGATCGTCTGTATTGAAGGTGATCTTTCCCTTTATCTTATCGTTAAAAGTAATGTCTCTGTTTACTGGAAGTTTTAGTCTAACTGTGTGAGGCTCCCCTGCTGCAACTCTCTTTTTAGCTTCTTCTAGAGGAATTGACCTGCAGAGTCCGTCATATTTTGGTGTAAGTCCGTCAGCTCTTTGTTGGTCACGTACCTTGTCGATTCTTTCTTGTGAACAGAAGCAATAGTAAGCCTTGCCTTCTTCTATAAGTTGGTCGATATATTTATCATAGATACCTTCTTCAACCCTTTCAGATTGGATATATGGACCACAGTTACCCTTTTGGGTAACTTCTCCATTTTCATCTAGCATTACTCCCTCGTCGATTTCAATGCCAGACCATTTAAGAGCCTTTAGGAGGTTTTCCAAGGCTCCTTCTACAAATCTAGTCCTATCTGTATCTTCAATTCTTAAAAGCATATCCCCACCAGTATGTCTTGCGTATAGGTAGTTGAACAAAGCAGTTCTAAGACCTCCTATATGCAAATATCCTGTTGGTGATGGTGCAAATCTTACACGTACGTTTTCCATTTAATTCTCCTTCATTTTAATTAATTACAAAATATATATTCTTTTACTATTATATAATAAATTTTAAAAATTTTTAAGTAAAAATAATAAAATAGATAATGAAGGGAGTGAAAATCCACCCCCTTCGACTAATATAATTTATTATATCAAGATATACTATATAAAGCAAGAATGTCAAGCAAAATCACTTGATTTTTCCAAAATTTCCCTAGCTTAAAATCATCCCTTGAGTTGAAACTTATCATCGTAGAAAAGAGCTACTGTAGGTATAATTAGTCCTCCAACAATATTTCCCGAAAGCACTATCAAAAACACAGTTATAATTCGAGGATTTATATTTCCTGCCAAGAAAAAGTAAAAGCTATCTGCTATTGAATGCTCAAATCCTGATAGAACAAAGGTCATAATAGATATAAATATAGCCAAATACTTGCCAACCTGATAGGAATTGTACTTAAATTGGTGAGCGGCGTTTGTTACAAACATATTACAAAAAATCGCTAGGATAAATATACTTAATAAATTATCCGATGTTTTTATTACAACTGACCTTTCTGCAAGACGGATTAAATTCTCGCCATACCTTGTTAGGCTAATCATTTTAGCTACTGTGAAAGTCCCCAAGAGATTGCCCAAGAGTACTTTTATAAGCTTTATTCTGTAGGTTTTTCTTTCCTTATAAAAATAATATCCTACCATACCAGTAAAGAGATAATACTCTAGACTTAAGATAATAAAAAGCGCTCCAGCAAAGAGGAAAGAGCCTAGGGCCTTTGAAGGAATACTTAGTTTTACTATTCCTCCAAGACCAACTATAACTCCTGCCATAAAGCCATATACATAGTCTTTGTACTTCATAATTGACTTTCTATTTATACATATCAAGCTTTGCTAGAAGCTTATCGATTTGATCTATTATAGAGCCTATAAATTCTATAGCTTCCTCAAGAGGTCTTGTAGTAGTCATATCTACTCCGGCTTCCTTGGCAAGCTCGATAGGTCCTTTTGATCCACCCATCTTCAAAACATCTACCCATCTTTTTCTATCTTCGTCTGTACCATTTACAATCTTATCTGAAATTATTGTTCCAATAGTAAGGCCTGCTGAATAGGTGTAAGGGTAAAGTCCCATATAATAGTGAGGTTGTCTCATCCAAGTTAGCTCACTTCCCTCATCTAGTTTTACAGAATCTCCCCAGAATTTCTCTAGATTTTCCTTAAAGATTCTATTAAAGTCAGAAGATGAAAGGCTTTCTCCTTTCTCTACAGCACGGTAAACATCTCTTTGGAAACTTGCTTCGAGAAAGTGAGTTACGAAGTTATGATAATAGGTCTTCCCAATCATTGTAGAAAGTACCCACAATTTCTCCCTATCGTCTTTTGCCTTGTTTAGGAGATATCTTTCCATAGTTATCTCGTTGGCTGTTGATGGGGATTCTACGAAATACATACTCATCTCAGAAAGCAGAGCCTCTTGATTATCGTTTGAGTAAATCCCTTGGCAGGCATGGCCTAACTCGTGGGCTAGGGTCATAACCTGGCTCATAGAATTGTTGTAGGTTGTCATTATAAACGGATGGGACTTATAAGGACTTGCACAGAAGGCTCCAGTTCTTTTGCCTGTATTTTGGGCATAGTCAATCCACCTATCAGAAAAGGCCTTATCAAGATATGATACATATTCCTCTCCTAGTGGTGAAAGTCCATCTAAGATGTATTCACGAGCCTTATCTATATCAACTTCAAGCTCATAATCTGGGTCTATAGAAAGCTTTAGGTCTGCGTAGGTCATCTCATTTAGACCGTAGTGTTTCTTGATTATTTCTGCGTACTTTCTCATATGAGGAGCAAGTTTTTCCATAATTGTATCTAGTTGATTTTCGTAAATATCAAAATCGACGTCTTGGCGGTCCAAGAGATAATGGAATACTGATTCATAACCGCGAATATCAGCTAGTCTCTTCTCATTTGTTACTTGGTTATTGTAAACTGAGGCATCGGCGTTTTCGTATTTTCTAAGAACTTCGTGGTATCTCTTGAAGGCCTCACGTCTTAGACCTGTCCTTGGGTCCGTTTCTAAGAATTCTTCGAAGGTATTGTGGTTAAGGACAATCTCCTCTCCCTCATATTCAAAATTTTCAAAGTCCATATCTCCATAACGCATGTCATTATAATTAGTATATGGGGCATCGAAAGTTGGCTCGAGACTTGCAAGAACAGCTTCTGTCTCATCATTTAGCATGTGGGCTTGTTTTTCTTCTATCCTTTCGATAAAGTAGGCAAAATCCTCATTATTTTCAACTACTTCTCTTAGAACTTCCTTATCAAGCCTTGAAAGAGCTGGCTCGTAGAAAGATAGGTCGGAAAACACCTTAGAAAGTTCATTGCCAAGTTTTGCGTATCTTTTGGCCATGTGATCATCTGTAGTATCAACTTCCATAGAAATTCCCGCAAAGGTTCCTAGCTTATCTACTATAGCTATAATTTCTGAGTACTCTCTTAATGACCTTGATACTTCTTCTGCTGCACCTATATCCTTAAATTCCTTAGAAAATTCGCCTGCCTTAGCCTTAAGCTTCTCTATTTCTTCATAGAAGGCGTCATCATCGGCATACATATCCTCGATCTTCCAAGTTTCTTTTACATCAACTTCACTTCTTTTTTTCATCTCTATCTCCTTTTTACTTCACTATAATTATTCTACCCAAAACGATAGTATCTATCATCTACAATATTATTTAATAACAATAGAAGTATAATAGAAGAAAAAAAGGAGGAGCGATGAATAAGAGAATAGAAAACTTCGCTAAACTTGCCGTAGAATTCGGCGTAAACGTCAAAGAAGGAGAAGACGTCCTAATCACATCTCCTGTCGAAAGCCCTGAGCTTTGCCGCCTTATAGCAAAGGCAGCCTACGAAAAAGGAGCAAGAAATGTGGCAATCGACTGGAAAGATGACACAATCACAAGACTAACTTACGAATACCAAGACCAGGAGACTTTAAACGAAGTTGCTGACTGGAAGATAGAAAAGCTAGATTATCAAATAGCTCAAAAGAAATCAAACAGGATTTCAATCTACGCAGAAGACCCAGACCTACTAAAGGGACTTGATAGCGAGAAAATCTCTGAAGCTATCAGAGAAAACAGCAAGAAGACCAAGGAATATGTCAAATACACCATGAACGATATCCTATCCTGGCTAGTAATCTCTGTTCCAACCAAAAAATGGGCCAAGAAAGTCTTCCCAGACTTATCTCCCGAAAAAGCCTACGACAAATTGTGGGAAACAATCCTAGATGTATCAAGAGTCTCTGAATCATGGGATGAGACAAAGGCTAACTGGACAAATCACATCAACACCTTAGATGAGAAGGCCAAATTCTTAAATGACCACCAATTCGACAAGGTCCACTACAAATCAAGTAATGGAACAGATCTTTGGGTCAAACTTCCTAAAAATCATATTTGGATGTCTGCAGGATCAAAAAATGAGAAAAACGATAGATTTATCCCAAATATGCCAACAGAAGAAGTCTTTACCTCACCTCAATACGATGGAGTAGATGGTAAACTTGTAGCTAGCAAGCCTCTAGTCTATAACGGAGTTGTAATTAACGATTTCGAATTTGAATTTAAAGATGGAAAGGTCGTATCTTTTTCTGCCAAAGAAGGAGAAGATACCCTAAGGAAGATGCTAGATAGTGATGAAGGAAGCAAGTACCTAGGAGAAATCGCCCTAGTCCCTTACGATTCCCCAATATCAAATTCCAACATTCTTTTCTACAACACCCTATTTGACGAAAACGCCTCCTGCCACTTCGCCCTAGGTAAGGCCTACCCAACAACAGTCGAAGGAGGAAGCGATCTAGATGATAGCAAGGTAAGAGAAATCGGTCTAAATGATTCCCTAATCCACGAGGATTTCATGGTAGGAACAGACGATTTGGAAATTTACGGCTATAAGAATGATAAAGAATTTAAAATATTTGAAAAAGGCAACTGGGCCTTCTAGAAAAAATATAATATATTTTGCCTGTCGATCGTATCGATAGGCCTTTTTTTGTCCACTTATCTTAGGAAAGCGACCTTTTATCAGAAAACAAGTGAATCCTTAAAGAAGATAATCTATAATAATCTTAGGAGGTGGGAATGAAGGTTGAAATAATCATAGATGAATCGATAGAAGAAACCAAAGTCAAGATTTATTCCAATAAGTATTCTAAAGAAGTCGAAAATATAAGGGATGCCCTAAGTGAAACTTTGCTTGATAAGATAGTGGCTTTTCAGTCTAAGGAAGTTTTTATCCTATCCTTTGATGAGATAATAAGAATATATGCCCAAGATAAAAGCGTATATATAAAAACGAAAGATAATACCTACACTACAAGGCTTACTATCTATGAATTTGAATCAAAGACGGATAGAAGAAATTTCATCAGAATCTCTAGATCTGAAATCGTAAACCTCGACTATGTAAAAAGACTTGACCTTTCTTTTACAGGAACTATTGCGGTTGAACTTGTTAATGGAGATGTTAGCTATGTTTCTAGGAGAAAACTTAAAGAATTTAAGAAGGCCTTGGGCCTTTAGGGGGAGAATATGAAAAATATCAAAAATTTACTAATGCAGTTTCTCGTAGGCGTTGGAATCGGAGGAATAATAGAAGCTATAATTTCCCTATATCTAGGGATTGATTTTGTAGGATATCCCGAATTTATTGCTAAAGTAAATCCAGGCACTGGAAGAATAATCCAAGTTTTAATCTACGGTGGCTTTGGCCTAATCCCGGAACTTAGTTCAATTATCTTAAAGTTAAGAGAAGAATATAGCAGAAGAAAACAAATAATTCACTTCTTAATTCTAATTTCCTACTTTATATTTGCAGGAATCTATTTAAGATGGTTTGAAGCATCCAAAATCCTTATATATCC
>NZ_JAPJPG010000065.1 GCF_030825785.1 Anaerococcus sp.
CTGTTAGATCTTTCAAGCTGGTAAGATCCCTTTAGGTCAAAGAAGGAGAAATTCATAGAAAAATGCGGCTTATATTTATTTTCCTTATCAAAGGAAAGGTATTTTTCAAACAAATATGTAATATTAGCTTTTAAAGTCTGAGGACCTGTAGCAGGATCTAAATGGAAATTCTCGTATATATCTTCTTCCTTTTTAGATAGATTAAAATTTCTATCCAAAACTATCGAGTATTTTTTCATGGTTAAAGCGTAATACAAGTTTTCTCTTAGAGCTAAGTTTTTCCTCCTAAGGTCATTCTTATCGGCCAAGAAATCTTTGGCGTAATCTTCTCTAAGGTCTTTTATAATGGGTCTTTGGCCAACTTCTTTGTCATAGCAGTAGCTTTCCAAAAGATAGAGGGCGAAGATATCATACCTTTCATATTTTTTATAATCTTTCCGTAAGGCAAAGAGATTTTCTATTGTTTCTTTGCCGAAATATTTTATAGAAAGACCTATTATTAAGTTCATATAAAAACTTGGATTTCCACTTAGGTCAGATCCTGTAAGAATAGGCTTATATCTATATGATAAGGCTCCATTCCAAATCCGATTGTAGGCTCTGTTTTGACCTGCTTTCCCTTTATTAAAAATCATAGTTCTCGAAGACATCTCCTTTAGATAAATTTTCCCTAAAACGCGCCTTTATTACATCTTTTATAAGTGTTTTCTCATAAGGATCAAATACTTTGTTTATCAAACAAATATCGAAAGCCTCGTCAAGCTTAAGACCAGCTTCGACAAGATCAAGACTATCGAAAATTCCTCTTAGGTCAATAGCGCTATCGGATATTTCACCAGCATCTGCCTTTGTCTTGATATCATAAAATAATCTTCCTAGTTGGTTTTTGATCTCTGATTTTAGGTTGGGATAATTATCTGTAAAGATTTTATTTAGGTCACCTTCAGAAATTGTCGGCATATCAATTATAACGAAGCGGGAAAGAAGAGCCTCATTAAGCTCACGCGTCCCCTCATAATTGTAGTTCATGGTAGCTATAAATCTCGTGGCTGGGTGGATTTCTATAAGGTCATTTCCAGGTATGTCTATTATTCTTCTATAATCTAGGATGGAGTGAAGGACTGCCATAGCTTCGTTCCTAGCCATATTAATTTCATCCAGGACAAGGAGGCCTCCATATTTACAAGCAGAAGTCACAGGCCCGTCTCTAAAGATAACATTACCATTAGATAGGGTGTCGCTTCCTATAAGGACTTGGGAGTCTATATTTACATGGAAAGAAACATTCCGCATGGGTCTTTTGAAAATTTGAGATAGATTTTCTGCTAGGACATTTTTTCCAGTTGACTTACTTCCAACAAGGAGGATGTTTTTTCCGGCAAGAAAGGCACATAGTGCCTTATTTAAGATATCTTCTCCTATATAGGTAAATTTGGGCTTTGCAATTCTTCCTTTTAGCCTATCATCTATTGGATTTTCATCTACAAATTTCTCAATTAATTTTTTGTTCATTTTATTTCTCGATTGTATTAATTTCGTTTTTGATATAAAGCTTCTTAAAAAAGGCTGATATGATTATTTCTTCATCTTCATCTATATACATGGCTAGGTTGGGATTGTAATAGATATCAAGATCATCAGTTTCTTGAAGTTTGTATCTATCTTTATCAGTTTCTTTGGTAAGGATTACAATATCTACAGTAGCGATTCCGCAACATGAGGATTTCTGATCCAAGTCTGGATTTATGAAGATTTCTTTGATTTGTTTTTTATTTACTAAAGCTTTTGCTTTTTTATCTAATATAAATTTCATATAATCTCCTAGATATAAAAAAGAGTGGCGACTGCCACCCTAATTCAGTAAATTTAGTCTAACTTAATTGCTTCAATTCTTCTTCTATTTTTCTTAGATATTTTTACAACGAATACTGCATAAGCTATAGCGAGGATTCCTGCTATAGGATAGGCAATCTTAAAGTCTTGACCAAAGCCAAGTCCTTTGACGTTTATTATGAAGGAAAATACTATGAAAGTATAGAAGATTCCTGGAATCAATGTTATTAGGTAATTTTTGTTGTTATAGATTAGATAGCTTGTAGCTACAGCTAGGGCAAAGATTGCCACGAATTGGTTCGTAAATCCGAAGTATCTCCAAAGAATATTGAATCCTTTAGGGTTAGATTTAGCAAAGTAAAGAATAGCTGCTGCTGGAACGAATAGACAAGCTGCAAGACCTGCACGTTTACCAGCTACTTTTTGATCTATGTTGAGTTCTTCGGATATGATTAATCTAAGAGATCTAAAGGCTGTATCGCCAGATGTAATAGGAAGTGCTATAACACCGATTACAGCGATAAGTCCTCCGACTTTACCCATAAAGTATCTTGAGATTTCACCAACCATAAGAGTACCAGGTGTGTCTAGGGCTGCTGTTCCTGTAGAGAAAATCACCATAGCTCCTGCTGCCCAAATCATAGCGATTACTCCTTCTGCAATCATTGTTGAGTAGAAGGTAGTCTTTGCTTCTTTTTCGCTTGTAACAGTTCTAGAAACTAGAGTAACTTGGGAACCGTGGAATCCTGAAAGAATACCACATGCAACTGTTATAAAGAATGATGGGATAAATCTTTGTCCGAGTGGATGCTCAGCTAGAAGACCTTGGCCTTTAAATGATAGATTAGCATTTCCTTTTAATATAATTCCTACTAGTACACCAATTGCAGATATAATAAGGAATGCTCCAAATATAGGATAAATTCTTCCGATAACCTTATCTATTGGTAGAACTGTAGAAAGGATATAGTATGCAAAGATTACTGCATAAATTACCCATATTACATTAGAGTTTGGATCTGCGCCCATAATATCATTGGCAATTAAATCTCCTGGTGTATAAACAAATACAACACCTGTTAGAAGAAGAAGGATTGCAATTACGACATTGTAGAATTTCCTACATCCTTCACCAATGTATTTACCAACAAGCTTTGGAACTTGGCTTCCGCCATTTCTCATTGAGATAAATCCTGTACAAAAATCGTGAACTGCACCAGCAAAGACACAACCAATTGGAATTGCTATAAAAGCAATAGGTCCAAAAAGGATTCCTTGGATAGGGCCTAAGATTGGGCCAGTTCCTGCGATGTTTAGTAAGTTGATAAGCCAGTTTTTCTTCTCGCTCATAGAAACAAAGTCGATTCCATCAGCTTTTCTAACTGCTGGAGTCTCACGATCGTCGGGTTCAAGTTGCTTTTCAACATATTTAGAATAGACGAAACCGCCGCCGATCAAAATTATAAGACCGATAATAAATAATAACATATTTCCTCCTTTATTTATGTATCTATTTTAATTATAAACGTTTGACTGAATAATTACAAGGGAAATAACGTTTTCTAATGTAAAATATTTATTAAAAAGAGAGTGCTAAAAATATTTTGAAATATAAATTTTTTATAGTGACTTCCGTCATAGTAAGATTGAATTTATCCTTATTGAAAGTATAATAATCATAGCAAAAGAGTGGGGGATGGTTTCCACTCTTTTAATCTGTTGAGACGAAGGAAGGTAATATGGATTTAACTGAAAGATTGAAGGAAGTCTTTGAATCTGATATTGAAAACTTAGGTTATGAATTAGTAGATATCGAATTTAAAAGGCAAAAAAACAACAAAATCCTAACGTTCTTTATCTATAATAAGGATGGGATTACAATCGACGATTGTGAGAAGGTTAGCACTTTTCTTGATGAGAAACTAGATGAGATTGATATAATAAAAGATTCATATTATCTCGAAGTTTCAAGTCAAGATTTATCCCGCCCACTAAAGACTGATAGAGATATAGAAAGAAACAAGGATGAGCTATTAAAAATCAAGTTAAAAGATGGTGAAATTTTCCTAGGAAAAATCAAAGATACTGGCGAAGATTTTTATGAATTTGTCCTAAAAGATGATAATACAAAGAAGGTTAAGAAAGAAGACGTAAAAGAAATTTATATTGAGATTGTTTTCTAAGGAGATATTATGAACAATGATTTTATGTTGGCTTTGGATGAGCTTTGTAAGGAAAAGAATCTGGACAAGGAAACTATTCTAGATGCCTTACAGAAAGCCCTTATCAAAAGTTACCAAAAAAATTATGACAACGAAGAAAATGTAGACGTCATAATCGATGAAGAAACTGGACAAATTGAAGTCTTTGCTCTAAAGGAAGTTGTAGATGAAGTAGACGACACTATCACAGAAATTTCCTTAAAGGATGCTTTGGATGAAAATCCAACCTATCACTTAGGTGATATAGCAAGGATTAAGCTTACTCCAAAAAACTTCGGTAGGGTCGCAGCCCAAACTGCAAGAAATATCGTAATACAAAAAATCAGAGATGCCCAGAGAGATTCTCTCTATGGTGAATATATCGAAAGGGCAAATGAGATGATCACAGGAACTATACAAAGACAAGATAAGTACAATGTCTATGTAAACTTAGATAAAATCGAAGGTGTAGTTCCAATTAAAGAGCAAGTTCCTACAGAAGAGTATCCAGCAAATGCAAAGATGAAGTTTCTTATAAAAGAAGTGAGAAATTCGTCAAAAGAACCTCAAATCGTCTTATCAAGAGCAAGCCAAGATCTTATAACTAGACTTTTTGAACTTGAAGTTCCCGAAATCACAGACGGCATTATTGAAATCTATTCCCTTGCAAGAGAAGCAGGATCTAGGACAAAGATGGCTGTATTTTCAAATGATGAAGAGATAGATGCAGTTGGAGCTTGCATTGGCTTTAAGGGAATTAGGGTAAACTCCATAGTTGAAGAACTACAAGGAGAAAAAATCGACATTATAAACTTTGACAAAGACATCAAAGTATTCATATCAAATGCTCTATCTCCAGCGGATATAATTGAAGTTGTTGTCAATGAAAAAAGTAAGAAGAGCCTTGTGGTTGTAGCAAGCGACCAATTATCCCTAGCTATAGGAAAAGAAGGTCAAAATGCAAGACTTGCAGCAAGACTTACTGGCTGGAAGATCGATATAAAAAGTAGCGAAGAATACGAAAACTTAAGCCAAGAAGAAATAGATGAAATACTTGGCTTAAATGAAATAGACGAAGAGGTCGAAGAAGTGGCTGATGAAGATGATGCTTTAGATGATGAAGACATTTCTTTAGACATCGATGAAGAAAATGATGATACTGAAGATGATTTAATAAGAGATTCTGAAGTTGAAGAAATAATAGAAGAAGAAAGTGATTATACAGTAGAAGATATTACAAATATTGATTTCACTGTTAAAGTTTATGAAGAAGATGAATCTAATGAGGATTAGAAAATGAAAAAAGCTAAGAAGATTCCACAAAGAAAATGTGTGGTATGTGGCAAGCTTAAAGACAAAAAAGACCTTCTAAGAGTTGTCAAAAACAAGGAAGAAGGAATTTTGATAGATGAATCTGGAAAGAAAAACGGAAGAGGCGCCTATATATGTAAGGATGAAGCTTGCATAGAGGAAGCCATCAGAACTAATAAGCTAAACCGAGTTTTTAGAACAGAAGTTTCGGATGAACTTTACGAGGAGTTAAAAGCTTATGAAGTAAATTGAGGAGAGTTATATGGCAGGAAAAGTAAGAGTATATGAATTAGCAAAAGAAAATAATATGGCAGCCAAGGAAATGGTGAAACTATTAAATGAGGAATTTGGTCTAAATATCAAATCCCACATGTCCATGGTTGGTGGAAGTGATCTTGAGCTTATCCAAGGCTATTTTGATG
>NZ_JAPJPG010000019.1 GCF_030825785.1 Anaerococcus sp.
AATGTCTGTGTCAACAGTCATCGTCGCCATTAATGCTATTTTATTAAGATTAGATTCAAATTAAAATGATTGTTAGTATATAGAATCTTTGAAAACCCTTAAATTATAAATAATCGATAGTTTTACAAGAAAGGAAGAGATGCAAGTACCCTGGAAATCATCTCTTTCTTTTTATTGTTTCAATTGTCAAATTAACCTAGATAGAATACACTAAATTCATAAATTTTTCTAACGGTGTTGTGTAGTTTAAAGACTTTCTTGGGATATTGTTTCATTAGCTAGCTGTATAAACAATACCCTCTTCTCTTTTTAGCCTAAAGTCAGTTTGTTTTAGTAATCCATCTTTTCTTAATAACCCATTCAAATTTTCATTTAGTCCCTTTGACTTGGGTAGCCTGGATCTGCGAAGAATATTGATATATCATGCTTATTACATATATTTTTCCAATTTGAAAATTCTTTACCACAGTCAAATGTTATTTATTTTACCAATTTTATTGGCATTTGGTCTAACCATTTATCTAATCTTTATTCGATACTTTTAGCTGTCCTATTTTTTGGCTTTATGGTTACTATTGCCTTGGATTCTTTCTCAACCAGGGTTATTACACAACTTTTATGATCTTTCCCTACAATTGTATCTCTCTCAAAGTGAGCAAATTCAGTAGCAAAGTTTGGATAGTATTTTTTCTATCATGGATGCTTCTTTTAAAGGCTTGTTTTCCTATTTTTTCAACACTACCATTCTTTTTCCTTTTACCCTTCATTGGTAGAAGTTTTGCTTCCAAAGTTTCATCTTTGAACCTTCTGTAGAGTGTTCTTGAACGCATTGATAGCTTTATTTCACCTCTGCCTACTATTACATCAGGAGTCCATTCTTTACTTAATTTATCAAGAACATAATCATATTCTTTACCGCTTAATTGATTGGTTTTGGCTTCATATTTAGACTTATTTTTCTTGTGGTTTCCATGGTAGTCTTGTATACTTAAACCTTTTTTAGCCAATTTATTACATTATATATGCTTTGTCTTGCTCTTGATAAGTATTTTGCTATATTTATAACTTTTTCTCCAGATTTATAGTATTGCTCTATCCAAATTAACTCTTTTATGATGAGATGATATCAAATATGTGCTCGATAGATGCATAGATACAAAATACACAAGAGATATAGTATCAACACAAATTCCAGATTTTTTTGATGCATCATTCGAGTAGAGTAAAGGGGGATAGAAATATCCTCTTTTTCTTGTTAGAAATCTTCTAATATGATATTATTTACTTAAGTAAAGAAATGAAAAGAGGATATATGAAGATTAATAAAAAACTTGTAGGATCTGCCTTACTCTTGGCTCTCCTACTACCAGATATAGCCTATGCTGCTGAAGTTGTAATGTATGATGATTCTGATATAGATGAGATCTTTGAAGAGGTGGAAGAACCTAAGGAAAATATAGATAAGGGAAACGCTGGAGCTGATAATTCCAATATTGAAGAAAATCCAAAAGATAATAAGGATGAAGAAATAATAGTTAGCGAAGAGGAAGTGGACAAAATCGTAGAAGAATTAAATCCAGAAGTTCAAGACAGCTTAGATGAGTCTGATATCTATCCAAAAGTTTCTGTCTATGAGAAGGTAGTAGATATGAGCGAGTATCAAAATCCCAAAAATATAGACTATGATAAGCTAGCAAACTCAATAGACGGAGCAATCCTTAGAACATCCATTAGGCAAAAGGATAAGAGTATAAGTAAAGATAAAAAAATCGAAACCCATTATGCCGAGCTAAATAGAAGAGATATTCCTCTAGGATTCTACCATTATTCAAGGGCGATAAATGAGAAAGAAGCTATAGAAGAAGCAAACTACGTCCTAGACATAGTAAGGAATAAGAAAGTTTCCCTACCGATTTATATAGACATAGAGGATAATGACAGACAGGCTAAATCTAGTAAGAAAGAAATCTCTGCCGTAGCGGATGCCTTTACTAAGGCTATCAGAAGAAATGGCTATGTTGCAGGAATTTATTCTTATCCATGGTTTGCCAATAAATATTTGACAAAAGAAGTAAGAAATGAGAATGAGTTTTGGATAGCGGAATGGAAAAAGGACGCTCCTTATCCAAAATATAAGGACAGCCACTACGACTCATGGCAATATTCATCCAAGGGAGGTGTTTACGGCTACAAGGGAGATTTGGACAAGAATATCCTCTACAGGGACTATCCATTAATTATGACAGGAGTATCCTCTAAGGGCTTTGTCAAGGTAGCTGAAGAAGTAATCGCCGGCAAGTGGGGCAATGGTAATATCAGAAGGAGACGATTAGAATATGCTGGATACGATTATGCCGTAATCCAAAAAGAGGTAAATAGATTATTAAAATCTAGAAGGATTTAAAGTAAGTTATCATATTAGATTCAAGCTAGCTTTCCGAAAAACTTGATTAAAAAGAAGAATACTATAAAATAATAAAAGAGTATTAATTAGAAAATATTATAGATTGGAGATAAAGATGGCAGGAATTAAATATGATATAGTTGAAAATCTTGGCGTTCTTTCAACCAATGCCAAGGGTTGGACCAAGGAGCTTAACCTAGTTTCTTGGAATGAAAGAGATCCAAAATATGACATTCGTGATTGGAATGAAGATCACACAAGAATGAGCAAGGGCATAACCCTTACTACAGAAGAGGCCGAAGTTCTTAAAAATATTTTGGCTGATGAATTTCATTAAAGAATTCCCTCAATTGATGAGGGTTTTTTCTTTGCATGCTTTAAATATAGCCGATTTAAAGTATATTTAGAAAATAGGTGGTAATATGATTTATTTAGACTATGCAGCTACAAGCTTAAAAAGAAAAGAAATAATAGAAGAGATAATGAATGATTTTGCATCCTTTGACGCCAATCCCGACTCAACACATGGCTTAGGAAGAAAGGCTAAGAAAATCCTAGAAGAAGCTAGGGGAAAGATTGCAAAATCCATTGGAGCAGACACTAAAAGAGTAATATTTACTTCAGGAGCGAGCGAATCTAATAATACTGTTATCAATGCCTTTAGGGGGAAGGGGATTATCTCAACAAACATAGAACACGACTCTATCCTAAATACCCTAGAGGGGGAGAAGGTGACCTATCTTGAAGCTAATGAAAAAGGTCTAGTAAGCCTTGAAGACTTAAAGAGTAAAATAAGCCCAGAAACCAAACTTGTCATAGTAATGTATGTAAATAACGAGCTTGGAACAATTGAGCCTGTAAAGGAAATTGGAGCTTATCTTAAAGAAAGAGATATTCACTTCCACGTAGACGCAGTCCAAGCCTATGGCCATGTCGATATAGATGTAGACGAAATATCCTGTGACTCACTTTCCCTATCAGGTCATAAGGTCGGAGGAGTAAATGGCTTTGGGATTTTGTATTTAAGAGAGGACCTAGAGGCTTTTATCAAGGGAGGCGAGCAGGAAAAAAATAGAAGAGCAGGGACTTCTTTTGTCATGGGAGCCTACTCTATGGGCGAGGCCTTTGATAAAACAATAGAAGAAAGAGAAAAAATAAGAGACCTAAAAAAATATTTCCTAAAAGAGCTTTCTTCTACAGGGCTTAGCTACGAAGTAAATGGCAGCATAGATAAATCTTCAGATCATATAATAAATATTTATTTTCCAGAATTTAAGTCGGATTTTCTATTGACATATCTTGATATGAAAGGAATTTGTGCGTCAGCAGGATCGGCCTGTAGGGCGGGAGCTCTCGAGCCAAGTAGGGTTATAACAAATATATATGATGAGGACAGAGCCCTTCATTCGGTGAGATTTTCCTTTGGCTTTAAGAATGAACTTTCTGATATAGATTATCTAATGGAAGTTTTAAGAGAGGTGATTAAGTGAAAGAGAAAAAAGATACAAAAGTAGTAGTAGGAGTAAGCGGGGGAGTGGATTCTTCTGTGGCAGCCTTATTATTAAAGGAAGAAGGCTACGATGTAGTAGGAATTTTCATGAAAAACTGGGATGATACAGACGAAAATGGAGTCTGTACAGCTGAAGTCGACTACGAAGACGCAGTAGCGGTATGTAATCAAATAGGCATTCCTTACTATTCAATAAACTTTGAGAAAGAGTATTACGACAGGGTCTTTACCTATTTCCTTGATGAATACAAGAAAGGCAGGACTCCGAATCCAGATATAATGTGCAATAAGGAGATTAAGTTTAAAGCCTTTTTAGACTTTGCCAAGTCCTTGGGAGCAGATTATGTGGCAACTGGTCATTATGCGAGAGTGGATAGGTCAGGGGATGAGACAGTCATGCTTAGGGGCCTAGATTCTAATAAAGACCAGACCTATTTCTTAAGTCAGCTTTCCCAAGAGCAAATCAAAGATGTCCTATTCCCAGTAGGAGAGCTTCAAAAAAGCGAGGTAAGGGAAATTGCCCACAAATACAAGCTTGCTACAGCCGATAAGAAGGATTCTACAGGAATTTGCTTTATAGGAGAAAGAGACTTCAATGAATTCTTATCAAACTACCTACCAGCTCAAGCAGGAGATATAGTAGATACTGAAGGCAATGTCCTAGGTAAACATGATGGCTTGATGTTTCATACCATTGGTCAAAGAAGAGGCCTTGGAATAGGAGGAGAAGGAGAGGCTTGGTTTGTTTGCGGTAAGGACTTAAAGAAAAATGAACTAATAGTCTGCCAAGGAAAAAACAATCCCCTTCTTTTCTCAAATAAACTATATGCTAGCGAGTTTTCGACCTTTACTGACAAAAAGATACCAAAAGAGTTCGACTGCACAGCCAAGTTTAGATATAGGCAAGCTGACATCAAGGCCCATGTGAAAGTTTTAGAAGATGGTAAGGTAGAAGTCACTTATGATAGAACAAAGGCAGTAACTCCAGGCCAGGCAGCAGTCTTCTACCAGGGAGAAGTTTGTATAGGATCTGCCATAATAGATGAGGTCTATAATGATGGAAAAAAACTATTGGTATAGGTCTAATAATTTGAAGAAATACTTACTAGCTTTTGCCTTATTAATACTAGGTCTAGGAATAAATGAGTCTTATGCTTCGGATGTCGTTTATTATGAAGATTACGACTTAGACATTATATTTGAGGGAAATGATACAGAAAATCTCAAAAAAGACACGGGAGAAATTGATAGTTTAGAGGAAGAAGATAAAAACGATAAGTTAAATGAAGAAATTTCGAATATAATTAGCGAAGAAATGGATAAGGTAGATGGGTCTTATCAAGTCGCTGTAAAAACCCTTGAAGGAGATAGCGATGTTGACCTTGATTACAGAAATACTAGTGAGTCTCTTCCTTCAGCCTCAACTATCAAGGTTTTTATAGCTATCAGTGCCTATGAAAATATTGAAAGGGGATCTATAAATGAAACAGATTCCTTAAATAATGATATCCATTTAATGCTAAATAGGTCTGATAATTACGCTACAAATAGGGTGATAGATGCTCTAGGAGGTTTTTCTACAGTAAATAATACAATAGCAAAACTTACTGGGACAAAAAGAACTTCTTTAAACAGGAAATTAGCACATTCCGGTAAGGAGAATATGGTAGATGTTTCTGATCTAATAATGGCTATGGAAGAGTTAAACAATCCCAAGCTTATAAGCGAAAGAAGCGCAGAAAGAATAAAAAGGTCAATGACCGATACCAATACCAAGTCAAGCAAATTACTTGCAAATCTTCCTCCCTATGCTAGGGGAATAAATAAATCTGGAGAAAATCCAGATAGGGGACAAGAATTGGATGTGGCTATAATAGATGTTGGATCTACTAGATTTGCCCTAGCTGTTGCGATGAAAACAGACAAATACTTCGACAATGAAAATGAACTAAGAGTATTGAGAAGTATGGGTGAGAGAATTACTGAAGCTTTTTATAACTTTGACTAAGGATATAGTAAATCTTGCTTTGACTTATGATATGGATCTAAAATTTGGATAGGATTTTATTTAGAGAGGACCTCGGTCCTCTTTTTAAATCTTTATACAAATTTAATATCAACTTTGTTATTATAAAATAAAAGGAGACTCTTATGAAAAAGAAAATTATAATTACAAGCTTAATACTAGCCATGGCCATGGCAAATATCAATCCTAGCCTTGCAGTTAAGGCTAATACGGAGGAAACTCAAATTAAGGAAAATATGGAAGAAAAGGTCAAAGAAACTTATGTTATAAATGAAATTGGTGAAGAATCTGTATTGCTTAATAAAAAAGGTATGGATTCAGATTTAGTTTCAGTCCCTAAAGAGGAATTTAAGGATATTGATCTTAAAGTAGGCAAAGAGGTAAATATTACTAGTGATGGAATCAACTTGTTGTCAGAACCTGGGCAATTTTCAAAAATTTATGAAATAGAAGAGGTCACAGATTCAAGCAAAGAAGAGAAAGTCACTGAAAAATTTATAATTAAGGAAATAAATGAAGAAGCTGTTACAGCCCAAAAAGAAGGATCTGAAGGAGAATTGTATACTCTATCTAAGAAATATTTTGAAAAAAATATAAGTTTGGGAGATAGGTATGAGATTAGCCACAATAATATAGTTATGAACTCATATCCTGCTCAATTTAATAAGATCTATGAAGTAAAAAAGCTAGAGAAAGACGAAGGGAAATCAAATGAAGAAAGCGATAAAAATAAGGTAGATACGGAGGCAGATAAAAACCCTAAGACAGGAATAAGCCCGGACTTTCTAAGCTTATCAGCACTTTCTATGTCAATTCTAGGTCTAAAAATAAGTAAGAAGAAATAAAATAAGGATAGGCATAGACTATGATATCTAGGGCCTATCCTTTTTGTATTTATAATAAAGACCATGCCTGACTACTTCGAAGGCTATGAGACTAGGGTAAACTTCATTAGTCAAGAAGACTTAGACAAAAATCACAAGGGCATGCCTCATGGGGGAAGGGTAATAAGAGAAGGAGAGAATGCAAAAGATCAAAGAGCAAGGATGGAATTTATTCTAGACCTCGATAGAAACCCTGACTTTACTGCAGCAGTAGCCCTAGCCTATGGTAAGGCTGTCTATAAGTTATATAAGGACAAGAATTATGGAGCAAAGACAGTACTCGACATACTAATCTCTATGCTAATTGATTATGATAGGGAATATTTACTAAAACATATGATATAAAAACTCCCTAGGAAAAGACTTATTTGAGCAAATGCTTGCTTGGCTTAGTCTTTTATAGCTATGGACCAATAGAAAAATTATCCGCTGGAGGCTAAATTTACGAATAAGAATAAGGTCTTCCCACGGAAAATCCTGGGGAAAGCCTAGATATCCAGGGCTCGGTCTTTCTTGGAGAGAAGAAAAGCTCTAGGAAAGGAATTGAGTTTGAGGGGAGATCTTTGAAAAAGTGGAAAGTTTTAGAGAAAAGTAGTTAAATTAATCTTATGAAAAGAGAAGTTTTAATTTATCTACTGACTATTAACATAGTCGCAATAGCTCTTACAATTTATGATAAGATAGCGAGCAAGAGATTTAGGAAAAATCGTATAAGGGAAAATGTCCTCTTACTAGTAGGGGCTCTGGGTGGGGCAGTTTCTATGTATATTACAATGAAGCTAATAAGACATAAGACCCGCCACAAGAAGTTTATGACAGGCCTCCCTATAATTTTGACCTTGCAGATAGTTTTTTTAATTTATAAGGTTAAATTTGTTGGATAATAAGAAAATTTTATATTTATCAAATTTAAAAGACGAGGAGAGTTGATTTATTTCCTCGTCATTTTGCATTTAGTTCGTATATATCTTTAAGTCCCAAAAGACCTAAGTTTGGGAGAGATTTTATCTTTAAGTCCTTGTATTCTATAAAATCGGCGTATTCTCCACTTGTAATTATATCAGTATTTTCTTTATCCAAATTATTTTGCTCTATTATTTCACCAATAATTGCTTCTACAGCCTTTTTATAGGAGTAATATATGCCATTTTGCATGGCTTTGGTTGTAGACTTGCCCAAGATTTTTTTTACCTTTACAATTTCAACCTGAGGAAGCTTGGCACTTTCCCTTACTAGGGCTTCTTGGAAGAGGTCTATGCCAGGCATTATTGCTCCTCCAAGAAATTCCTTCTTATTATTGATATAGTCTATGGTGGTTATTGTGGACGCTTGGATTATTATAATGTTTTTATCGGACCTATTTTTACTTCCTACTGCCCTTATTATCCTATCGCTTCCCACGTCTTTGGGATTATCATATTTGATATTAATACCTGTCTTAAGACCGGCTGATACATAGTAGGGACTTTTCTTTGAAATTTTATAAGCAATATCCATATATGTCCTATCAAGTTCTGGGACTACTGAAGAAATTATAATATCAGTTATGTCTTCGAGCTTAATCCCCTTATCTAGTAAAAGATATTTGATAACAAGATAAAGTTCGCTCGCTGACCTATCTTTTATGCTAGATAGACTAAAGTTTGCCGTAAGCTTACCCTTATCAAAAACTCCAAAGTCTGTGTTTCTATTTTCTATATCAATAGCTAAAAGCATTTTATCTCCTTGATGATTTGAGGGCCTTAATTACTGCTGTTGAAAGTATAACAGAAAGAATGGCCTCTGGTATACCACTTGTAATTGTAACTCCAAGTATGGCTGACCTTGCGCTATCCATTGGTAAGCCAAGTGTTTTGACATAGCTTTCGGCATAGATTAAATAGATTCCACCAAGAACTAGGACGGTATTTGTCATAGAACCTACGAAAGCACCAATTGCTATTGGGAAATCTTTCTTAGATTTTTTGGAATAGGCAAATAGGCCGATAACTACAGCAAGAAGTATTATTACAAATATAATATTTAGAAGGGATTTTCCTTCAGTAATATTCTTATAGAGTAGGTAGATAAGACCTATAGAGATTACAATCCACAAAATTTTGGAAAGATTCTTAAGCTTTTTATCTCCTATATTTTGGCAAGCCTTGTAAGCATAGTAGCTAGTAATTCCAATTAGAACTCTTGGAAGAACAGATATTAAAGGATTGTAGAAGACAAAGGAAACCGGACTAGGATTTCTTAGAAGGGCGTTTAGTAAAGACGAAACACCAAATATTAGTCCAACTAGGGCTCCTACGATTGGTCCTTCTGCAATTGCTCCAATGATTACAGGAATGTGCATGGTTGTCGCATTGATAAATCCTAGAGGAATAAGACCGAGTGGAGTTAGGCTAAGAACTATGGTGATTGCACCAAGCATTGCCGCCGTCACAAGCTTTCTGCTACTGATTGATTTTTTATTCATAATTACCTCCGATACGGTTCATATAGATACCGTTCATTTGCATCGCTGATGCTAGAAACATTCTTCGCTTAATCGCCTTTTCTAGTATCTCCTACTTGTGAAATCTAGAATAGATTAAAGACTACTAAGATTATAACTATGTTTTTATCTAAAGTAAAGAGGGAAGAGAGAAAAAGAGCAAAATTTAAAATTTTGCCCTAAGGTTGAACTTTATTTACGTTTAATATTTTCCTTAAGATCAATTCAGCATAGTCGGTACTTCCTTCGACATTTGGATGGACCCTGTCAACTGCTAGAAGATCATCCCTATCCTTTACGAAAGACCTCCAGTCGACTAGATGGGCATTCTCGTGACTATCGGTGAAGGCTTTGACGTTTTTATTTACCTGATCCATATAGGATTCAAGATGGCTGGTGTTTACAAAATATACATCCCTGCCGTCAGCTACGTCCATAATAGCCTCCATATCTGAATCATTCGCCGATCCGTTTGAGCCGAGGCCTACGAGGATTATGTCATTTAAACCAATGTCGTTTTTGATTGCAAGAAGCCTATCAGCTCCCTCTGGCATATCCCTACCGACTTCTCCATCAAGATATAGGTTTGGTACGTAGTCTCTTAGGTAGGAATCTACATTCATAAGGACAGAATCCCCCACTGCAGTTATGGAAATTCCCTTAAGGAAGGAAAGCTCCTTGTCCGTGAAATTGAAATCATCGTAGGCTTTTTCCTTAAAATTTAGATTTTCCTTTTCCTTGCTTTTATTTTTCCCAGAACTAGCTTTTGATTTAATCTTTTTTGCATCTTCATTTCTCTTTTTGATTTCTGCTTCATTTTGCGAGAAGTTTTGCTTAAACTTATCCATTTCTTCCTGCTTTTTATTTCCTATAGCAAATGATATAATATTTAACATTATAATCAGAACTAGACTTCCTATAAGCTTCTTACTTCTAAACTTCTTATTAGAAAAGCGAGCTTGATAGGAAATCTCTGAAATAAGGACAAGGACTATAAGCTCCAAGCCATAAAATAAAATCCTATTTTCTATCCTGGTCCTTAGAAAGTAGGTGAAAAATACTTGAATTATATACTGCCACAAATAGTAATAATAGGACCTATCACCTAGCCAAATCATAAACTTATAGAAAGGTCTCTGCTTCCTGTAGGCTATGTGATTTTTTATTTCCATATCGTAGATTATAAGCAAAAACAAAGCTACTATTAGCTCATAGGCGAGGAAAAATGTCCTATAGATCCAAAGGCTTTTCCCGTTGATGAAGAAAAAGGGAAGGACGATTGGAATTAATAAAATTCTTGCTAGCTTCTTATGGTCTATGCCCTTTATCTTATTTTTATTTTCCCTATAGAGGATATTCGCACAAACTCCAATAAAAAATGCTGAAATTCTATTATCTGTCCCATAGTAGATCCTTATTATAGGGGCCTTGGTAAAGGAAAGATAGTAGCTAATCATAGTAGAAATTAAAGTTAGACTAGCAAAAATCCCAAGCCTTTTCTCATTAAGGTCAAAGCTATTTATTAAATAATCTAACAGATAATAAATTATCACGACCTGGATATAGACAGAGATGTACCACAAATGAGTAAAGAGGTTGAAATTAC
Source organism: Anaerococcus sp. (assembly GCF_030825785.1). Taxonomy (GTDB): domain Bacteria; phylum Bacillota; class Clostridia; order Tissierellales; family Peptoniphilaceae; genus Anaerococcus. Next base: position 10,913 of record NZ_JAPJPG010000019.1, read on the forward strand.
CACTCCTATCGAAGTAGGAAATCCCCTTAATAATAGCTCTGATATTTTCTATAGCAAAAGTCGTAGAAAGAGAGCTTAGGATACTGTCATCGAAGATTTCTCTAGAAAAGACTAAGGCAAATAAGAGAGAAATTGCCACTATAGTCCAGAGGGGTGACATTATCTTTAGGATTCGTGCCTTTATTTTTTTAAGATAGACTCTGATATCAACTTCTCCGGAAGACTTAACAGATGCTCTTTCAAGGAAAAATCCTGATATGATCATAAAAATAATCACACCTAGAAAACCTCCAGAAAGCCTATGGCTTAGAAGATGATAGGTTGAAACAGCTATAAGGCTTAGGGCCTTAAGCATGGTTACATTGTACAAATTCTTTTTCATTACTAACTCCATTCTTATCTTTACTATTATAACACCAGCTTGGTTAAATTTACATTAAAAAATAAAAAATCTAAATATATAGGAAATTTGAGAAATCAAATCTTTATTGTATAATATTACTAATTGAATAATGCGAAGAAAGGCCCTAGTAGCTAGGAAAGGCATACAGAGAGGAGATGGTTGGTGGAAATCTCTTGACCGGAACTAGTGAATCTAGCTTTGAGCATATATGAATTAAGGCAAAGATATTTGCATAATTTGGGTGGCACCACGAGACCTTCGTCCCAATTGGGGAGGGTCTTTTTTTATTGTTTAAAGGAGAAATTATGATTGATATTAAATTACTTAGAGAAAATCCAGAACTTGTAAAAGAAAACATCAAAAAGAAATTCCAAGACGAAAAGCTAGTCTTAGTTGACGAAGTTATAGACCTAGACGAAAAGCTTAGATCTTTCAAGACTGAGGGAGATAACTTAAGAAGCGAAAGAAATAAGACAAGTAAAGAAATTGGCGCTCTTATGGGCCAAGGTAAGAAGGATGAAGCAGAAGAAGCTAAGGCTCATGTAAAAGAAATTAACGATAAACTTACTGATATCGAAGCTAAGACCGAAGAGTACGGTAAAGAAGTCAAAAAGAGAATGCAAGTGATCCCACAAATCATCGACGATAGTGTTCCTATAGGAAAGGACGATACAGAAAATGTCGAAATAGAAAAATTCGGTGAGCCTGTAGTCCCTGACTACGAAGTTCCTTATCACATTGATATTATGGAGACATTCGACGGGGTAGACCTAGATGCTGCAAGAGATACATCTGGAGCAGGTTTCTACTATCTAAGAGGAGATATAGCAAGACTTCACTCAGCAATTCTATCTTATGCTAGAGACTTCATGATTGATCGCGGATATACCTACTACATTCCACCATTTATGATTAGATCTGATGTGGTTACTGGAGTAATGAGCTTTTCTGAAATGGAAGATATGATGTATAAGATTGAGGGAGAAGATCTTTACCTAATCGGTACAAGTGAGCACTCAATGATTGGTAAGTTCATAAATACAATCAATGAAGAAGAAAAAATGCCACTAAGAATGACCTCATACTCACCATGCTTTAGAAAAGAAGTAGGAGCTCATGGTATAGAAGAACGTGGAGTTTACAGAATCCACCAATTTGAAAAACAAGAGATGGTAATAATTTGTAAGCCAGAAGATTCCAAAACCCTTTACAATGAATTATGGAAAAACACTGTAGACTTCTTTAGAAGCCTAGAGATTCCAGTAAGAACCCTAGAATGTTGCTCAGGAGACTTGGCAGATCTTAAGGTTAAATCATGCGACGTTGAAGCATGGAGCCCAAGACAAAAGAAATACTTCGAAGTAGGAAGCTGCTCTAACCTAGGAGATGCCCAAGCAAGAAGACTCGGTATTAGACTAAGGGGAGAGAATGGAACCTACTTTGCTCATACACTAAACAATACGGTAGTAGCTCCACCAAGAATGCTAATAGCCTTCCTAGAAAACTTAATCCAAGAAGACGGAAGCGTGAAAATTCCAGCTCCACTTCAAATGTATATGGGTGGTAAGGACAAAATCGAGCCAAAAAATAAATAGGACTATAATATCCGTGGGTAAGCTAGCTTATCTGCGGATTTTTAATGATGAGAATTTTTGAAATTCCTTATAAGGGTAATTTTTATCATCATGTAAGAAAATTCTAACAAGGATAAATGATATTGTAGCCTTATCCTTAAGCTAAGAAAGTTTTGATGAAAATAAAAAATATCGATATTAACAAATAAAAATCGTCCCAAATCTTGGGGCCTTACTATGATTTATTAAATCTAGATTCCCAAGAGGGACGATTTTTCTTATTTAATTTCAAGCATTATTGGTGTATGATCTTGTCTATCTCCAGAATCTATTATTGTAGAATCTACTACGTCTTCCATTAACCTATCAGATACTAAAAAGTAGTCAATCCTCCAGCCAGAGTTGTTGATCTTGCTTGTCTTAACTCTTTGGGCCCACCAGGTGTAGGCTCCTTCAAGGTCCTTGTTAAGATGTCTAAAGGTATCTGTAAATCCCCTATCTAAAAGATTTGAAAAACCTCTTCTCTCTTCATCTGTAAAGCCAGCTGACATATGGTTGTTATCAGGATGAGCAAGGTCGATTTCCTCATGGGCTACGTTGAAATCGCCTGTAGCAATAACTGGCTTAATCTGATCAAGCTGAGCAAGATAATCGGCATATAGCTTATCCCATTCTTCTCTTAGGGGAAGTCTCTTAAGCTCACCACCTGCATTAGGTGTGTAGACTTGGGTAAAGTAGAAGTCCTCAAACTCTAGGGTAAGGATTCTTCCTTCTAGGTCCATTGTATCTGGAGCACCGATTTCTGGGAAGGACTCTTTCACATCGAGGCCCTTCTTGTAGAGAGTCATAGTTCCAGCATAGGACTTCCTTGCAGTTGGTCTTGAGGAAATCCATACATAATCATAATCTGGGAAGAATTCACTAAGCTTTTCAACGTGCTTCTTGCTAGGTCCATTTGCTGGAAGCTTAGTCTCTTGAAGAGCTATTACATCAGGGTTTTTGTTTTTTATAGTTAATAGAACATCTCTACTCATTACTGCTCTTTTGGAATCGCTAGTTAGGGCAGCATTTAGAGAATCTATGTTCCAAGAAATAAATTTCATTAAGTCTCCTTTACATTTTCATATACTATGATAATTATAGGATAAATCTAATTATTTGCAAATTTCAAATTTTAATCCATAAAATGAAATAGTTTAAGAAAAACTCCTTAAATGATATAATATTAATATGATAATGATTGCAGATGAAATAATAAGAATTGATAAGTTTATATCTGACGAGCTAGAGGAGATTCCTCGTGAGAAGATTAAGGACTTCATCAAGGATAAGAAAATAAAAGTAAATAATTCTTTCGTAAAGCCTAGCTTTAAACTAAGCGAAGGTGATGAAATAGAAATTGACGATTCTCTTTTCCATGTGCCAGAACTTAAGGCAGAAGATATGGATCTTAATATCGTTTATGAGAATGATGATTACGCCATTATCGATAAGGATAGTAATGTCATAGTCCATCCAGCAGGGAAAATCATTACAGGAACCCTCGTTAATGGTCTCCTTGCTAAATACGGCTACGATGGCCTTTCTCACATAGGAGGAGACGATAGGCCAGGTATTGTCCACAGGCTAGATAAGGACACTACAGGTCTTATCGCTATAACGAAAACAAATGCCGCTTATAAGTATTTCAAGAAAATGTTTGAGACAAGAAAGGTCGACAAATATTATTACGCCATTGTTTTTGGTAACTTCGATAAGAAAAAGGGAACCATCGATAATTTCATGGATAGGGACGTCCACAACAGAAGAAAAATGGCAGTGAGAAATACTGGAAGAAGGGCTGTTAGCCACTACGAGGTCATAAGCGAGGTAGAGGGCTTTTCTCTTGTAAGAATAAAGATAGAAACAGGAAGGACTCATCAAATCAGAGTCCACATGACCCATATAAACCACCCTATCCTGGGAGATCCTGTCTATGGCAATGTCAAGCACAAATTTAATCTCGACCATCAACTCCTTCACTGTGGCAAGGTTGGCTTTAAAAATATGGAGGGAGACTATGTGACCTATGAAGCTATCCCTCACGAAGAATTCTTGAAATATCAGAAAATATTAGGATTAGGTGATAAAGATGTATTCGAAAACTAACACGACAACCCTCATTGGCCTTGATGGCAAGCTTGTAGAAGTAGAATCTGACATAACATCAGGCCTTCCTTCCTTTACTATAGTGGGTCTTCCTGACTCATCTATCAAGGAATCAAGAGATAGGGTAAGAGTTGCCCTCATCAATTCCGGCTATAGATTTCCAGCAGGAAGGATTACAATCAATCTCTCCCCAGCAGATCTTAAGAAGGAAGGAACCCAACTAGATCTACCCATAGCTATTTCCCTTCTTGGATCTATGGGAGTAATTAACTTCGACTATGAAGAATACATAATTTTAGGCGAGCTTTCCCTAGATGGAAGGATAGTTCCTATAAGAGGTGCCCTTGCCATGGTTATAGCAATGCGTGAGTTAGGTTTTACAAAATTCATAATTCCTGATGATAATAAGGACGAATGCGCCATAATTTCAGATATAGAAATCTACCCTTTTGATAAGTTAACCGACTTGGTAGCCTTTCTAAACAAGGAAAAAAAGGTCAAAGCTTACGAGATAGATTTAAGTAAAATCACTGAAGAGAAGACTTACGATTACGACTTCAAGGACTTAAAGGGGCAAGAGAGCCTAAAGCGTGCCCTTCAAATAGCAGCAGCTGGGAACCACAATGTCCTAATGATCGGAGCTCCAGGATCTGGTAAGACATTTTCTGCCAAGCACCTGCCAACCATTCTTCCAGATATGAGCTTTGACGAAAAGGTAGAAGTGACGAAGATTTATTCTATCATGGGACTCCTTGGTAGTGGACATCTCGTTAATGAAAGGCCCTTCAGAGCTCCCCATCACACATCAAGCGAAGTAGCTCTCATAGGTGGAGGCCACTCTGTCCCAAGACCAGGTGAGATTACCCTAGCCCATAAGGGAGTTCTCCTTCTAGATGAGTTTCCAGAATATAGGAAAAATGTAATAGAAGCCCTTAGAGAGCCACTAGAAAATAAGGAAATAAATGTTGCAAGGTCCCAGGCTTCAGTAAAATACCCGGCAGACTTTATCCTAATTGCTGCCATGAATCCTTGTCCATGTGGTAACTACGGCAATCCCTTGAAGGAATGTACTTGCTCTTTCAATGAAATAAGGAGATATCTCAACAAGATTTCATCTCCTATACTTGATAGAATCGATATACATATAGAGATAAAGCCTGTCAAATACGAAGACTTAAAGGACGATAGTAAGTCCAAATCATCAAGAGAGCTTAAGGAAGAAGTTGTAAGGGCAAGGCTTATTCAGGAGGAAAGATATAGGAGTGAGAAGATTTCCACAAATTCAGAGCTAAATACTAATCAGATGAAAAAATATATTAAGCTATCAGAGGATGTAGAAAAAATCGCCAAAATGGCATTTAATAAATACAATTTCTCAGTTAGGTCCTTTAATAAGATAATAAAAATGTCAAGGACGATAGCAGACCTTGAAGGAAGTAAGGAAATAGAATCCAAACATCTCCTAGAAGCAATTCGTTACAGGTCCTTGGATGACAAATACTGGAGCAACTAATGACAGAAAAAAGAGAGCTTGGAGTAAATATAGATAAATTTATCAAAAATCTCATAAAAAATGCTATCAAACTGAGAGCAAGCGACATCCATATCGAAGCCTTTGCCAACTATTCAAAAATAAGACTCAGGGTAGATGGCGAGCTTAGGGAATATATGAGGATAAATCTCTCCCAATACGAAAAGCTCGTAAGCAAGATCAAGCTAATGGCAAAGATGGACATCTCGGAGAAAAGACGTCCCCAAGACGCCAACCTAAAACTTAGAGAATTTGAAGGAATCGACTTTAGGGTATCAAGCCTAAATACAGTAAATGGCGAAAAGATAGTCCTAAGAATCCTATCCATAGATGAGTTTAAGAAGACAAGTAGGCTCTTAGGATTTTCTGAAACTTCTATAGGAAAAATCGACCAAGTCCTAAAGAAAAGATCCGGCATGATTATATTTACAGGACCAACTGGATCGGGCAAGTCCACAAGTCTTTACGCCCTCCTAAACAAATTAAATACTGGTAGGGAGAATATCATAAGCGTAGAAGATCCTGTAGAATACAAGATCGAAGGGATTAACCAAGTTTCAGTAAATGAGAAAATCGGTCTTACCTTTTCCAAATCCTTAAGGTCAATCCTAAGACAAGATCCAGATATAATAATGATAGGAGAGATTAGAGATAAAGAAACTGCTCAAATTGCTATAAGAGCAGCTATAACAGGCCATATGGTCCTAACAACCCTTCACACAAGAGATGCCCTTTCCTCAATAGTGAGACTTAAAGACTTAGGGGTAGAAGATTATCTAATAAGATCTGCCCTAAGTCTTTTGGCAAGTCAAAGACTAGTAAGAAAACTCTGCGATTGCAAAAAGAAAGACACTATGACAGATAACGAATACGAAATAGTAAGCCAATACAAGAAAATCCCAAGAGATAAGATAATCTACAGGCCAAATGGCTGTGACAAATGCCAAAATGGCTACCTAGGAAGAGAAGCTGTAGAGGAAGTCATCCTAGTAGACAATGAGTTAAAAGAAATCCTAAGAGAAGAAGGAGCTTCTACTAGCAAAGTAAAAGAAAAACTTAAAAAAGAGGGCTTCAAATCAATGCTAGAAAATGGTATAGACAAAGTCCTAGAAGGAAAAACAAGCTTTGAAGAAGTCCTTGGGTCCTTGGATGTAGATTAGAGATTTAGGTCAAAATTAAAATTTATAAAGAAAATCATATAAATGTTTATGAAAGAACTATAAATAAAATATAAAATAAATAGTTAACAATGAAGAAACTGGGTATTGTCATATTTTTAGTTTATCAAACAAGTCTTTGATAAACATATTATGGGAATTGTATGAATGATACTAGTTTCTTTATTTGTATGTTGATGTTATTTTTATCCTATCTCCTTCCGATTTATAAATAGAAAAAGAAGGCTCCTTTGAGTATAATGAGAAAAGATTAAAGATAAAGGAATGATTATGGATAATTTAAATATACCGACCCATGTTGCCATAGTTCTTGACGGGAATGGCAGATGGGCAAAAAAGAAGCATATGCCTAGGACTTACGGTCACAAGAATGGGGCCGAGAATGTCGTAGATATTTGTCTTTATGCAAAAAAGCGTGGGGTAAAGTACATGACTCTTTACGCTTTTTCGACTGAAAATTGGAAGAGGCCTCTCGAGGAAGTCAATTATCTAATGAAGCTTGTGATTAAGTTTATTGAGAGCAAGCTAGATATTTTGATGGAGGAAAATTGCAAGCTTAATTTCATAGGAGATTTGGAAAAGCTTCCAGCTTCTACTAAAGAAATTTGTATTAGAGCTATGGAAGATACTAAGAATAATGATGAGATTACCTTAAACATCGCCCTAAACTACGGTGGGCGTGATGAGCTAGTCCACGCCTTTAAGGCCATGATGGATGATGGGATAAGTAAGGAAGATATTACAGAAGAGATGATTTCTTCCTATTTATATACCAAAGATCAACCAGATCCTGATCTTCTTATTAGACCAGGTGGGGAGCTTAGACTATCTAATTTTTTGATTTACCAGCTTGCTTATGCGGAGTTTTATTTTACAGATACTTTGTGGCCTGACTTTGATAGGAAGGCATTTGATGAGGCTTTGGAGGAGTTTTCTAGGAGAAATAGAAGATACGGAGCCTTGTCATGAACTTGTTTAACAGGGCAATCGGTGGAGCTATAATACTCGCACTTTTGATTATTATAACATTTTTGGGAAGTATTCCCCTAGCTATTGGGGTTATGGTTTTCTCCTATATAGCTCTCCATGAGATGAAAGAGGCACTGGGAAAGATTGGAATTACTCTTCCAATCAAGCTTTTGTATGTGACTAATACAATAATCATGCTTGCAGCCTACGTCAATAATTCTGATATTTATATAGCAAGCCTTGTGATTTCTGTATTGTTTATGATGGTGTATATTATCTTGAAGGGTCATTATAGCCTCTATGACGGCTTTGCAACATCCTTTGTCTTGCTATATGTATCATTTTTGATGAGTCATATACTAAGGATTGAGGATGTGAATTTCGTATGGCTTCTTTACATCACGGCTTGGGGATCAGATACTTTTGCCTATCTTATTGGTTCGACTATAGGTAAGCGTAAGTTTGAATCTATAAAACACATTAGCCCTAACAAGACCATAGAGGGATCTATTGGTGGAATAGTAGGGGCTTGTATCCTAAATTCAATCTTTATCAATGAATTTGGCCTAGGTGTTAAGATTTATGAAGTCATAATTTTTACGATTATTGCAGCTGTTTTGTCTCAGATTGGAGATTTGATAGCTTCATTTATTAAGAGAAAAACTGGAGTCAAGGATTTTGGTCATATTATTCCAGGCCATGGAGGAATCCTAGATAGGTTTGACTCCATGCTTTTTATAGCTCCAGTTTTATATTTGTTTTCAAGATTATAAGGAGAGTTGATGAGTAAAATAATTATAGCCATAGTAATGTTCTTGTTTTTGATTCTTATTCATGAATTTGGACATTTCCTTCTAGCGAAGGCATCTGGAATAAAGGTAAATGAGTTCGCCATTGGTATGGGTCCTGCTATATTTAAAAAGCAGGGTGAAGAGACTCTTTATTCCTTAAGACTCATACCAATCGGCGGATATTGCGCTATGGAGGGAGAGGATGATGAAAGTTCTGATCCTAGGTCCTACGATAGGGCACCTGCCAAGAGTAAGTTTCTTACAATTCTTGCAGGACCTGTGATGAATTTACTCCTTGCAGTAATCATATTTTTTGTAGTTTCCCTTAATACTGGCGTTGCTACAAAAACGATCGGAGGATTTAGTAAAGATTCTCCAGCCAAGGCCGCTGGTCTTAAGCTAGGAGATGAAGTAGTAAGTCTTGCTGGAAGGGATGTGACAAACTTCACCGATATTTCACCTATCTTAAATGAATATTATAAGGATAGAGATAAGGATGAAGAAATTTCCCTAGAGGTCTTATCTAATAATGAAAGTAAAACTTATGATATAAGTCCTATGGAAGAAAATGGGTCTTACTATCTTGGAATAGAGTCAAAGCTTAGAAAAGCTGGACTTGGGGAAGCTATTAAGATGGGCTTTGTAGAAACAGGCAAAAATATCGCCCTAATATTTGTAGTCTTGGGTAGACTTTTTACAGGAAAGATTGCCTTTTCAGCCCTTTCCGGTCCCGTAGGAGTGGTAAAGGAGCTAGGCAACCAAGCCCAAAATGGTCTGATGAGCCTTTTGTATTTTTTAGGCTATATCAGTGTCAACCTCGGAGTATTTAACCTCCTTCCGATACCAGCCCTAGACGGATCAAAGATAGTAAGTGCTCTTTATGAGATGATTACAGGCAAGCGTGTTAACAAGAAATTTGAAGAAAAAATCACAGTAGTAGGTTTCGTAATTCTTTTGGGGCTAATACTTGTGATTTCAATAAAAGATATAATTAATCTATTCTAAAGGAGATAAAATGAGAAAGAAAACTAAGAAGATTTATGTAGGAGATGTTGCAGTAGGAGGCGACTCTCCTATTTCTGTCCAATCAATGACAACAGCAAAGACAAGCGATATAGAAAAGGTAGTAGCACAAATCAATGCCCTAGAAGAAGCAGGTTGCGATATAGCAAGATCTGCCATTAACTCCATAGAAGATGCCAAGGCAATTGTTGAGATAAAGAAAAGAACCAATATACCTCTTGTAGCGGACATCCAGTTTGATTATAAGCTTGCCCTTGCTGCAGTAGAATATGGTTGTGATTGTCTAAGATACAACCCAGGTAATATCGGTGGAAGGGATAAGGTTAAGCTTCTTGTAGATAAGTGCAAGGATAAAAACATCCCTATAAGGATTGGGGTAAACTCAGGCTCTATATCGAGAGAAATCGTAGATAGATTCGGTGGAGTAAACGCAGACTCCCTAGTAGCAAGTGCCCTAGAGGAAGTAAAGATCCTAGAGGAGATGGACTTTACCGATATCAAGATTTCTGTTAAGTCAAGCGATGTAAACACTATGATCGATGCCTACAGGAAATTATCAGATAAGGTTAACTACCCACTCCACCTAGGTGTAACAGAAGCAGGTCCCTTGTACCAAGCCCTTGTCAAATCCTCTATCGGTATAGGTTCTTTACTAAAAGATGGGATAGGAGATACTATCAGAGTTTCAATCACAGGAGATATCTTAGAGGAAGTTAAGGCAGGAAAGGCAATCCTCAAGGCCCTTAACCTAAGACGAGATGGCCTAGATATAGTATCTTGCCCAACATGTTCAAGAACTACAGTAAATCTTCATGAAATTGTAGAGGAAGTAGAAGAGAAGAGTGGGGGTCTAGATATTTCTGCTAAGGTTGCCATCATGGGTTGTCCAGTAAATGGACCTGGAGAGAGTAAGGAAGCAGAATATGGAATTTCTGCAGCAAATGGCATGGGCTTTCTCTTTAAGAATGGTAAAACTATCAAGAAGGTAAGAGAAGATGAGATAGTAGATACTTTGATAGAAACTCTCAAAGAAAGCAAAGAAGATGAGAATAGACCTTCATAATCTTATAGATGTCAAGGAGGGGAGTTTCTTCGTAGTAGAAGCTATCTACTTTACCAAGACCAACATCCTAAGCCTTGAGATCGAATCTGATAGCTATAACTTCACTAGAGAAGAAAGAGAGAAGCTCTATGACTATTTTTCCTTCGTAAGCCTTGAAATAAATGTACGAAGAAAAGAAGTCGAAGAAGAAAACGTCTCAGATAATGATGAGGTAGATGCTTTAGAAGAAACAAGCCCTAGTAATACTCAAGACGAAGAAAAAGTAAGAGAAGACACTCCTCTAAGCGAAACCGAACGCCTCATCAAGGAAAGAGAGGCCAGGGTCCAAGACGCCATAGATTTCACTATCCAAAATAGAGAAGAAGAAAAAAAGGAAGAGATTCACGTAGAAAACATCAACTTTGGTAGGAAAATCAAGGAAGATGTGATAGATATTAGAGATCTTTACGAAAGAAAGGGAGTTAATTCTACCCTAATAGGAAAGGTGTACGGACTAGATGTATTCGAGACTAAGGGTGGATATTTTATCTACACCTTCGATCTTGAAGATAAGACCGATGCGATTTCTTGTAAGATCTTCGCAAACGCCAAGAACAACTATAAGCTCGAAACCTTGGGAGAAGGGTCAGAAGTTATGGTCGAGGGAGTCCTAAACTACGATGATTACGCTCACGAGGATGTATTTACAGTAAATGGTATGGTTGATGCGATACTCGGCAAAAGGACGGACACAGCCCTTGATAAAAGAATTGAGCTAGAAGTCCACACTAAGATGACCAACCTCGATGGCTTTGTAGACAACAAGGAGCTGGTAAGTACCCTAAAAAACTGGAAGATGGGAGCTGTTGGTATTACTGATACAGCAACCCTCCAAGGCCTTCCAGATCTTTACGAAGCCCTTTCTAAGGAAGGGATAAGGATGCTTCCAGGAGCTGAGCTTCTCTTAGTAGAAGATGAGCTTAGAGTTCTTACCAATCTAAGCGATAGGGAAGTTTCCGAGATTAAAAATATAGAAGAAGAAAGCTTTGTTGTATTCGACCTTGAGACAACAGGCCTTTCCCGCTACAAGGATAGGATAACAGAAATCGGAGCCTGCAGGGTAGAGGGCGGCAAGATTACAGAAATTTATAACGAATTGGTAAATCCTGAGATGGTTATTCCAGAAAAAATCATCGAAATAACTGGTATTACTAACGAGATGGTAAAAGACTGCCCTACAATCGAAGATATCCTTCCAGGATTTTTGGACTTCTGCAAGGACTCAATCCTAGTAGGACAAAACACCGACTTCGATGTGGGATTTATTAGGGAAAACTGCCACAGGATGGGGATAGACTTTAATCCAATCTATCTAGATACTCTTCCAATGGCTAGGGCCTTGTTTAGTGATATGAAGAAGTTCTCCCTAGATAAGATCGCAAGAAAACTTGAGATTCCTGCCTTCAACCACCACAGGGCAAGCGATGACGCTAGAGCTACTGCTCAGATTTTCATCAAGATGTTTAAGATGATTATGGAAGAAGAAGGGATAAATCTTTCTACTATCAACAAACTTAAAAGCCACTGGCCTAAGTCAAAACACGAGTATTTCTCTGCCACAGTTTATGCTAAGGATAAGGTCGGACTTAAAAATCTCTACCAACTTATCTCAGAATCTAGGATGAAGTATTTCAATACGGAGGCCAAGACTCCTATCTCTGTTTTAGAAAAGTACAGGGAAGGGCTACTGGTTGGATCAGGTTCTGATGAAGGAATCTTATTTTCATATTTACAAAATGAGAGAAACAAAAAAGACCTTAATAGGATTAGGGACCTATTTGACTTCTACCAAATGGCTCCTCTAGGAATCTATAATGATATGGTAAATAAGGGCAAAATCCGTGATTTCGATCAGGTTAGACAAATAAATAAGAGGATTTTAGACTTTGCCAAGGAGGATAATAAGCTTGCTGTAGCAACGGGTGCGGTAAGATATCTAGAAAAGGATGATTATATCCTAAGAAATATCCTCCACAAGGGTCAATATTTCAGATACCATGAAGACGAGCCTCTTTATTATTTTAGGACTACAAAGGAGATGATGGATGACTTCTCTTATCTAAATCCAATTGATGCAGAGGATGTTGTTATTAGAAACCCAAGAAAAATCGTCGATATGATAGAGGATATTAGACCAATTCCTAAGGGGACCTTCCCACCTAAAATCGAAGGATCTGATAAGGAGCTTAGGGATACCTGTTTTGCCAAGGCCCATTCGATCTATGGAGATCCCCTACCAAAGATAGTAGAAGATAGACTAAATCGTGAGCTTAACTCAATTATTTCTAATGGTTATGCGGTTCTTTATATAATTGCCAAGAAGCTTGTAGGTAAGTCCAACGAAGATGGCTACCTAGTAGGATCGCGTGGATCTGTTGGTTCTTCCTTTGCTGCTACCATGGCAGATATTACCGAGGTAAACCCACTTTCTCCTCACTATGTCTGTCCTAATTGCAAGCACTCAGAGTTTTTCGAAGAAGATCTTTTAGGAGCAGGAATCGACTATCCAGACAAGGCCTGTCCAGATTGTGGAACTATGATGAGAAAAGATGGTCACAATATACCATTCGAGGTCTTCTTAGGATTTGAGGGAGACAAGGAGCCAGATATAGACCTAAACTTTGCAGGAGAATACCAGCCTACTATCCACAAATATACCGAAGTCCTCTTCGGTGAGGGAAAGGTCTTTAGGGCAGGAACCATTGGGGCCATCCAGGATAATACCGCCTTTGGCTATATCAAAAAATATAGCGAAGATTACCAAGTAGAATTTACCAATGCTCAGATAAGGAAAATCCAAAGAGGGCTCAAGGATGTCAAAAGAACAACCGGCCAGCATCCGGGAGGCTTAATTGTAGTTCCTGATGATATAGATATATTTGATATCTGTCCTATCCAATATCCAGCTGATGATGGAAGTGGAGATATTAAGACAACTCATTTCACCTACAATATGATGCACGAAACCCTCCTAAAGCTTGACCTTCTAGGTCACGATGTTCCATCAATAATTAGGGCCTTACAGGACTTAACGGGAACCAATCCCCTAGAGATTACTATGGGAGATCCTTTAGTTATGAAGATATTTTCTTCTACAGAAAGTCTTGATATCAAGCATGACTTTTCCAATAATGAAATCGGAACCTTGGGCATACCTGAATTTGGTACAAACTTCGTAAGGTCCATGCTTAAGGATACCTTCCCAACCAAGTTTTCGGAGATGACAAGAATTTCTGGCCTATCTCACGGAACTGACGTGTGGCTTAACAATGCCCAAGAACTTGTAAGAAATGGGACAGCTGGCTTTGACGAGATTATCTCTACCCGTGATGATATAATGAACGCCCTTATCCAGCAGGGTCTAGATAAGAAAAAGTCTTTCTCTATAATGGAGAAGGTGAGGAAGGGTAAGCCTCTTTCTGATGAAATCTTAGATTATATGAGAGAAAATGGGGTGCCGGAATGGTATATTGAGTCTTGTCTTAAGATCCAATATCTTTTCCCTAAGGCCCATGCTGTTGCCTATTGCTTAATGAGTTACAGGATTGCCTACTACAAGGTATACTTCCCTGAAGCCTTCTATGCTACCTACTTCAATACCAAGATCAACGACTTCAAGTACTCTACAATTATAAGGGGACTAGAAAGTATTCAAAAAGCCCTAAAGGAAGTTGAGGGAAGCTTTGATCTTTCTCAAAGAGATAAGCAAATAAGAACTGTCTTTGAAGTAGCTGAAGAGATGGCAGCAAGGGAGATTAAGCTTGAAAAGGCAGATATCTACAAGTCAGATGCGAAGAAGTTCCTCCTAAGTGATAGGAAGGGCTACATCCTACCACCTCTTTCTGCAGTTGATGATATAAGTGAAGCAATGGCTATTGATATTGTAAAGGAAAGAGAAAAAGGCGAATTTATTTCCTTAGAAGATCTCAAAACAAGAACTTCAGTAAACAAAAACGCCATAAACAGCCTCAAATCCTTGGGCATAATTGACGGTATCCAAGAGAAAAACCAGATGTCTTTGTTTGATGGGATGTTTTAAAATTTAAACTTATAGTAAAAATAAAAAAAGCAAAGTAAAATAGGGACCATGAAGCGGTAAGTCCCTATTTTATTTCTTTAACAATTCTTTTTTGATAAGTCTTGTGGCGAGGCTTGCTAAATGATTTAGATCCTTTACCTGATAGAAACTATTGTAATAAAGATAGGTCGCATTAGAAGCCTTGTCTTTGTGGATTAGGGCACAGGTCTTGATATTTTTTCTCCTAAGCTTATCTAGCTCTTCCTTAGTGTCCTTAAGGGCAGCCTCTTCCTTGTAGGCTTTGTTTGGACTAAGGCCTTCTTTTATTAGAGGTCTTAGGTCGCTGGGACTCGCATCGGTTAGGATTAACAGGAGGTGGTCCTTTAATTTTCTTTGAGGAATCAAAGAAGCGTAGCTTCTAAAGGCAAGACCGTCTCTATTAAAGCCCAGGCTCTTATAAGAAAATATCCTAGCATCATCAGTTTCTTCATCAAAGTCCTTTAAGATAGTAAGGACAGTGTAGTCAGAAATGGTGCTATAAGTTATGACTCTGTGGCTGATTTTGTTTTTGGACAAGGCCCTAGATAATATATAGGCCTCGGTTGCTACAAGCTCTTGATCGTACAAAAGAGAAGCTGACCCATCGAGAAGGATATCAAGGGTGTAATCTCCCTTCTTATCAAAAGATTTCCTAGTAAAAATCTTATTGTAGTTAGGTATTTGACTTTTCCATGCAAGATTTGGACTGAGATTACCAGTCTTAGCCAATTGGCAATCCTTATCCTCGGTCGACTTAAGGGATAGGTTAATGGATTTGGAGAGATTTTTGATAATTCTTTCATAAAAGTTTTCTTTATTTTTGTAAAAATTCAGATTACTTTCCCTAGCCTTTGAGTTTAATTCATTTATTTTGTCAGAATTTGCTTTAGCTATACCCTTGGTGAAGAAAATCTTGGATTTCTTGTGTTTATCTTTGGCATAGATTTGATTTATCAAATTCTCCTTTTCTTCTGAATATAAAGACTTTCCGAAAGTTTCTTCTATATACGTTCTCTTGGAATTTTTTCTTTTAATTAAGAAATTATCTATAGGATTTAGCTTTTTACTATTATTATTTTTAAAAATATTT
>NZ_JAPJPG010000020.1 GCF_030825785.1 Anaerococcus sp.
CCCTGATTAAGAATTTGGTTGATTATTATTTACCAACACGATTTGACAAAGAGCCCTTGTTTCTTAAGCTCTAGCTTGGCTCTTTCTGTATGCTACGTATGCGCCTGCCATAATAGCAAGACCTGCTACTACGAAGATTAGTGAACCAATACCACCTGTTTGTGGGATTGTTAAGTTCTTATTCTTGATTCTTTGACCGAATACTTTGGCATCACCGACTTTTGTGTAATCTAAGTGTTCAGGTTTGTCTATTTTATTAGTACCATCTTTTGTACCTTCATATGAATATTTAGCTACTGTGAATGGAATTTCTTTTTCATTTATAGCATATCCTTTTGGAGCTTGGAACTCTTCTAGGAAGTATGTTTCATTTGATTTGTTGTATGCAAGACCAATAATTTCAAATTCACCTTTTTCACCAGATGTTAGTGTTATAGCATTTTGTGGAGCTTTTCCATCTACTGCGTCAGCCCAGGTATATTTTGATTTATTTTGTTCAAATGCATCAAAGTATGCCTTTTGTGCTTGATCAAATGCTTGTTTAAGTTGATCTTTATTTGTATCATCTTTTCTATCGTTATAAGCATTTAGTGCTTTATCCCTATTTGCTTTAGCTTGGTTTACTGCATTTTCATCTTGGAATGCTGCTACTAGGTATTGACCAGCTTTGTTTTTAACGTAGAATTGTGCACCTGATAATTTTTCAGTGTCTTTTTCTGCTGTCTTGATGAATCTCTTACCACCGTAAACTACACCTGGTTCTGATGGGTCAAGTGGGTCTGGTGTGTCTGTTGTAGTATTGTTCTTAATTTGAACTACACCATTTTCAAAGGATGTATATTCTGGAGCGTATCCAGATACTTTTTCCACTACTCTGTAAGTATCTGTATCTGTTAGGCCTGCAAATTCATGTTTAAATGAATCTTGTACATTATTGTTGTCATATTTTTTAGTTACTGACTCTACATCTTCCCATTTTTCGCCATTTTTCTTTTGAAGGATATATTCAACTTCTACAGTTTTATCTCCTTCAGTAACTTCTGTACCGTCAACTGCCCAAGATTTATTAACTTCAATCTTGCCTTCTTTTGGATTACCTTCTTTAGGGTCTTGGTGTTGGCCTGGGTGGTTGCTGTAGTCTAACTTAACGTCGTTCTTTTGTGCTGTATCAACTTCTGCTTCTTTTGTAAGTGTAGCTGTATAAGTTAATGTGATTTTTGCGTCAGCATCTTTTGCTGCGGTTTTAACAGCTGTAAGACCAGCTTCAGCTAATCTTAATACAAATCCGTGATTATCTTCTATAAGAGTAAAGTAAGTAGTTTCTTCAGTATTAACTAATTCTGTGTCGCCTAATTTTATTTTTAGGCTTCCATTGTCGAAAGAAAGTCCTTTGTCCATGCTATCTGTCCATCTTAGTGTTTTATAGTCAGATGATTGCGGAATTTCAGTTACAACTTTGTAAGGAACTTGGTCACCAACATTTTTAGTTGCCGTTGACTTATCTCTTTTGTTGTTTGTTGTATCAATATTAAGATCTTTAGTATCGCTGATTAGTTCATCTTCTGTGATGCCTGCAACATCACCATTTTTTTCAATATCAAAGTTTTTGTCAATCTTTGGTGTACCAGTAGTATTTTTTGGATAAACATAAACTTTAGATAGGTACATAGTTCCTACTTCGTGCTCACCAACTTTTTCACTATTCATAAGTGGAAGTGTGATACCAAATGGTACTGCTATAGCACCTGTAACGTCTTTTGGTTTGCTTGTTTCAATAACCCAGTATTTACCTTCAGCTAAACTTGCTGTAGCTTGACCATTTTCATCAGTTTTTGCTGGTTGTGTCGCTTCCTTAGTTGCTGTTCCGTTGTTTTGTCCATCTAAGGTTGGAAGGTTTTTAAGATCAGCTTCTGTTTTGTACTTTCCTCTATTAGCAACCATGTTTTCAAGGTCTACATTGTCAGATAATTTGTAAATAGTAAATTGTACATCTTTAAGACCTTCTACTTCAGTACCTAATTTTTTTAGGTCGTCTTTTCCAATTTGTCCACCATTGTGAGCCCATGGTGCACCTTCTTTGTATCCTTTAGCTTTTAGCTTATTGATAACTAGTTCTGTTGTTGCTGGTTTTTCTGCAACTAATTGGTCTGCCGATAGAGTACCAGTTGGTGCAGCATCGTCATCAGCCGCCTGAGCACTTGTGAATGGAGCTACTAGGATTCCTAGGACCATTGCTAGTGCTGTGAAAATTGAAAATAATTTGTTTTTCATATCTCTCTCCTTTTTCTTATTTTTCAATTTTGTTGGTATAACCTATGTAATAGGCTCCCCTTTTACCTGACTACCAACCAATCAGGCAATGGGCTTGTCGGTGTCCTCTTTGGAGTCTGCCTTCCTGTATATGACAGGGGCTTCTTCCGCTGATTTCACAAACTTACCCAGCTGTGTTTATATAATCTCCACCTGGTGGAGTTTACATACATGATTGTTTGACTTTTACATGATTTTCCTTTTGGTTCGTCGAACGAGATGTCTCCACTTCGGTCGACATAAGGGTAATTGCAGTTTGTATGAGATCCCTCCGCTTTGGTCGGGATAAGGGTAATGGTAGATTTTTTCTTTGTGGCCAGAACCATTAGACATAAGGGTGGGTGCTGTCGACATTGGGGTTTGCAAGTTCCTCTACTTACCTTTCGTATAAGGAGCTGTTTTGCTTAGCGTTCTATGAAGCTTAAGCCTCCCCTTACTTCGACTTTGTGGAGAAGTCTCTTTGGCTTTGTTTTTCATGCAATTGTCTTTTTCTTTTATCTTTCCTTATGGGCAAGGTAAAGATTCGATAGCTCGATTTTTATCGAGCTGGCAGGTTTTCTGCCCTAGGTCATTAATAGCCTACTATCTGTTACTACTATTATAACAGATTTGTAGAAATTTTGTTAGTCTTTTTTACTTTATTTTTTAGTAAAATTGGCTCTTTTTAGTTTTATTAAAGGTTTTTTACCTTTTTTTGTTTTTTGCTTGTTTTTCTTTGAGATGTCTCGACCTTGGTCGACGGTAGTTTGCGGGCTCAGCTTCGCTTCATCTTTTTTTAATAGAACGATATTCATCGTTCTTTTATCCATTGTTAATATTAACAATGGATACTACACTATTTTGCTTTGCAAAACAGTGGCCAGGACCATTAAATACAAGGGTAATAGCATAGCTTGTTTTTATGTGAATACCACAATTCCCTTACTTCGACCTTGTGGAGAAGTATCGTGCTGTAGGGTGATTGTTTAAGATATCTATACTTTAATTCCTAGAATTTTTTATTTTCAGGTAAAGGAAAACTGCCCTAGAAGTTGGGCAGTTTGTTATTCTAATATTATAGTATGTTTGTTTTTTTCTTATCCAACTAGTTCATGAATGTGGCCTCCGTTTTTTATTAGCATCCTGCATCTCTCTTTGCTCTCCTTGTAGGCTTTGAAGATTTGTCCTTTTCTTTCAACATCGTAGTAGACTTTCCATGTTCCGTTGAGGATGAAATTTTTGCCCTTGTTTTTGATGAAGGCTTTTACATCATCTAGGGGGTAGCCAAGAAAGAGGCCTATTTCGTGAGGGAAGTCGTCGACTTTTAGTCTTATTGCTAGCCTGTTAAGGCATTTGGCGAGATTTATATCATCGTAACCAAAGTTTCTTATGAAAGTTTTTATTTCTTCATCTTTTAGGATGGTCTCAAGTTTACTTTTTCTGTAAGCAAGTACTAGGAATCCTTTTTCCTTCTTGGCTATAAGCTTAAACTTTAGGTCGCAAGATTGGCATAGCTTGATGGCCTCTTCCCAAGACTTTATTACATTTCTTACATAAGCAAGGTCGGTTGATCTAATCTGGAAGAGGTTGGCTGCCTTTATCCCGCATAGGACCGGAGATGCATGAAAGACTAAGAGATCTTCCTGCATCAGATTTTCTCTAGAAGAGTTTTGGCGAGATTTCTCACTGACTCAAGAGCTTCTTCGTCAGGATCATCGTAGGCAATTAGGCCGTCTGCTGCTAGGTTAATTCCGTCATCCTTTGCTCTTTCTTGCCAGTCATACATCCATTGGCCGTCGTTCCATTCGTATGATCCGAAAAGGACTGTTGGTTTGTTGTCAAGCTTGTCTTCAACTTCTTCAAACATTGGCTCAAACTCTCCGTCTTCTAGTTGTTCATTTCCCATTGCAGGACATCCAAAGGCGAAGGCATCGAAGTCAGAAATATTATCTGAACTAAATTCTCCTGCAAAAAATAGTTCTGCTTCGCTACCATTTGCCTTTACTGCTTCTACAAATTCTTCTGCCATCTTTTCTGTGTTACCTGTTCCTGACCAATATACTACTGCTACTTTTGCCATAATTTTCTCCTTTAATGTTTATTATTTTTATGTTAACCTCATCTTAATCGATGATAGTGATAACCTTTATCAGTATTCTTGTAAAAAAATTTACATTCTTTATAAATTAATATTTAAGTTTTGTGAAATTACCTCTTGGTGGGTCTTATTATTTTGCGATTATTATGTCCTTATGTAAGAACTTCTAGGAACCGCAACCACAAGAAGTGTGATTATTTTTTTTGTGATTTGATGAGCTGCAAGCTGTGCAATCTTTGCATCCTGCATGACCATCTGCTGATATAAATCTTGTGTAAATCACATAGGCACATATGCCGAGGATTATTATTAGTAAAATTATTGATTGAATGTTCATGATATCTCCTTTAAGCTCCCTCTCCCCACAATATATGATTGCGAGGAGATGTGCTTTTCTGATAGCTTTAAGCTACTGATTTTTCATAGTTTATGTTTTTCTTTTCTTGTGATGGTTTTCTAGCCATTAGGTAGATTAGTAAAGCTAGTCCAGCAAATCCAAATATTGTTCCTATGTTGAATATTCTGTATAATATTAGGTTTGCAATATTGTAGAATATCAAGCTTACTAGGTAAGCATAGCCCATTTGGTAGGATATGGTAAGTGCTGTCCATTTGTTATCTGCCATTTCTGTCTTGATAGCTCCTACTGCTGCAAAGCATGGCATGCATAGCATGTTGAAAAGTAGGAAGGAATATCCAGCTACTGGAGTAGCTAGGGCGTGGTTGAAGGCCATCAAGAGTTCTTGGCTTTCTTCTGTAACTTCTGAACCTAATCCTAGGACAACTCCCATTGTAGCAACTACATTTTCTTTGGCTACAAAGCCTGTGATTGTTGCTACTGTTGCCTGCCATGAATCAAAACCAATTGGTCTAAATATTATGGCAATTGCTGATCCTAATCTTGCTAGTATTGATGTTTCTGCTTCAGCTTCTACTAGGTTAAGACTAAAGTCGAAGTTTGATAGGAACCATATTATAATTGTTGAAAGGAGTATTACAGTTCCTGCTCTTTTAACGTAAGCCTTTGTCTTGTTGTAGACATCTGTAAGCACTGACTTAGCACGTGGTGCATGGTATGGAGGTAGTTCCATGATAAATGGAGCAGGATCTGCTTGTAACTCTTTGAATTTCTTCAATATGATTCCAGATACTACTATGCTTGCTATACCTATCATATAGAAGGAGAAGGAAACAAGGGCTTGGTGTTCTGGGAAGAAGGCTCCAACGATTAATGCTATTACTGGTAGTTTTGCTGAGCAAGGCATAAAGGTCGAAGTCATTATTGTAATCTTTCTGTCCCTATCAGATTCGATAGTCCTTGATGCTTGAACTCCTGGAACTCCACATCCTGTAGCAACCATGGCTGGGATAAATGATTTTCCTGATAGGCCAAATCTCCTAAACATTCTGTCCATGATGAAGGCCACTCTTGCCATGTATCCTATGTCTTCTAGTATGCTTAGGAGGGCAAATAGGACCATCATTTGTGGCAAGAATCCAAGTACAGCTCCCACACCTGCGATGATACCATCTGTTACTAAGGAGTGGATTACTGGGTGGATTGATGCTTGATCCATTAGACCTGATACCCAAGGGGTTATAGTTTCTTCAAAGAGACCATTTACGGCATCTGTTCCTAAGGTTCCTGGACTTTTCTCATAAACTGCCATGAAATAAACTAAGAACATCACTAGGGCAAAGATTGGAAGTCCCCAAATTCTGCTTGTAACGATCTTATCTATCCTGTCAGTTATGGATAATTTTGGTTTTGCCTTGACCAAGACAGCTGTTGACAAATCTTCGAGATTCTCGTATCTTGCGGAAGTTATTATACTTTCTGCGTCATCATCCATCTTTTCTTCGAAGTCTTCTCTAATTTTTGCAACTTCTTTTAAATCTTTTGAGTCGATATTGAGATGGCTTATGCTTTCTTCGTCATTTTCAAACAATTTTATTGCATAATATCTTGATAATTCTTTGTCTAACTTGTTTGAATAATCTTTTTCTAATTTACTTAAAACTTCTTCAAGTTCATCGTCGAAAACCAAGCTATTTGGTTTAATATCTCTGTCTTTAAGCTTAACTGTCTCACTAATAAGCTTATCAACACCTTGGCCTTTCATGGCAACTATCTCGACAATAGGACAGCCTAACCTCTTTGAAAGCTTGTCTACGTCAATCTTATCTCCCCTACTTCTTACAATGTCCATCATGTTAAGAGCGATGACAACTGGGATGTTTAGCTCTAATAGTTGACTTGTAAGGTATAAGTTTCTAACAAGATTTGAACCATCTACTAAGTTGATAATTAAATCTGGTCTTTCACCTACAAGATATTCCCTACTTACGACTTCCTCCATTGTGTAAGGAGAAAGAGAGTAGATGCCAGGAAGGTCTTCTATGATTATATCTTTGTGGCCCTTCAAAACTCCTTGTTTCTTATCTACTGTAACCCCTGGCCAGTTACCAACTCTTTGGTTTGAACCTGTCAAGGCATTAAATAGGGTAGTTTTTCCAGAGTTTGGGTTACCTGCTAATGCTATTTTGTAAGTCATATTTCTTCAACCCCTATATTCTTCGCATCTTCTTTTCTAATAGTAAGCTCATATCCACGTAAGCTTACTTGGATAGGATCTCCTAAGGGAGCTACCTTTCTTACAAAAACTTCAGTGTTTTTTGTAAGACCCATATCCATGATTCTCCTCTTGGTTGGGGAATCTCCTAAAATCTTTACTACTTTGACAGTCTTACCTATTTCTGTCTTATCTAATGTATTCATTTAACACTCCTTAACCATAATTCGTTTAGCCAAATCCTTGCTTAGAGCAAAGCGGTTGTCATCGATAACGAAAATATAGTTTACTCCATCAAATTTCTGCAAGCTAATGATTCTGCCCTTCGCAAAACCAAGATTGTTCAAATGTTTCCTAATTGAATCTGTCCCCTTGATGGCGACTATTTCTGCTTTTTCACCTTCATTTAATAATGTTACAGGCACTATAACTCCAATCTATTTTTATAGCAACAAACATTTTTTAGATATATTATAATATATCTAAAATTTACTCTGTTTATTATCTGCTAATAATATATCACAAAACGAAACAATAATCAATATCAAAAGAAAATAATTTTTATTTTCATAGTATTAGCCCCTACATTATATGGGTTGAGGCCTTGATTTACCATGATTTAGGAAGGAATTTTATTTTAAATTGTAATGGATGCGAGATGTCTCGACCAGGCTAGACATAAGGGAAACCTTGTGATTATGAGATATCTCGACTTCGCTTCGCTCCGGTCGACGGTGGTTTTCGGATTCAGGACAAGCATAGCTTGACCTTTATCTTATTAACTTTGAACGATATTCATCGTTCTTTTATCCTTTGTTATTATTAACAAAGGATACTAAACTATTTTGTTTTGCAAAACAGTGGCCCATGGCGAGGGCTTCCTCGATTGTGAACTCTTCGAGTTCTTGGAACTTATTTTTTCAAATAAGTCCCACTTATTCGATTTTTTCCAAAAATCGAAGCCCGACAGTCCGGCACATTTCATCAGTTCGCTACGCTCACTGTGACAATTCCATTAGAGGTGGTTACTCAGTGAGATGTCTCGACTTCGCTCGACATAAGGGGGGGTGTAGTCGACATAAGGGTAATGGGGAATTTTTAATTATGGCAAGGACCATTAGATATAAAAGGAATAGCATGATTTACTTTTATATGAGTACCACTATTCCCTTGCTTCGACCTTGTGGAGAAGCCTCGGCTATTGGGATATTTGCTTAGATAAGTTGTTACGTGATATTTACATGTCGTCTTAGACTGTAGACCTCTCACGTTCGTTCGACGGTAGTTTGCGGATTCGACTTCGTCTCATACTCGCAAAGCCTCGATTAAGGAATTTCATCAGTTCGCTACGCTCACTGTGACAATTCCATTAGAGGTGATTACTCAGTGAGATGTCTCCACTTCGCTTCGCTCCGGTCGACATAAGGGTATGGGGGATTTATTAATTGTAGCCAAGACTATTAGATATAAGGGGAAATATTTATATAAGGGTAATTGAAGCTCAGGTCTTCCCTCACTTTAACCTTGTTGAGAATGTTATTTATAATTTTCCACTCAAAAAGGAGAAGTTTTTGCTTCTCCTCTTGTATCTTTATTTGTTTACTCGCACGTAACCCATTGGGTTGTATAGGGCCCAGGAAGTGCTTCTTAGTAGGTCTGCTCCGAAGATTATTTGGATTTCTTCGTCGTTTAGGGCTGGGTCAGTTTTGGTTGATGGGACTGATATTGTGTTATCGTCTATCTTAAATGAGAATTTGCTTTCGTAGTTTATTTCTTTTTCGTCAATTTCTAACATTTGGATAGTTTGTTCTATGTCTTTGTTTTCGATTTTGATGCCTTTCGCTATATTTTCTGAGATTCTTGTAAATGGAAGAGAGGTGTCAAGGGCTGCCTTGTAGGTTCTTTTGTTACAGATTATCTTAAATACTAGGAAGTTTTCCTTACTTTTTGAGTTTTTCTTTTTAAGATCTGAGCTTTGTACTTCCATCCTGCCCTTTCTTAGGTCACCTCTAAAGACAAGTTGGCTTATGATATTCCACCCTAGGATCATATCTGCTGGGAATTTGTTTCCTGAAGGATCTTTTCCTAGATCTGCTATCTCGTCTTTGCATACTACAACAGGCACATCTATAAGCTTAAGACCTCCTATGGCCATTGTGGATAGTTTTGCTCTTCTAAAGCCTGTCCTTTGATCAATTGGCTCTTTGTCTATATAGTCAAGGTCGATTTCATCTGCAAGGCTTTGAGGGATTAGGGTGTTGCCTTTAGTGGCAAACATAGCTGTTACTGGCTTTTTGCCAGCTAGGATTCCTATAAATATAAAGTTTAAGAATTTCTGGTCTGATATTGGTATTGGTGAAAATTCCATGCTGTCTCCTTTTATTTTTCTATTTAATATTATAACATAAAAAAGGATTCTCCTACTAATTGGTGAATTTAAAACTCCACGCTTACTTAAAGCGTGGAATATCTCTTATATTTCTCTTTCAAGTCTTTGGATAAGAGATTGTACCATATCTCTAAATTCGACTAGTTAATTGATTTTTCCTTTGATTTCAGATCTTACCCTTAGGTCGGTGAAGATATTGTCAAAGAATATATCGAACATATTATCAGAAAGGCTGTCGGAGATTTCTCCTGGTAGGTCGATATTAATATCACCTAACTCCTTTTTTAGTCTTTCTATGTCATGTTTTAGCTCATTAATTGCCCTGTTGGCAGATCTTATATATTTTCTCTTCATAAGGCCTTCTCCGCCCAAGATATCAAGAAAAGACCATTTGTTAGCCTTTTCTAGGCTATTAAGAGCGGAGTAAGTATCTCTTAGGACAATCCTTGCCGCTTCTAAGGCTTCTTCTAATTCTTTTTCCCTATTCATATTCCCTCCTAGAATTTAAAATCCATCTTTTCTTCTCGCATACTTTCGTAGGACTTTTCATTTAGGCTTCTTACATCTTCTTCACTAATCTCTTTTGTTTTGAGCTTCCTCTTGGTAGAGTCTTCTACAAGGGTGTAGATTACTGTAGCTATCGGCATGGATACAAGCATACCGAATATACCAAATAGGCCTCCTCCAACAAATACTGAAAGGAAAATCCAAATGGCTGGTAGCCCCTGGTGTTTGCCTATAACTAATGGATAAATTATAGATTCTTGAACTTGTTGGATGGCTAGGACAAAGATTAGAAATACCAAGGATTGGGCTGGTGATTGGATGAAGATTAAAATCATTCCAACAGCCGTTGCTATTATTGGTCCAAAATATGGTATGATGTCAAGAGCTCCAACTAGAATCGCTATCATAGCAGGCATTGGTAGTCCTAGTATTATCATTCCTATAAAGCAAATTATTCCAAGACTTAGGCAAGACAAAAGTCTCGTTTCTAGAAATCTTGAGAAGGAATTATAGGAAAGTTTAGCTACATAGTTGATTTGTTTTACCTTTTCTTCCTTGAGGTTGGCAAGGAGGACTTTGTTGGTATTGGTTTGGAGGTCCTTCTTGTTAAGGGATACATAAAGGGAGAAGATAAAGCCCATTACTATGGTCATTATAGTTTGGGAAACTGAGTTTAGGATTGATGAGGTCTTGTTAAGAAGGCCCCAATTCTTCCCATCTAAGAACTTTCTCAATTCACTAGTGAAGTTGTCTATATTTAGACTGTTAATCTTTGCACTAATCTCTGCACTTACCTCCTTAAAGAGCCTCTGCTCGTTTAGATATTCGATTAGCCTATCGAAAAATACCGGAATGTTGTCTATAAGCGAAGTTATAGCATTAGCTAGTTCTGGGATCAAAACTGTAAGGATTAAAGTCACTATAGCGAAAAACATTATCCAAGCTAGAATCAAGGAAAGGACTGGTACTAACTTCTTGTGATTATCCTTGTCGATAAATCTATGAAATAGCTTCTCAGCGAAGAAATTCATAGGTAGGTTTATTATAAAGGCGATGACCAAGCCATAGATTATAGGTCTTAGGACAGAGTATGTAGTAAGGAGTGCGCCCTTTACGCTATCTATATACCAAAAGCCGAAAAATATTAATATGAGTAAAAAGCCCAATTTAAATATGGGTCTAGTTTTTTCGTCTAAAAATTTCTTTTCTTTCATATATGCTCCTAAAACAAAAAGGACTCATGCAAAGCATAAAGCCCACCCTACTGATTTCTTTCGCCTTAAATTCTAGGTCATGATTTTAATCAAGCCTATTTAAAGCAAAGTCAGCAAGGCTATTTGCATAAGTCCAAAGAGACTGTCAATTAGTATCTATTTTGTTCTTCTCTTTCTTTGTTGCTTTCTCTATTTTTCTTTTCGTATTCTTGTTTTGTCATAACATCTACAACATCAACATTGATAGTTACTACATCAAGTCCTGTCATTTCTTTGACATTGTTGGTTACAGCTTTCTTGATATCATTGAAGATTCTTGTAGCGTTTTTACCATATTCGATAATTACATCTAGGTTGATTTTGGCTTCTTTTTCGCCAACTTCAACGTTTACGCCTGCTGTTGATTGTTCTTCACGTCCTGAGAAGAAAGATCCAATAGAATCTGCTATGTTTCCTTTCATTTCAAGGATACCATCAACACCATTGATAGCGATTCTTGCAATCTTAGCAACTACCTTATCTTCAATGATAAGTTTGCTTTCTTCGTATTCTAGTTCTCTACCGTCGTTAATTTCTTCAATTCTGTCTTTTTTTTCTGTCATAATTTCCTCCTATTATTATCTAAAAAATCTTTTCAAAAAACTAATATACCTTACGTCCCTATCAAAATAGGCACCAATAGTATAAGCTATAAACATTACAATGTAAATTCCTAAAGTTCTAAAAAACCCGAAGTTAAATAGACAAAAGATGGTAAGGATGCCCAAGATACAAGTTATTAATTTTGCCTTATTTCTCCTGTAGAAAGCTTGTCTTTTGGCTTTCTCTTCATCTTCCCTATCCATTCTCCTCATTTCCAGGTCATAGACAGTGAATCCTTTTTGATTTTCATTTCTTAAATTGTCCATCTACTACCTCTTATTTCCTTCCAAACTAGGTTCACTCTTCTCAAAAAGTACATCTACATTGACGTCGGCAATTCCTGTAAGCTCTGTTAAGGATTTCCTTATTTCAGATTTTAACTCCTCTGATAAGAGACTTAAGTCCCTACCCGCGCCAACTTGAACCTTAGTTTTTGCATTGATTTTCTCATCTTTCGATAATATCTCTACCGCTGCCTGTAAAGCCTCTAAGCCTTTTGATTCTACGGCAGTCTTTACAGTATGCTCGAGGGAGTTTCTCTTGATTAAGACAGATCCTTCCTCGTCTTCTTTGAGATATTCGTAGTCGCTATTAGAAGATACGATTAGGTCAACTATCACTATTATTGCAAATAACAAAAGTAGTCCGCCTACAACCATAACTCCAATTCTTACGTTAGGATTTTGTAAATAGTAGAGGATGTCAAATAGCATATCAAGCTTCATGAGTCCTACTGATAGAAAAATAGCACCCAAGAGGATCAATACTACAGTCATTACGGAAAATATTACTCTTTTAAATGTTCCCATAAGCCCTCCTTAGTATATACATACCCTCTAAAAGGTGCTTTAATCTTTTTTATTCTATTTTTAAACTTAATTCTAACCAAGTATGGTCTAGCCCTTCTTTTTCCTCTTCAAGTTCTTTGATTTTGGCGAAGGTTTCTCCGACCTTCTCATTGTCATCGTAGAATCCTTCCGATAAGGTTAGCTCTGTCAAGGACTTGATTTCTTCGTCTATTTCTTCTAAGCGATTTTCGATATCTCTTATATCGTTTTTAATCTTTCTAAGCTCGCTTTTTTTGATGTTTTCCTTTTGTCTTTGTTTTTTGATTTCAGTCTTAGTTAGAGTTTCCTTCTTTTCATCTTCTAGGCTCATCTCGCGAAGTTTTTTCTCATAATAAGAGTAGTTTCCCAGATATTCAACCATACCGTCGTTTTTCATATCGAGAATCTTCACGGCTATTTTGTTTAGGAAATATCTGTCGTGGCTTATGATTAGGACTGTTCCCTCATAGTCTAGGATGGCATCTTCAAGGATTTCCTTGCTATCAATGTCAAGGTGGTTAGTCGGCTCATCCATTAAGATAAAGTTGGTATCTGATATCATAAGCTTAAGAAGGGAAATCCTCGCCCTCTCCCCACCGGAAAGCTCTCCAACAGTCCTATCTATGTCATCTTCATAGAACATAAACTTGGCAAGGTAGGATCTTATCTCATAGTTAGTTAGCATAGGATAAGTCTTTGATATTTCTTCAAAGATCGTATTATCAAGATCAAGAGACTTTTGTTCTTGGTCGAAGTAGCCAATGTTTACAGATTGACCAATCCTTAAATCTCCCCCATTTTTACTCTCTTCTCCCATGATTATCCTAAAAAGGGTGGTCTTTCCTACACCATTTTCCCCAATAATAGCGCATCTTTCCTTCCTGTAGAGGTCGAAGGAGATGTTTGAGAAAATCTCATCTGATCCGTAGGATTTTTCGAGGTCCTTTACCCTTAGGACATCCACTCCTGATTGGATACGTGGGGTAAACTTTAGATGCATGGTATCTCTTAGCTCTACCGGCTTTTCGATTCTTTCCATCTTATCTAAGAGTTTTTGTCTAGAACGAGATTGAGAAATCCCCCTTTTTCTCTTGGAACCTCCCAAATTTTTTAATCTATCTATGATTTCTTCTTGTCTTTCAATTTCTTTTTGTTGAGATTTGTATTGATGAATCCTTACCTCAAGATCCTTTTTCCTCTTGGCCATAAAGGTCGTATAGTTTCCATCATAAGATTCTAGGTGTCCATTTTCCATCATAAATATCTTGTTGACAGTATTATCAAGGAAATACCTATCGTGGCTTATGACTATGACGGAGCCCTTGTAGTTTTTGACGAAGTTTTCCAAAAAACGAATAGCCCCTATGTCTAGGTGGTTGGTCGGCTCATCCAATAGGATAAGGTCTGGCTTTTCCAAGATTAAATGAGAAAGTTCAACCCTGGCCTTTTGTCCACCGGATAGCTCAGAGATATTCTTATCAAATTCATCCCTAGAAAAGCCCATGGCCGTAAGGGTCCCTTCGATTTCACTTTTTATAGCATAGCCATTGTTATCAGCGAACTTCTCGCTTTTTTCCGTGTAGGCTTTCATTATTGTATCGAGCCTATCTGGGTCTTCTTCCACTGCCATTTGTCTTTCAAGCTCTCTCATCTCTCTTTCGATAGCAAGGAGGTTCTTGAAGGCTCCTAGGACAAATTCGTAGATGGTCATATCTGTATCGAGACTTAGGATTTGTTTTAGATAACCCACCTTGGTGTCACCCGCTATATAGATCTCTCCAGAATCTGGGCTTATCTCTCCAGTTAGGATATTAAATAGAGTAGTTTTTCCTGCTCCATTTGCCCCAATAAGACCTGCCTTATCTCCCTTTTCTATCCTAAAGCTTACCGAAGAGAAGATATCCTTTAGAGGGTAGGATTTGGCAAGGTTAGATGCTGTTAGGACATTCATCTAAAATATAAAGTCCTCTGGAGAATTCATAAAGTAGGTTAGGGTAAAGAGGGACTCGTCTAGATGAACTGATTCTATAACGACATTGTTTGTAACCTTAAGGTCAACTGGAGAGAAGTTCCAAATCCCCTTAACTCCACCCTCACAGAGTATGTCTGTTATGTCTTGGGCAGCTTCTTTTGGAGTTGCGATAATTCCTATATCTACTTGATTATCCTTTAGATAATCTTCTAGCTTATCTACATTATAAATCTCTACTTCATCACTTGTAGTATCTTCTACAAGCTCAGGATTCTTATCAAACACGGCCTTAAATTCATAGCCTAGGTCTCTAAATGATCTATACTTATAAAGAGCATGTCCTATATTACCGAAGCCTATTAGGACCATGGAATATTTCTTGTCAACTCCAATGATCTTAGATAATTCATCGATTAGCTCACTTACATTGTAACCATAGCCTTGTTGGCCGAAACAACCGAAATGGTTTAGGTCTTGTCTGATTTGGCTGGCTGTAAGGCCAGTGATCTCTGATAGTTCCTTAGAAGAAACTCTGATTATTCCTTTTTCGTTGATGCTTTCAAGGTATCTGTAGTACTTTGGCAGCCTCTTGATTACTGATAATGAAATATTTTGCTTAGCCATTTATTCCTCCATTCCTTCATTATTTGTGCTTCCACTCTTATCGTCTATATCTTCTAGAAAATCTAGGGGATCCTTGTGGGAGTTTAGGATCATTAGATCCTCCTCGCTTAGGTCCCTGTCCCTATTTTCTGGAATTTTTCCTTCAGTGTTTTTTGAATCTTCAGTTTCCATTACTTCTTCTGACTTATCTTCTTCTATAGTTTCGTCTTCAAGGTCAAGGCCAGTTTTGAGATGTCTTTGGGGATTTAGCCTTATGTAATTTATAATATGAATAAAATAAACAAGTATCAAAGACGTATAGAAAATCATCTGACTATGTCTTAGTAAAGCTATATTTGGCAAGATTATATTTTCTGAAAGCTGCGGGATAAATCTTGCTAGAATTACAAGAGCATGGGCGCTTAGGGCGAAAAAGGCCAGGCCTGTAAGTATTCCAGTAAGTATGGAAAAGCTAAAGGCCTTCTTATCGAATAGGACGATAAGGCCAAAAGCTAGCATCATAAGCCAGCTTATTAGAAATAGCCCGTTCCACAAGAGCCCTATTAAGGCGTTGTTTACAAAAACTCCGACAAGAGTTAGGGCAAAAACTAAAATTGTTGCCAGAGCAATCATAAAACTTAGATTTCTCTCGGTCGTTTTTATCATAAGAACCTCTAATTATTCTTCTTTGATTTGTACCTTAGGTTTGAATCTAGAATTCTTTTTCTAATTCTTAGGTGGTTTGGTGTAATTTCGATTAGCTCGTCTTTTTCTACAAATTCCATCATCTCTTCTACTGACATTTTCTTAGCAGGTGTTAGCATTATTGCATCATCGCTTCCGCTAGCACGAGTGTTGGTGAGCTTTTTCTTCTTGCAGACATTCACATCTATGTCGAGTCCCTTGGCGTTCATTCCAACTACAAGTCCTTCGTAGACCTCATCACTTGGTTCGATGAAAAGTTGACCTCTGGTTTGGGCAGAATTTAGTCCGTAGGCTGTAGCAATTCCTGTCTCACTTGCTATTAGGCTTCCTACACTTCTTGTCTCCATATCGCCCTTGTAACGGTCGTATCCTTCAAATTCTGAGTTAAGGATACCTGTACCCTTGGTATCTGTCATAAACTCTGTCCTGTAGCCAATAAGGCCTCTTGCAGGGATTCTAAAGACTAGTCTGTTATATCCTGAGCTTGATGGTTTCATATCGATCATCTCGCCCTTCCTACGGCCGAGTTTTTCTATGATAGAGCCAGAATATTCTTGGTCTACATCAATTGTCGCAATTTCGATTGGCTCGGTTCTCTTTCCGTTTTCGTCTTCCTTAAACATAACTTCTGGCTTTGAAACTTGGAATTCATAGCCTTCACGTCTTAGGTTTTCGATAAGAACTGAAAGGTGGAGCTCGCCACGGCCTGATACCTTGAAGGCCTCTGTTGTATCTGTAGCTTCTACTCTTAGGGAAACGTCTGTTTCTTTTTCCTTAAGGAGTCTGTCTCTGAGGTGTCTACTTGTTACATATTTTCCGTCACGACCTGCAAATGGTGAGTCGTTTACAGAAAAGGTCATAGATAGGGTTGGCTCAGAAATTTTGGTAAACTCGATTGGCTCGCTATCTTCTTCTGTTCCTATAGTATCTCCGATGTTGATATCTTCCATACCAGAAAGAGCAACGATTGAACCAAACTTAGATTCTTCGACTTCCTTTCTCTCCAAGCCATCAAATTCGTAGATTGTAACGATCTTTGACTTAAGGTGTCTGTCTTTGTCGTTGTAGTTGGTGATTACTGCGTTGTCATTTTTCTTAATCACACCGCTTTCTACCTTACCAATTGCGATTCTTCCAAGGTATTCGTTGTAGTCCGTTGTAGAAACAAGGACCTTGAATGGAGCATCTTCTTCTGCCTCAAAGGCTGGGGTGTAGTCTATAATAGTATCGAGTAGGTCTGTCATATCTTCCTTTATAGTTCCTTTCTCATTTGATGCCCAACCGTTTTTGGCTGATGCATAGACAAAAGGACTTTCTAAGTAAGACTCATCCGCATCTAGACTTATGAAAAGATCTAGGATTTCATCTTCTACCTCGTCGATTCTTTGATCAGGTCTATCTACCTTGTTGATACAGATAATTGCAGGAAGACCTAGCTCGATTGCCTTCTTTAGGACGAACTTTGTTTGTGGCATTGGTCCTTCGTGGCTGTCAACTACAAGGACAACGGACTCTGCCATGTTTAAGACTCTCTCTACCTCTCCACCAAAGTCGGCGTGACCTGGAGTATCTATTATATTAATCTTCTTATCTTTATAAAAAACTGCAGTATTTTTGGAAAGAATTGTGATTCCACGTTCCTTTTCGATAGTGTTTGAATCCATTACTCTCTCATTTACTTCTTGATTATCTCTAAATAAACCACTAGTCCTCAACAGACCATCTACGAGGGTTGTCTTACCATGGTCAACGTGGGCTATAATGGCTACATTTCTAATATCTTCTCTTTTCATAAAACCTTCTTTCATTCTAACAAATTCTATCAATATATTATATCCCATGTTAATATCTTATCAATATTAAACGACAAAAAAACATCCTTTTTCGGATGTTAAATACATATATTTGCAATTTTTTTGTTAATTTATATCTTTTTATTAAAAATTAACGCAGCTATTGCGTTTTCTTTTATGATTAGGCTATCAGAGATTGCCCTAACTAGCATAAGTCCCCTACCATGATCTGAGTAAAAATCGGATTCGTTTTCTAGAGGTATGCCGCAACCCTCATCCTTGACCTTTACTAGGCAATACTTTTCATCTACTAGGACTAGGCAGTTAATCTTTCTGTCATAGACCTTCTTGTTTCCATGTTTATAGGAATTTATGATAAGCTCGTCTAGGATAAGTCTAATATTAAAGATAAGATCCTTATCATCGAAAGTTTTTCTCGCAAGATCAATTGCATCCTTATTAAATTGTTTTATAGAATTGATGTCTGTGTTCATCTGACGTCGTATGATATCCATTTTGCTCTCCCTATATTTTTAATACCCAAAAGTATTAAAAGTACTCACTGGTAAAAGGATTGAGAAACAATGTTTAAAATTTCCAAATAGTGGTATAATATAAACATAAAGCGAATGAAAGGAGACATTCTAATATGAAATACGTATGTACAGCATGTGGATACATTTATGATCCAGCTGAAGGAGATGTAGACAACGGTATCGAAGCAGGTACAGAATTTGATCAACTACCAGAAGATTGGGTTTGCCCAGTTTGTGGTGTTGGCAAAGACATGTTCGAAGCTCAAGAATAAAAGACTTTAAGGGAAGCCTCGCGTTTCCCTTTTCTTACGCTCATTTTAAAGTTAGTTTAATAATAAACATATAAGCTATAATTTAGGAAAATCTTCCTTAAGAAAACGATGTTATTTTCCTTAAAATATGGTATAATAAAAGCGTAATTTGAATGAAAGGAGATATTCTAATATGAAATATGTTTGTACAGCATGTGGATATATCTATGATCCAGCTGAAGGAGATGTAGACAACGGAGTTGAAGCAGGAACAGAATTCGACCAACTTCCAGAAGATTGGGTTTGCCCAGTTTGTGGCGCTACAAAAGATATGTTCGAAGCACAAGAATAAGATAATTTTGAAGAGGGCCTAGCCCTCTTTTTTTTGTAAAGATTTAATTATAGGCATAGAAAAAGGGGCTGTTGCAGAATGAATAAATCGTACCGTTATCGTTAGAAGAACCTCCACGGAAATTTTGCCTCCATCAGCCGGCAGGCATCACTGAAAATTTCCTAAGAGAACCTTCTAACGATGGTACGATGATTATTCATAGTTTTGCAACAACCCCTTAGCTTATGCTTCTTTCTTTTTGGTCTTTATGACTTTTATCAAAATCACAGCCATAAGAGTTAGGGCAAAGACACCTACAAGATGGATATAGATCCTATCTGCACCTGATCCCTCATCCTTTAGTTCAGCTTTCGTCTTAAGATTTATATCTTTATTCTTATCCTTATTATCATTTGGACCGACTTCAAGAACTAGAGTTTCATTTTTTTGATCTTCTAGATAGGTATTGGACCCTAAATCTTTCTTTGAATTTTCTGTATAAGGCTCAGCTTGATCTGTTCTAGCCTTTGGCACATCATCTGTTTTTGTATCAGAGTCTTTTTCTAAAGTTTTGTTACTTTGGGCCTTATCTGAGCTTACTTCTGCCTTTGGTTTTTCACTTGTTTCTACCTTTTTCTCAAGCTTATTAGTTTCTTTTATTTCGGATTTTGGACTAAGCTTAGTTTTCGCTGTACTTTCTTTAGATGGTGACGCTACTTCCTTAGCGGCAGGAGGTTCTTTTTGTTTTTCCTCTTTACTTCCTTCTTTACCCTTTACTTGATCTGGATTTTCTTTGGGCTCTTCTTCTTCCGCTTTGCCCTTATCACCATTAGTCTCATTAGTTTCTAGCTTGGTCTCTCCCTTTGATTTTTCAGGAGGATCAGCAATTTGACTAGGCTCTTCTGTAATTATTAATTTATCTTTTTCTTCCCCAGTCTCACCCTGGGATTCGCTAGTTTCTGTTCCTGTAGAACTTTCTGAGCTTT
This sequence comes from Anaerococcus sp., assembly GCF_030825785.1. GTDB lineage: Bacteria > Bacillota > Clostridia > Tissierellales > Peptoniphilaceae > Anaerococcus. The sequence goes on from NZ_JAPJPG010000020.1 coordinate 19,717, forward strand.
TTTCATCGGCTAGAGAAATTTGTTCAGACAAAAAAATAAGCGATAGGCTAAGGGCTAGACCAAGGAGGATTTTTTTATATTTTCTCATATTTTCCCCACAATCTCTTACTTATATCTTACACTCACAAAGCATAATACTCAAATTTCTCACATATTTTAACAAGCTTCTAAAAGAAAAAAGAGCCAAAGGCTCTAATTATTGTCAGACAATTCATCTGTTTGATACCAGCCCTTGCCCATAACTGTCGATGTGTTGAGGACTGTTATAAAGGCCTTTGGGTCTATGTTTTTGATAAATATCCTAAACTTAGGTGCTTCCATCTTGCTTGTAGTGCATAGGTAGACTGTAAAATCCCTTCCCATATAAAGGCCCTTGGCATTGATTACGGTCGCAGACCTATTTAGATCATCTTTTATGAACGATCCTACTTCCTCGGTCTTTGATGTTATGATTATAAACATCTTGGCCTGGTTCATAGATGAAATAATTATATCTACACAAAGTCCCTTGACAAGGAGACCAAAGATAGAAAATAGTCCAATCTCAATGCCAAATACCCAAATTGAAGCAAGGGTAAAGAGCGAATCTACGAAAAGAAGCGACTTACCTACCTCAAGGTGGGTGTATTTTTTGACTATCATGGCGATGATATCAGTTCCGCCAGAGCTTGCTGCTATGTTAAACAAGATAGCAGATCCTACCGAGCTCATTATGAGGGTAAAAAACAGCTCGAGCATGGTATTATCCGTAAGAGTCCCATCGATTGGGATAATCTTATCTAAGGCTAGGGCAGCAAGTGAGTTAAGGATTGCAACATAGCCGGTCCTTAGAGTGAACTTCTTACCCAAGATGAAAAATGCAATGGCAAGGAGGGTTAGATTGATAAACAAAGTAAGTTGGGGCCTAGTGAAAGGCACAAACATACTCGCTATGATACTCATTCCCTCGACTCCTCCTATTACGAAGCTGTTAGGATATTTGAAAAAGTGGGTTCCGCAGGCCATAAAGATTGCTGCGAAACTCATTAGAAATATCCTCTTTTGCTTACTCATAGGGTCATGGTTGTATATTCTCTTATTCCTATCTTCTATATAGGAGTTAATGGAATACTTGCGTTTTTTTTCTTGTGGGCAAGGACCTTCTTGCAATTTTATCTCCTTTAATTATCTGAATAGTTGTCGAAATATCCTTGGATTAGGATGATTGGAGTTCCCTTATCTCCTGAACCACTTGTTAGGTCGCAGAGAGATCCTAGAAGATCTGTAATTTGTCTTGGAGTTGTACCGAGGGTTTCGTTTTTACCAATCAACTTATCAGCCTTGTGGGTGATTTTTTCTCTCATAGCCTTATCTCTTTCTTCGCCAGAAATATCTTTTAGCTCTGTGTCGGCTATATATTTGATTTTGATTTCGTTAGGTGTACCTACTAGGCCATCTGTAAATGCTGGGGAAACAACTGGATCAGCAAGCTCCCATATTTTTCCTACTGGATCTTTGAAGGCTCCATCACCGTAGATCATAACCTCAATTTGTTTGCCAAATTCATCTACTAGTCTTTTTTGTAAGCTATCTACGAAGATTTGTCCGTCTCTTGGGAAAAGTTTTACTTTATCGTCTGTAGATAGGTTAGATCCTAAGAGTCCGTAATCTTCGTTAAAGCCAGAACCGTCGATTGATTCAGTCATAATCTCATCGAGTTTTAGTACTTTTTTGGCCCCATTTTCTTCAAGTTGTCTTTTGACAAGATTTCTTGTGTGAATTGAAGATACTAGGACTTGATCTGTAAATTTTAGGACATCTACAGGATTGTTTAGAAAATGAATTTCTGAGTTTGGTGCAATTTCCTTGTAGAAGTCTGGGTAAGAGATACCAGTAAACTCGTGTTTGTAATCTCCTGCAAGCTTCTTGTACTCATCCATGTCGAGCACGTCTTGGTAAGGGTTTACGTCTGAGTTAAAGAGGTCCATCTCATCTATCAGCCAGTTTCCTACTTCATCTTGTGGGTAGGATAGGCAGATGTGAAGTTTCTTTCCTGTTAGGGCAAAGGCCTTCAAGAGAATTGAGAATCTATTTCTGCTTAAGATTGGAAATAGGATTGCTAGCTCATCTCCTTCGAACTTCTTGTTTATATCTTTTGCGATGTCATCTATTGTTACGTAGTTTCCTTGGGCACGAGCAACGAGAGATTCTGTGATACAAACCACATCCTTATCACGAAGAGTGATATCTTTCTTATCACTTGCCTTTTTTACTACATCGAAAACTGTAGTTACTAGATCATCGCCTTCTTTGATTATTGGGGCTCTAAGTCCCATTGATACTGTTCCAATTATTCTTTCCATATTCATTCCCCTTTCGTTTGAATTATACAATAATTAAATATCCATTACAATACAGCCTAATAAAGAATTTCGCCTTACTTTCAAGTTTTTTCTAGTAAAGGAAAATAGTAAATAAGAATTTTTATATTCCTTGGACAAACGAAAGCTATCCAATGATTTATGATTTTTACTAGTATTTCCTGTTCTTTTGTAAAACGATGTCAAAATTATCTATAAATTCTAAAAAAAGATGCTAAAATTAACTTCTAGCATCAAATTTATGTTTACATTTCGGACATTTGACCTTAATCTTACCCTTATGCTTAGGAATCCTAAGCTCCTGTTTGCAAGATGGGCACTTTATATACTTAAAGTCCTGGTCTTTCTTATTTTTCTTCTGTGTCTTTATTTCGCTTTTGATTGGGTCGATGAATTTTTCCTTAAATTTCCTATTCTCTGCTACTCTCTTATACTTGTTAGTAGATAAAACTCTAAAAAGAGCGTAGGCTACTAAAAGCATAGAAAGTCCGCTTAGGACGGAAGAGTTTACAAAATAGGATATTACACTTAGGATTATTCCTGACCAAATCAAAAATATTCCGTATTCATCAATTCCTGCTCTATTTTTCATCTAAATCCTCAACTAAATCATCCATAATCTTGGATATGTCTCCTTTTATCACATAATCAGCCCTGGCGTCCCTACTGGTTGGGTCCTTGTTAATCAAAACAAGCTTATTACCATTGTAGAAATCCAATAATCCTGCCGCCGGATATACTACTAGGGAAGTTCCTCCTACTATTAGGATATCGGCATTTGCTATAAGATTAACTGCATAGCTAATATTGTTTTGATCAAGTCCCTCGCCGTAAAGAACTATATCAGGACGGACAAGGCCTCCACAAGCATCGCAAGTTACCACATCAGCAAAGCCTTTTACATAAGAAAGGTCAAAGCTTTTGCCACACTTGGTGCAGTAATAATCACGGAGATTGCCGTGAAGTTCGATTACATTTTTGCTTCCGGCTTCTTGGTGGAGGCTGTCTATATTTTGGGTTATAACTCCCTTAAGCTTACCCATCTTCTCGAGTTTTGCAAGAGCAAGATGGGCCTTGTTTGGCTTTATACCTTCAAGCATGAGATTGTTTTTACAATAAGTCATAAACTCATCTGGATGGTCTACGAAAAACTCATGACTTAGCATATATTCAGGCGAATACTTGGAGGAATTTTCTCTATTATAAAGACCTGTAGCTGATCTAAAGTCAGGCACTCCAGATGCTGTCGATACTCCAGCTCCTCCAAAAAACACTATATTATTAGAATCTTCGATTAATTCTTTAACTTTAGCAATTTCTTCCATGAGATCCTCCTATGATAAATCTAGCTTCTGATCGATATAGCTTTTGTTTGCTAAAAACATAATTATATTTACAAGGACGTAATAAACTAAAGGAGTTATTATCTTGTAAAGTCCTCCCTCTCCAATAGCAAAGGGAAAGATAAAGGCAAGTCCCATGCCAGGATATCTTAAAAGAGCTCCATCTACAAGCACAAGAGCTGAAAACTGGGTTATGATTATGATAGGTATGATTATGGAAGTTAAGTTGATAACCATAAAAATCCAAGACACTTTCCCCAAAAAACGAGTCCTTGCCATATTCAAATTCAAAACTTGACCTAACAAGATATCTACTAATAGACCAAAGACCATATAGTAGATGAAATCCCCTCCTATATTGTAGCCTAAAAGATAAAGGCTCATAGTAAAAATAAGCCCGCTTATTAGATAAAAGGCTACTAGGCCTAAAATCTTCGCCAAAAGGAAGGCACTCGTAGTAATTGGTAGACTAAAGGTAAGCCTCGCTCTTTGCGTAAAATAATCCTTGTAAAGGAAGTTGATTACAAAAATCAAATTCACTCCTACAAAAAATATTATACTTGATATAAATAATATATCTGTTATAAGCCTATTCCTAAGAAAAAAGCTTAGGCCTACAAAGTATTTGACAAGGATTATAGAAAGCATGATTACAAGTTGGATCAACAAGATAGTAAAAATATAGGTCTTGTTAGTTTTTAAATCGTATTTGATAAAGTTTCTCATAATAAGCCATACACTTCCTTGTAATAATCAGAAATTTCCATTTGCTCTTTTTCTCTAATAGAAATCGCATCCTTGTGCATAAGGACCTTACCCTTATCTAGAAAGATGATATCCTCGAAGAGATTTTCCAAATCGCCTATCTGGTGGGTCGTTATAATAAAAGTCTTATCCCTTCCCATCTTTTCTATAATCATATCGATTACTGCCTGTTTGGCAACTGGATCTACCCCATCTACTGGCTCATCCATTATGAAAATATCAGCATCTCTTGATAAATTAAGGCTAATAAGAAGCCTTTCCCTAAGACCCTTGGACAGATCCTTGGTCATCTTATCACGAGGAATGCTCAGATAATCAAGGAGCTTATCACTTTGCCTCTTGTCAAAGTCCTTGTAGAAATCTCCATACATATCTATTGTCTCCCTTACAGTAAGCTTCTCATAAAGATAATATGAATCTGGTAAATATGAGATCATAGACTTAGTCTCGATACCAGGACTTTTCCCATCGATTAAAATCTTTCCAGAATCCTTTTTCAATAGACCTACTATAAGCTTAAGGAGGGTCGATTTACCAGATCCATTAGGACCTAAGAGACCAACGACCTTACCCTTTTCTATCTCAAGGCTTAAATCATCAATAGCGAGGGTACCCTTGTATTTTTTTGTCAAATTATCAATTGTAATAATCTTATCCATTGGCCATACCTCTCATTTCCAAAAGCCTTAGGGCTTTATCGTAATCAAGACCAAGCGAGTTCATATTATCCAAGAATTCATTGATAAATCTATTGGAAAACTCATCCTTAAGCCTTCTTATAATATCATCATTTGCAATAATATAATAATAATCAATAGCTTCAAAGACGAAACCCGCCCTAATCATGCTAGATATTGCAAGATCTACGTAGCTTGGATTTACCTTAAACTTGTTTGTAAAAAACTTCTTAGCATAAAGCTTATCGCCATCTTTAAGTTTGCCAGAAATAATCTCTAAGGCAATAAAATCTCTGATTTGTTCTTGTTTTGTCCTATAAGTCATAAGCCCTCAACTAATAAAATCTATATCCAAATCGTACATCTTAACCCCATCAAGGAAAACACGCATTAACTTATCCCCATAGTCGCCCAGATTTGTGAAAATCTTCTTGTAATTGATTATCCTAAAAGAAGCGTCGACGTAAATAAGCTGGTCGAAAAGGGCATCTAGGTTTTCTACCTTATAATCAAAATCGAAATTCTCATTTAAAATCTCGTAAAATCTTTCCTTGCTAGTAAACAAATTCGCATCAATATTAATCATGGATTTATCCTTTCAAATGTCTCGTAATGGTCCTTGGTATAGTAGATATTGGTATCTTCATCGAAAATCATTCTCTCAGATCCTCGTCTTCCACCCTTGTAGTTAACGTCAGCCTCCCTATAATCAGCTTCTGGGAGATTTCCTTCGAAGTTTCCGAAATAATCCCCACCGATCACAGCCTTATCCGTAACTTCCCACAAATTTCCATCTTTAGGAGACCAACCTAAATCCATAGCCTCCTTCTTGGTGATGTAGTTTGGGGGAAGATGTTTAAATTCTACAAGATATGAGGAAACATCCTCCAAGCTATAGTAAGAGCCATCCTCATCTAGGCTCTTTTCTTTTTCTTCTATATTTTCTTCTATTACCTTATCACTTATCTTAACATCCTTATCATTCGTGAGCCTACAAGATGTAAAAATCAATGCTAGGATGATTAAAAGATAAGAAAAATACTTTTTGACTTTCATTTTTCATCTCCTTATGGTATCATTATAACAGATTCTCTTGGAGGAGATGAAGAAATTTTAGAAAATATTTGAAATTTCGCAGAAAAGATTTGACAAAAAGAAATATATATCGTATACTATAATAGTCAGTTGATGACGGGGTGTGGCGCAGCTTGGTAGCGCGCGTGTTTTGGGAACATGAGGTCGAAGG